>CAZHBB010000088.1:0-12466 GCA_964530185.1 uncultured Anaerolineales bacterium
CAACAGCGTCGTCTTGCCGACGCCGTTAGGACCGACCAACGCCACGCGTTGTCCGCGCCTGATCTCAGCCTCCTCTACAATGACCAGGGGCTGATCGGCCTGATACCCGGCAGCGAGTTGATAGAGCCCGAGCACCAGATCCCCACTGCGCATGGACGTCTGCAAATCGATGTGAATCGACCGAGCCTGGCGTGGACGCTCTACCCGCTCCAGGCGTCGCAGCCGCTTAAGCCGTCCTTTGGCCTGAGAGGAGCGCTGTCCCGCCATGTAGCGGCGGATGTAATCCTCTGTCTTCTCAATGTAACGCTGCTGAGCTTCATACTCCGCAGCCTGGCGAGCACGGCGACTGGCTCGCTGCCGCACGTAGGCGCTAAAATTGCCCGTATAGCTCTCCAGCCGTCCATCCTCAAGCTCCAGCACCCGCGTCGCTACAGTGTCCAGAAAAGCCCGGTCATGCGCGACGACGATCATCGCCCCCTTCCAGGAGCTCAGATAGCCCTCGAGCCACTCGATACCCTCCAGATCCAGGTGGTTCGTCGGCTCGTCCAGCAGAAGCACATCAGGGCTCTCGAGCAGGAGACGAGCCAGCAGGGCGCGGGTCTGCTCTCCGCCACTCAGTTGGGCCACCGGCTGCTCGAATTGATAGGGCTGGAACCCCAGCCCGCCCAGCACCTGCCTGATACGTGCCTCATAGATGAAGCCCCCCGCTCGTTCGAAGTCCTCGAGCGCTTTCCCATATCGGACCATAGCCCGCTCTCGGACAGCCTCTTCCTCAGATCCCATCAAGGCCTCAAGGCGCCGCAGATCCGCCTCCCGTCGCCTCAAGTCGACAAAGGCCTCCTCCATAAAGGACCATAATGTTCCGTCCGCCGACAAGTCTGGACGTTGCGGCAGATAGCCCAGCCGTCGCCCACGGGCCAGATGCACCGTACCCGCGTCTGGCTCTAGGACGCCCGCGAGGATATCCAGGAGCGTGCTCTTCCCGCAGCCATTGGCCCCCACCAGGGCCACACGCTCACCTTGATCCACCTGGAGAGAAAGGGCTGTGAAGACCTGCTGGGCACCGTAATATTTCGTCAATTTAGAGGCTGTCAACCATGCCATAGCACCCTCGATTATACCAGAAAGCCCCGGATGACCGCCTTCGTTGTGTGTGGTTCGCCTCCGGGGGGAAAAAACTTCCTCCGCACCCTTAAGGAGGACCAGAAACAATGGGAAAGGGGTATCATCACATCCACAGGCGATGCCTCACCGCTGCCATTGTATGGAACACCGCTGGAGATTGAAGCCATCACCTTAACCGGTATAATGCAGATGAGCAGCGACGCCTCCGATAAAGGAGGCGACGGTCCGCTCCTCTAAAAGCGAGGTTATGGTGAGCAGCATCCAGTTCCTGATTGGCAAGACCCTCGGTAAGTACGAAATCCTCGAGCATATCGGCCACGGCGGTATGGCCGAGGTCTATAAAGGGCGTCAACGTCAACTTAACCGCATGGTCGCCATCAAGATTCTCCATCCATTCCTGGCAGACGAGGAGGGCTTCGTGGCTCGCTTCCGCCGTGAGGCCCACATTGTGGCAACCATGCGCCATCCCAACATCGTCCAGGTCTACGATTTCGACTACGACGAGACCCTGGACATCTACTATATGGTCATGGAGTACATCGAGGGGCCAACCCTCAAGGACAAATTGGAAAATGGCCCTCTCACCATCCCTGAGACCATAGAGATCGGGGCCTCCATCGCCGAGGCGCTGGACTACGCCCATGGCCAGAGCATGGTCCACCGTGACATCAAACCGGCCAATATCATGTTTCTGCCGTCGGGGAGTCCTGTGCTCACCGACTTTGGGATCGCGCGCATGCTCACCCTCTCAGGGCTCACCGCCAGTGGCGCCATGGTCGGGACCCCGGCCTACATGGCCCCAGAGATCGCCATGGGCAAACCAGCGGCACCAGCTTCAGATCTCTACTCCCTGAGCGTAGTGCTCTATCAAACCGTCACCGGCCAATTGCCGTTTACTGCAGAGACACCCATGGGCATGGTGATGCAACACATCAACCAGGCGCCGATTCCCCCTTCCCGGCATGTGTCAGCCATCCCTCCAGGCCTCGAGGAGCTCATTCTGCAGGGGCTTGCCAAGCAGCCCTCAAAACGTTTCGAGAACGCGGCAGAGATGGCTGCCAGGCTGCGTGCACTCCAAAAGGGGACATATCCCAGCCCAAGAGCGCCATCACCCCCTCTCCCCGTTGCCCGAGAGCGCCTGCTGCCCGTCCCCTCCATTTCCACACCACCCGCCATCGAGGCCGAGGAGGACCAGCAGCAAGCTGCCGTAGCTGAAGAGCAAGAGCTCACAGCGCGCCGATCCTACCCGTGGATGCGATTTTTGCTGATGGCACTGGTGATCCTGGTCCTTGGTGCCGCCCTGTTCCTGCAATCAAGCACCACGCCGATGCCGTCGGAGACCGCGCCGCTTGCATCCCCTGCCGCGCTCGAGCCCCTGGCCGAAGCGACACAGTTCATCCCCACGGCGTCACCTTCGCCGATCAGGACTGAGACATCGACGCCCGAGGCGACTCGGGAGCAGGCTGAATCCCCGCCCCCCACAGCCCACCCCTCTTCCACGCCGGCGTGCAACCTGCGCGTTAAGACAGACCTGGTCCGTGTCGAACCGGACTCGACAGTCGCTCCCGGCACGAAACTCTTGACCTATGTCACGCTCCGCAACACTGGCAACTGCGCCTGGCCTGCCGATATGCATTTCCGCTTTTCCGAGGGAGATTCGCTGGGAGCGCCGGAAAGCTTCCCGTTGAAGGTCCTGCCCCCCCGCCAGATCATCCAGGTGATGATACCCATGACCGCGCCGCTGGAATTGGGCACGTACCAGTCGGTGTGGGTGGTCTCCAGAGGCGACCGTCGTGTGGGCAGCCGCGTCTTCATCGAGATCGAAGTGGTTGACATTCCAACGCCCACCCCTAAGCCTTTACCGGTTATCCCCCTCGCCACACCCACGCTCGAGCCGCTGGCCGTCCTGACCCCCACCCTGGTGACCTGGGAGGACAATCCGACACGTGGCCGATGGCGCGGGACCGTCCGATTCCAGGCCCAGGGAGGGAATGGGGCCTACCGTTATTTCCTGGACGTTGTGGGGAACGAAACTGAATTACCCAACGGGGAATTGACCTTTGAGTGGGAGCGCTGTCAACCGTTGCCAGTGACCCTGTGGATTCTGTCTGGCAGCGATCTCATCAACTGGCAGGGAGAGATCCCCTTCCCAGCCGTGGACCGCTGTCCCTGAGGTTGGGAGAATTTCAGGAAGCCCTGTTGTTGGTAGGCGTTGCTACACGCAGGAGTCTATCTCTTGTGCTACGGCAGAGGACTATGTATGGAGCGTGAGATTCGAATGAGGGTAAGGTGATTATGGACGAACAAGAAGCACAAGCCCGCATGATTGCATTGCTCAAGGAACAAGGGATCACCAATCCGCGTGTATTGCAGGCCATGGCAGCAGTTCCCCGCCATCTATTTGTGCCCGAAGGCTACGTCGAGGTTGCGTATGGGGATTTTGCGCTGCCCATCGGCCATCGGCAGACCATCTCACAGCCCTACATTGTCGCACTGATGACCGAGGCCCTGGAGATATCGCCGGGCGACCGAGTACTGGAGATCGGCACCGGCTCCGGCTACCAAGCTGCGGTCCTGGCCGAGCTGGGTGCCGATGTCTATACCGTAGAGAGAATCTCTGCACTCTATGAAGAGGCCAAGGCCAGGCTGCAAGCGCTGGGCTATCAAGTGCATTGCAAGCAAGGGGACGGATATGAGGGATGGCCCGAGTTCGCACCTTACCATGGGATCATCGTTACGGCAGCCGCTCCAGAGGTCCCTTCCCCCTTATTGGAACAACTGGCGGACGGCGGTCGTCTGGTGATCCCTCTGGGCGCAGGCTACGGTTACCAAAACCTATGGAAGATCGTCAAAGAGGGAGAGACGCTTCACAAGATCAACCTGGGCAGCGTGGCCTTCGTGCCCTTCGTCTCGCGGCAGCTTCGGCGCCGACAGTCATGAGGTCGACCCCCTCAACACCCCAGGCCTGAACATAGTAAGCAGACGTTTGCCGGGGATCTGCCGGAATGTGGCCCCCTGCGCGACGGCTCGCATGGCGGATTTAGGCACGGACACCCGGGTGCCAGAGATTGCATCGACCCCGAAATCGAAGAGCACAGGGGACATAGGGGTCGTGGCCCCCAGCACAATGACAAAGGCGTCACGTCGACACTGTTCAACCAGCGTCTCGAACGTCCCATTAAGCAGCGATGTGCCGGTGATCGCTACCACATCCGCCTGCGGCAGGATCTCCGGCGCCCTCTCTGCGGGCAGGTCCCCCTCACGCGGCACCAACTCCAAAACCCACAAAACCTGAGCCACCTGCCTTAGCCGATTGACGAAGGGGAAATGACCGACCACCGCGATCGCGCGCCCAGCCCCATGCTCAGCGATCACATCCGCGGCGTTGACGTCCACACACGCAGCCTCATCCACCTCAAGCAGGGCATTGATGGTGGCAAAGCCCACACTGGCCTCGAGTAAGCTGCGGCTCAAGGCGAGATGGGCCAGCTCTGGAACCCGATGCTCCAGCAGGTTGCCAGCCCAACGCATGGGCATTGGGCCCCCATGATGGTGCTCTGCATGGCTCGAGAAGCAGGCTGACAGCCCCGCGCGTACCTGGCCCTCGACCTCAAGGGCCACACACGTCCAGTAGGCACCGACAAGGAGCTCCTTGGGCTTTGCCTGGGCGGCTTGCACCTCCACGGAGTCCAGAATACGTTCGACGATATGAGAGGTCATCTTATGCCGTCCCTCCCTCCTCCACAGCCAGCGCGGTTGCGCTGCGGTCACCCCCTATTATCATAGCGCGCGATGATCCATCCAATGGCACACGGCTCAATGCTCGGGAGCGGCCACAATTCTGTCCTCACCCTTGTGTTGCGCCTGAATCCGAGCGCGATCAGGAACCTGCCTATTCGTCTCATCCATATCATTCCTATGCCGTGGGCTTGTTTACCCATCTGTCTCGCCACAGCGGCTTGCGCGGAACCTCTTCGATATCCACCCGCCCATCTTTTCGCGCATTGACTGAAGGATGTGACCATGCGCCGAGAGTACTCGTCACTGCTACGCTGGTTGGGGGTTGCCCTGGCGGCCCTGAGTCTGGGATTTCTGATCTTCGGCACACCCGGTGGATTCCTGCGAAAGCTGGACTACATCGGTGCAGCAGTATGTCACCGACGGGCCAGCCACTCCTTCTTCATAGCCGGTCATCAACTGCCGGTCTGTCAACGCTGTACCGGTACCTTTTCCGGGGCTCTGACAGGGATCCTGGTGCACTGGGGCCTGTGGAGACGACGGAGGAGCCAGCGATTTCCCCGTTGGCCCTTCTTCATCTTGCCGCTGATCTTCGCTGTGCTCTGGGTCCTCGACGGCCTGAACTCCTCCACCGCGGACATCGGAATCAGCCTTCTGCCTAGGCTGGGTGGGCAGGCGGTTCCAGGGGCAGGCCTCCTCGGCTATGTCCCACAGCCCTGGCTGCGCCTGCTCACTGGCACCATGATGGGGCTGTCCATGAGCCTTGTCCTGGTGCCCGCCTTCAACCAGGCCATCTGGTCCGACGGCGAGGAGAAGGCCACGCTCAAGTCCGGGCGTGAATTTATCCAGCTTCTGGTCATCGAGGGTGGCGTGGCCGGACTGATCCTCCTGCTGCAGGGCACATCATCGCGTCTCGCGCTCTATGTCGTCGCCTCCTACACCATCGCCGGGGTTATCGCCATGTTTACACTGCTGGGAGCGATGATCTTCGTCCTGGCCCTGCACCGTGAAAACACAGTGGCCGGGTGGCAAGAGGCTTGGGTCCCCCTTGTCTGGGGTGTGGTGTTTACGGCCCTCGT
The DNA here is from genome assembly GCA_964530185.1 of uncultured Anaerolineales bacterium. Classification (GTDB taxonomy): domain Bacteria; phylum Chloroflexota; class Anaerolineae; order B4-G1; family SLSP01; genus PWVB01. The sequence continues at coordinate 5,943 of CAZHBB010000088.1, forward strand.
TGTCGGCTTCATGGACGCTGCCAGACTATGGATTACAGGTACAATTGACGGTGTACCCGGGCTATCGTAACAAGTGAGGTTCGGAGCGGGCCTGGTGAGCCCCCGGGGTGTCGGACACTGCCTTCACGCAAGGCGGTCACCCACGGTCGACCCAGCGCCTATGATCCTTTTCACTTTAAGGAGGTTAGCAATGTACAAGAAGCTGTTCATCCCTGGACCTACCCACGTCCGTCCCTCGATCCTGGAGGCGCAGACCGCGCCCATGATCGGCCATCGCAGCACCGAATACTCCGATCTTCAGGCCGAGGTCACGCCGAAGCTCCAGAAGATGCTCTACACCGAGCAGCCTGTCTTCATCTACGCCTGTTCGGGGACAGGGCTGATGGAGGGATCGTTACGGCAGACTGTCCAGAAGCGTGCCCTCATCCCGGTATGTGGGGCCTTTTCAGATCGCTGGTTCAAGATCGCTCAGGCCAACGGCATACCGGCCGATCGCATCGACATCGCTTGGGGCCAGGGCTTCACACCGGAGATGATCGATGAGGCCCTCAGCCAGGGAGACTACGACGTCCTGACCGTCACACTCAACGAAACCTCGACCGGCGTGATGAACCCCTTACGGGAGATCGCCGCCATGGTGCGGGCCAAACATCCCGATATCGTCATTCTGGTGGATGCCGTCTCGGCCATGGGGGGCGTGAAGATCGAGTTTGACGCCTGGGATCTGGACGTCGTCCTCTCGAGCTCCCAGAAGTGCCTGGCCCTGCCGCCAGGTCTGACCGTGACCGCGGTCAGTGAGCGTGCGCTGCGCCGGGCCGGGCAGATCCCCCACCGAGGTTACTATTTCGATTTCCTCACCATGCTCAAGTACTACAAGCGCAACCAGACGCCGGCCACGCCAGCCATCAGCCTGATCCAGGCCCTCAACCGTCAGATGGATGATATCCTGGCAGAGGGTTTGGAGAACCGCTGGGCACGACATATCGAAATGGCCGAGATCGTGCGCGGATGGGCGAAGAAACACTGGGCTCTGTTCGCCGACGAGGCCTTCCTCTCCAACACAGTCACCACTGTCGCCAACACGCGAGGGATCAGCATCGCCGAGTTAAACGAGGAGCTTGGGAAGCGCGGTGCGATGATCTCCAACGGTTACGGCAAACTTAAGGAACAGACGTTCCGCATCGCCCATATGGGTGACCTTACACCCGACGACATTCGATGGGTGCTGGGTCTCATCGACGAGATCGTGGGTTTGAGCTAGAACCATCCATATCACCCATATCACGGGGACAAGAGCCAAAGCCCTTGTCCACCGAAAGGAGACAGATCATGGCCAAGTTACTCATCTGTGATCCTGTGGCGCCCTCCGCCGTGACGGCGCTGAAAGAGCTGGGCATCGAGGTTGACGTACGTGATGACATCACCGCCGACGAGTTAGCCGAGGTCATTAGCGACTACGAGGGTATGGTCGTGCGCAGCCGCACAAAGGTACGCGCAGCTCTCATTGACAAAGCCACCCGCATGAAAGTCATCATCCGTGGTGGCGTAGGATTGGACAACATCGACGTCGCCTACGCCGAGGGCAAAGGCATCAAAGTGTGCAACACCCCGAAAGCCAGCACCAACGCAGTGGCCGAGCTGGCCCTGGGCCTGATGTTCGCGCTGGCCCGTCGTACCCCCTATGCAGACCACTCCATGAAAGCCGGTCGATGGGAGAAGAAAGCCCTGAAAGGCACTGAGTTGGCGGACAAGACGCTGGGCATCATCGGCTATGGCCGCATTGGCCGCGAACTGGGGCGCAAGGCCCGGGCCCTGGGCATGCGCGTTATCGCCTACGACCCCTATATCACACACGAAGACATAGTGCCGCTCGACGAGCTGCTGAAGCAAGCCGACTATATCAGCCTCCATGTACCGGCCACCCCTGAGACCCTCAACATGCTGGACGCCGCGGCTTTCGCGAAGATGAAGGAAGGCGTCTATCTGGTGCAGGCAGCACGTGGCGGTGTGGTCAATGAGCCGGCCCTCTACCAGGCCTTGACAAGTGGAAAGGTGGCTGGGGCTGCGCTGGACGTCTATACGGAGGAACCTCCAAAGAGCACGCTATTGCAGAAGCTCATCGCACTGCCCCAGGTTATCGCCACGCCGCATATTGGCGCTGCTACCAGAGAAGCCCAGCAGCGCATTGGGGACGAGATCGTGGCACTGGCTAAGACCTATCTTACCTGAGGAGACCCATGGCCAACATACGCCCATTCCGTGGACTGCGCTACAATCCGGATAAGATCTGCGACCTTTCGGAGGTTATCACCGCACCATATGATCGGATCCACGAGGCAGAGCAAGCTCAATATTACGCTCAGTCGCCTTACAACTTCGTGCGCATCATTCAGGGATACCAACACCCAGACGACTCCGACGTCAATAACGTTTACACCCGGGCGCGCTGCTACAAAGAGACTTGGCTCGCCGAGGATGTCTTTATCCACGATCCCCAACCTGCCCTCTACGTGATCGAGCAGCACTTCACCACACCCGACGGTAACCAGCACCGTCGCCTGGGATTGACCGTTGCGCTTGAGCTATCGCGGTTTGACGAGGGCACCGTCCTCCCTCATGAGTATACGCTACGTGGGCCTAAGGAGGACCGTCTCAAACTCACGCAGACCACAGAGACTGCATGGGGGCATATCTTCCTGCTCTACCCGGATCGCAATAACACCATTAACAACCTGCTGCGCCCTTTCCTGGATTCACACATACCCGCATTGGTACGGGATCTGGTGATTGAGCCTGACGTAGAACAGAACTTCTGGGTCGTCAACGATCCCGACGTCGTGCAAAGCGTCGTGGAGGCAATGGCGCGGATCGCTCCGCTGATTATCGCTGACGGACATCACCGCTACGAGACAGCGCTCATCTACCGCGATCAGCAGCGGGCAGCCCACCCTGAGGCCCCTCCCCAGGCGGCCTTCAACTATGTCTTAGCCACACTGGTGAGCATGGACGATCCCGGGCTTGTCGTCCTGCCGACGCACCGGCTGATCCACTCATACAGTCTGATGAGCAGCCAGCAACTGCTGCGGGCCCTCGCGCCTTACTTCGACATCCAGAAAATGCCCTCGTTGGAGGCCACGCAGCAAGCAATGGCGGAGGCCCACCCTGATCACCCCCGTTATGGGTTTTTCGACGGCACGTTTTACCTGCTGACTCTCAAGGACCTGACAGTGATGGATCAACTCCTGCCCGATCGGGATCCCAGTTTCCGCCGTCTCGACGTCACCATCCTGCACGAGCTGATCATCGAGCGGACCATGAAGTTGAGTAAAGAGAGCGTCAGCCGCAAGGAGAACCTGACCTATCTCCGCGACCCTCAACCCGGGATCGAGGCGGTAGCCGGTGGCAGCGCCAACTTCCTGTTCTTGCTCAACCCCACCCGTATTGAACAGGTGCGCGCGTGCACCGAGGCTGGTGAGCGTATGCCCCAGAAGTCTACAGATTTCTATCCCAAAATCGTGAGTGGGCTGGTCGCCCTGCCCCTGAGTGGGAGGCTAGAGTGAGAGGCACTGGGTCGCCGGCGCTATGAGCACCATCCAATACCTGCTCTTTGACCTTGACGATACGCTGTACACCAATGCCTCAGGACTGTTCCGCGAGGTAGGGGAACGCATCGAGACCTGGCTATCCCAGACCCTGGGATTGTCTCCGGCGGAGGCCCAGGCCTTGCGCGGGCACTACTATCAGACCTATGGCACTACCATGGCCGGCCTGTTGCGGGAACATCCGGAGGTCGATATCGAGCACTATCTGCACTACGTGCACACGATCGATGTCTCGCCCTATTTGAACCCCGATCCCGCGCTGGACAAGATGCTGTCCAGGCTTTCGGTGCCTAAAGCGATCTTCACCAACAGCGTCACAGAGTGGGCCGAGCGAGTGACACGACGGCTGGGAGTCCGACATCACTTCACACAGATCTTCGACGTGCGAGGGCTGGGCTACCAGGGCAAGCCACACCCCAGGGCCTACATCCAGGTGTTACAGCGCCTTGAACTTCCAGGCGAGGCCTGTGTACTGCTAGATGACCAGCCGAGCTACCTGCACGGCGCGGCGCAGGCAGGCATGCACACAATCCTGGTAGGTTCCTCAGAGACCGGCCATGACAGAGTGGAATTCGCGGTGGGTTCGTTGCTGGAGGCAGAGCCGATCCTCTTGAAGTTACTGGAACGATACTGACCGCGGACAGTGGTGGATGATGGCCACCCCGAGTGTGCCCCAGGGCCGTACCCTAAGCCTGTCGAAGGGTACACGGAAGCTCCCAAAGGGCCTCCGGTGGCTTGACAAGCTCAGCTACCGCCACAAGGGGTGCGGAAGGCGCTACCTTCCGCACCCCATTCCACGCCACTACGGCCGCCGCACCACCAGGTTGTCGAATGCCACCTCGGCATACTCCCCGCCTAGCGCGCTTACCCGTAACGCGATGTACCCCTCCGTCAACCGATCATCGGTGAAGCTGGTGATCATCTCGTCGTTGAGCCAGAAGGTCATCTTGTCCCCCACGCACGCGAACCGGATCGTATTGACCAGACCGGTGCCCTGCTTGACCGCATCCGACTCCGTCGGCTCCAGGAACGAGACCGGCTCACCATCTATGATACCGAAGGCCTCAACGTATCCATCGGCGCTGTACCCGACCCCATACTGATCCCCGTCCGCCTGCACACGGCAAGCAACCTCGTGCCAGTCGTCCAGGCTGCCGCCCTCGTGGCGGCTCTGCACCACGATCACTACATCGTCGAAGCTCTTCTCCAGCCTGGCCACGGTATCCATCGGCGCATCGGTCTTGTTGCGGATGTACAACCTTTCCTCCTCGAACCACGCCTTCCCGTTCTCGTCATTGCCCAACACCCAGGCAACATCGGGGCTGGTGAAGTCCTCCTCGAAGAGCACAGCACTCGTGGCGGTGGCTTTGGGCGTCGGCGTGGGGTGCGGTCCAGGCCCGCGGCGGTCGTCAATATCGGTGACGTTGTCGTGGACAGTGTTCATCTCCAAGGTCGGGGCCGCCCCCTCATCGATGTAGATCCCCCACTTATTGTTCACGACGGTGTTGCCCCGCGCCACGCCACCTGCCTGGTCAAAGAAGGCAATCCCCGCCTGGGCGTTGTCCGTGGCCGTGTTGTTCTCCAACGTCGGCGCTGCCATGTCGTTCACACTGATCCCACTCTTCTCATTCGCGGTGACCGTGTTGCCCCGCGCCATCCCGCTGCTCTCACCGAAAAAGATCATGCCGTGTTCCTGGTTGGCCTCAAGGCGATTGTCGAGCAGCGTCGGCTGTGCCTGCCCCAGCACGATGATGCCTGAAAGACCGCTGTGCCGGCAGATATTGTCCTGGACCTCAGGCCGCGCCTGTCCCGAGATGCGGATCCCCGCCTCGATGTTGTCTGTCGCCGTGTTGCCGATGATCTTCGGCGCGCTGGTGTCGTACAGGTCGATCCCATGCAGGGTATTGCTGATGGCCTGATTATTGCGCACAATTCCTCCAGCCTCGTCGAAGAAGGAGATCCCGCTCTCAGTATTGTCGTGGAATTTGTTGTTTTCCACCGTGGGCATCGTCGCATCCCCAGCGACGAAGCCCGAGAGACCATTGCCATAGCAATCATTGCCGTGTACCGTCGCCGTGCTGGTGCCGGCAATGCGGATGCCGACCCCCTCGTTCTCGGCGCACACGTTGTTCTCCAGTGTCGGGGCGCTGGCATCATGTGCTGTGATGCCATGGTAGCCATTCCTCGTCGTCGTGTTCCCGCGTACCATGCCGTCACCCTCGTCGAAGAAGACAATACCTGTCTGCGTGTTCTCGCTGACCTTGTTGTTCTCCACAGTCGCGTGCGTCGTGCCACTGACCGCGATGCCCGAGTAACCATTGTGCTCGCAGACGTTATCCCGCACATCAGCGGTGGCGTCCTTGAGGCTTATGCCCATCTGGCTGTTGTCGCTGCAGACGCAACCCTTTATGACTGCGTCACTGCCTTCTTTGATGCGGATGCCGCTCCCGTCGTTGTCTACAGCCTCGCACCTTTCCACCGTCACCTGTGCCTGCCCCAAAGCGAGCAGGCCCGCATGCACACTGCCGCCCTCGGCAACTACCGCGCCTGTGAAGCGGCAGTCCTCGAACGTCGCCATACCCCCGCGCACAAGCACGACATCGCCCTCCTCCACACCGGTATAGCGGAACGTGAGATCACGCGCCGTGAAATCGACGCTATCGACGATCAACGCCGCGCCTCCTCGCTCACCAGCAATCTCCGTGGTATCACGCCCTGCCCCGATCAACGTCAGAGGCTTATCGATCTCCAGGGGCAACAGGCGCAGCTCGTAGGTCCCGGCGGCCAGTTGAATGGTCGAGCCGGCCCCAACTGCCTCGATAGCCTCCAACAGCGTCTCGTAATCGCCGCTGCCATCGGCGGCTACCCGCACCGTCTGCGCCGTCGCGACTGTGGGGGGTGGTGAGGTGGGCGTCACCTTTG
>CAZHBB010000089.1:0-4229 GCA_964530185.1 uncultured Anaerolineales bacterium
AATCAGGCTTGGCGATGTCCGGCATGGGAAGGTGTTGAATCGTTCAGACTTTTCGGTGGATCATATACTGCCAGTGAGCCGAGGGGGGAAGAACAGTTGGGGCAACACAGTATGTGCCTGCGCTGTGTGCAATCAGCGGAAGGCTAACCGTCTGCCTCATGAGGCGAACATGAAGCTCTTGTGGGAACCCAAGACACCCCGGGTCCGCTATCTGGTTGCCTCTGGTGAGGTTCCCACCGTGTGGCGGGCCTATCTGGAACTCGGATCCGGCAAAAAGTAGAGTACATTTAGCCCGACAATGTTCTGGTGCTTACCCGGTGGGCCTTCCCCCGCCGGTTTTTTTTTGCTTTCCTCGACCAGTAGTTAGGCGCAATCTTTACAGTTCTCTGACGAGTTCTCCACACTTCCTCCATATTTGTCTGCTAGAATCACGATTGGCCGGACCGGAATCGGTCTCAAGTGTCGCGTGCTATTGCATCTAGATGTCAAACACGAGGTGGAGGTTGTCTCATGAGGAAGTGGTGGTGGATTGCTGTTGTCCTCGTTCTGGTTGGAGGTGCTTTCGTCACTTATCGGGTGCTGCTACGTCCCTCGGAGGCTGGCGTCTCCGACACAGCTTTGGAGACCGCAGTTGTGGAGCGTGGCACCTTGCGGGTGACCGTCGAGGGCAGCGGTAGCCTGGCCCCGCGGGATGAGTTGGGTCTGAGCTTCGACACGGCTGGCAAAGTTGCGGCGGTGCTTGTTGAAACCGGAGATCGTGTGACAGCGGGGATGCCCCTGGCGCACCTGGATGACGTGGACGCACGCCGCTCAGTGGCTGAGGCAGAGCTCCAGGTGCGACAGGCTGAGGTGAGCCTGCAGTCAGCGCAGATGAAGCTGGACGAGCTTCTGAACTGGGAGCCAGACCAGGACGCGATCGAACAGGCGCAGGCCAATCTGGCGGCGGCCGAGGCAGACTACCACAAGGCGTTGGCGAGTAATGCCCATGTCGATGACCAGCTTGCTTCGGCTGAGGTGAAGCTGGCCCAGGCGCAACGGGCGCTAGAGGATGCCCAGGAGGCCTATAACACAGCGTTTGACCCTGCTCGTGACTGGGAGTTACAGGATAAGCGTCTGGGTCCGCGGCTTGAAGCCGAGCGGGAGACTGCTGAGGAAAGGCTCGTGACAGCGCAGGAGAACCTTCGTCTGGCGGAAGCGTCTTACAACCTGGAGGTAGCTACTTTGAGCGACAATACTGTTAAGAGTGCCTGGAGCAAGGTGATCAGTGCACGCATCGCGCTGGAGAAGGAGCAGACCGGTCCTGACGAGGATGAGATCAAGTCGGCCCGGCTGCAGGTTGAACAGGCAGAGATCTCGCTGGAGCAGGCGCGACTGAAACTGGAGGCTGCACAGCGTGCGCTGGCGGATACAGAACTTGTGGCGCCGGTGGATGGCACGGTGACGGCGGTGAATATTGAGGTGGGGCAGGCGGTTGGGACATCCCAGGTTGCTGTGTCGATTGCAGATCTTGCCTCGTTTGTGGTTGAGATCGGTTTGGACGAAACGGATATTGTCGAGGTTGAAGTTGGCCAACCGGCCGTAGTGGTAGTGGATGCATTTGACGACGCTGAGTTCAGTGGGCGCGTGATCCACGTGTCGCCGACAGCCAGTGTGCAGTCAGGAGTGGTACTGTATGAGGTTACCATCGCGCTCGATGCCACGGAAGTGCCAGTGCGTGCTGGCATGACAACCGATGCCGAAGTGGTGACGGACAGTGCGGAAGATGTGTTGGTGATCCCGTTGAAGGCGGTACGCAGCATTGGTGGCCGTCACTTTGTGCTGCGGCAACTGCGGGAAGGCGAAGAGCCTCAGACGCTATTCAGGCAAGGAAGTGGAGGGCAGCAGGGCGGCGGTATGGTGCCAGGTCGGATGTCGGGCGGCGGTGACTTTCAGGCCTTGTCGCCGGAAGAACGTGCGGAACTCCGTGCGCAAATGCAGGCGCAATTTCAACAGGTGGAGGGGTTCGTCATGACACCGGTTGAGTTGGGCGTGACCACTGATGCCTATGCCGAAGTGGTGCAAGGTCTGGAAGAGGGTGACGTGGTCTTGATCTCAGTACTGACTGACGATGTGGGAGCCCAAGAGCAGCCCGCGCCGCGGGGCCTTGGCATACCAGGTATAGGGAGTGGGGCTCTGGGTGGGAGGAAATAGATGAGCCTGATCGAGATCCGTGAGGTTACCAAGGTCTATCCCATGGGAGAGGTGGTGGTGCGCGCGTTGCGAGGCGTCACGCTTTCCATCGAGCATGGGGAATGGGTGGCGATCATGGGCCCATCCGGCTCGGGTAAGTCAACATTGATGCACATCATCGGCTGCCTGGATACCCCGACCTCTGGGGAATACGTCCTCGACGGTGTCAACGTCAGTCAGATGACGGACAACCAGCTCGCCGCCATTCGCAATCGCAAGATAGGGTTTGTGTTTCAGACCTTCAATCTACTGGCGCGAGCCACAGCTTTGAACCAGGTGATGTTGCCGCTTCAGTATACGCGGGACGGGGCTCGTGTTCCCCTTGCGGAGCGCAGAAAGCGGGCCGAGGAAGCGCTGGCCATGGTGGGGCTCTCCGACCGGATGCATCATCGGCCGTCTGAGCTTTCGGGTGGACAGCGGCAGCGGGTGGCGATTGCCCGGGCATTGGTCAACGCTCCCTCGATCCTGTTGGCCGATGAGCCGACCGGCAACCTGGACTCCAAATCGGGTGCGGAGGTGATGGAGATCTTCCATCAACTCCATGAGGAGCGAGGCATCACAGTCGTGATGGTAACCCACGATCCGGCCATCGCCGCTCATGGCCGGCGGATCATCTATCTGATGGATGGATTGGTTGTGCGCGAGGAGACGACGCAGGGGCCTGTGGGAGGCGATACATCGGTGGATGGAGGACAAGGGCAATGATCACCCAACTGGTCGACCTTCTAGAGAACGTGCGCGTGGCGCTTGAGGCGATGATGGCAAACAAGCTGCGCACAGCGTTGACAATGCTGGGTGTCATCATCGGTGTCGCTGCAGTGATCGCGCTAATGTCGATCGGTGAGGGCGCTCAGGTCAGTATTACCCAGCAGATAAGCAGCATGGGGACAAACATGCTTGTCGTGGTGCCAATGACCCGCGGGCGGGTTGGGGAACGCTCAGCCGGTGGCTATATCACCATGGAGGATTATGAGGCACTGGCTGACCCATTGCGCGTACCCGATGCTGAGCTCATCGTGCCCGAGTATAATGTGGCCGGCCAGATTATCTTTGGGGATACAAACTTCAGCGTGAGCGCGCTGGGTACAACACCCGATTATCGACAACTCCATGATGTGAGCCTTGCCAGTGGTGTCTTCCTAAGTGAACGTGACTTGGATCGTCGCGCGAAGGTAGTTGTGCTTGGCTATCAGGTGGCGCAGGATCTCTTCGGCGACTTTGAGCCAGTGGGGCAAAAGATCAAGTTCGCCAGTAGCGGGGGTACTCGCAAGACATCTCTGACAGTGATCGGCGTCCTCCAAGAGCAGGGAGGATCGATGTTCGCTGATATCGATAACAGTATCTTTGTGCCGCTCTCAACTGCACAGACGAAACTGGCGAATGCCAGGAACTCGTATGGTGATCTCATACTCAGTCGTATCAACGTGCGTGCTATCTCGGACTCGCGTGTTGACGCAGCCTATGCTGAGATTGAGGAGGTGCTGCAGACAAACCATGGACTCACCCCACTGGATGATGCGGACTATCGAATCATCAGTCAGGCCGACATGCTTGAGGCAGCGACAACCGTGACCGACACCCTGACTGTTTTCCTGGGAGCCATTGCTGGCATTGCTCTGATTGTCGGGGGCATCGGTATCATGAATATCATGCTAGTCTCGGTCACCGAGCGCACCCGCGAGATTGGACTGCGGAAGGCCATTGGAGCGCGTCGCTCCGATATCCTCACTCAGTTTCTGCTGGAGTCGGTCATTCTAAGTCTGCTTGGTGGGGGATTGGGCGTCTTGGTAGGCATAGGTGCTGGACAGATCGTCAATATGACGGGGCTGTTCACATCGGTAGTGACACCAGAGTCGGTCTTGTTGGCTGTAGGGTTCTCGTTTGCGATTGGGCTTTTCTTTGGAATCTATCCGGCAAACCAAGCTTCGAAATTGAATCCCATCGAGGCGCTGAGGTATGAGTAGCGAATGGGTTGGGGGCAGGGATGCGATGAGACATCG
>CAZHBB010000089.1:4329-9394 GCA_964530185.1 uncultured Anaerolineales bacterium
GTCGTGGTCAATAGGGATGGTGATCGATACACAGTATTGGGCTGGGTCCGCAATGATGGGGATCAGGTCTATCGTGGCGTGGGCGTACTGGGCACCTTCTACGACGAGCGGGACTATCACTTTGGCCCGGTGAAGGCGACCTGTGCCTGCTATACCCTGAGCCCAGGAGAGCGTTGCGCCTTCATGCTGGAGAACTATGCGCGTGATTACGTGGCCTATCATCTACATCCAGAAGGCGTGCCGGTTTCGGCTTCCTGGGTTCGGCCGGTAGACCTCTCGGTGGACAGTGTCGCAGCCTCCGCTTATGGTGCTGGCATGGTTCGAATAGTGGGGACTATTCAAAACCCGACGACGGCTGTGGTACACGGTGTGCGCGTCTATGCGCAGCTTATGGATTCGCGCGGCTGTCTGATATCTGTCGGATCGCGCATCCTGCCTGGCCCCCTGGAGGGCGAACAGAGTATGGGCTTCCAGATGTTGGTGCCCTCAGTCCCCTATGCGTGTGTCAATGTCAGTGCGGAGGGAGAGGTTCGATAGTCAGGGTGGCGAGTGCTCTGGTAGAATGACTGGCGCAGGGTATCATGTTCTGTGATGAATAGTCGTCAAGCTGGACGTTTGACAATCCTGGTGGTGGAGGACGAGCCTCACATCGCAGAGGTTGTGCGCGACTATCTCGAGCAGGCGGGATACAGGGTGATTCACGCGCAAGATGGGCGGGCAGCGTTGGCTATGGCGCGCCATGAGCGCCCGGCGCTCATCGTGCTTGATCTCATGCTTCCTGGTGGCCTTGATGGCTTCGATGTATGTCGCGAGGTGCGTACTGACGCTACACTTCGCACCACTCCCATCCTCATGTTGACGGCGCGGGTGGATCTGCCTGACCGTCTGGTGGGGCTAGAGCTGGGAGCTGATGACTATATCACCAAACCATTCAGTCCTCGGGAGGTGGTCGCGCGGGTAAGAGCGGTGCTGCGACGGGTTCAGAACTATGGCGTTTCGACGAGGGAGGTCCTACGCGTTGGGGATCTGGTGATGGACCTCCGGCGTCGTTGTGTGACTGCAGGAGGGCAGGAAGTCTCACTCACGCCTACAGAGTTCGATCTGCTGCAGGTGCTGATGCGTGAGCCGGGACGGGTGTTTACGCGTACGCAGTTGGTGGAGGCGGTCTACGATGTAGCCTATGCGGGCTACGACCGCGCGATTGACTCTCATATCAAGAATCTGCGCCAGAAGATTGAGCCTGACCCCCACAACCCTCGCTACATCCTCACAGTTTACGGGGTTGGTTATCGGCTGGCAGAAGGGTAGATGCCCATGCGGGTGGGGTTTGAACGTCTGCGAGGTCTGAAGTTTTTCTGGCAGTTGCTGCTGGCGATTGTGATCACCACTGCGCTGATGGCCGTGGGTATCTACGTCACTGGCCGTCTGGCGTTCCGTCGCGTCGAGACTCAGCTCCAGCGTACACCGCCGCCGAATGTCGAGCTGTGGCTAGATCGGCTAGGCCGCTATTATGCGGAGCATGGGGGCTGGGACAACGTCGAGGCGATGGTCGAGAGCTACCCTGTGGGTGAGGCCTGGGCGCCTTGGGATGAGGACTGGCGTCAGCCCGTCGTGATAGCCGATCGTGATGGCAGGATTTTGGTGGCCCCGACCCCTGATCGCATCGGACGAACCCTCCAACCTACGGAGCGTCTCTTGGCGCAGCCTATTGTGCACGGGAGTGACACAGTGGGGTATCTGTGGTTGCCGTTCAATGCCTCGCTGGAGGGAGGGGGCTTCGCGCATCCCCCGTTTCGCAAGCGTGTCGACTTCATCGAACAGACGCTCGAACATTTTCTGTTGGCAGAGGTCCTCTTAATCGGTCTGAGCCTCGGGGTGGGCGCTCTTTTGTCACGGCATATAGCCAGTCCGCTGAAGGAGTTGACGGTCGCTACGCATGCCATCGCCGAAGGGCAGCTTGACGTTCGGGTGCCGGAGGATTGGTCGGGCGAGATGGGCGAGCTTGCTTCCTCCTTCAACCGCATGGCCGCAGCACTGTCCCGGGCTGATGAACTACGTCGAAACATGACGGCTGACATCGCCCATGAACTGCGCACGCCGCTCAGTGTGGTGCGTGGCAAGCTGGAGGGTATCCTGGACGGGGTGTACCCGGCTACTGAGGCTCATCTGGCGCCTGTCTTGGAGGAGGTGGAGCTGCTGTCGCAACTCGTTGAGGACCTGCGAGTGCTGGCGTTGGCTGAAGCCGGCAGGTTGGAGTTGGACCTGCGAGAGGTGGATCTGGCGGATCTTCTACACGATGCCGCGGTCAACTTCGGCCCCCTGATTGCAGATGAGCACCTGTCGCTGAAACTGGATATCGCCTCGGACCTACCCTCCGTCTTAGCCGACTGGCGTCGGATCTCACAAGTGTTGGGCAACCTGATCACAAATGCAGTGCGGCATACACCAGCGGGTGGGCAGATCACATTGGCTGCTTACAGGACAGAAGATGGTGTAGCGGTTGAGGTCCGAGATACAGGCACGGGTATTCCCGAGGAGGATCAGCCCCACGTCTTCGAGCGTTTCTGGCGGGGCGATCGATCCCGGGCCCGATCAAGTGGAGGTAGTGGTCTGGGTCTCGCGATCGCCCGACAGCTTATCGAGCTCCACGGTGGCAATATCACGGTTGAAAGTGTGGTGGGTTTGGGTACCACCTTGCGCTTCACGCTGTCGTGTCAATCCACGGATTCTCCTTCCGGCGTGAAGCCCCGGTTGCAGCAAGCGTAGCTGCCCTCTCAGGGGGGAGAAGCAGCGCCTGCTGCTGGCACGGCTTATGAGGGATCGAACCTGGCTGGTGATCGTCCATCAGCCGAGCATGGAACGCGCTCCGGATTTGGCCTTGGTGCTGCGCGAAGGGCAGGTCGTGCAACGGGGGAGACATGCGGAGTTTCTTCTTCAGGGTGGGCTTTACGTCAGTGCTACGAACGCCAGTTCGAAGTGTGGGGTGCCGTGCGGAAGGCATCCACACTCGGTCCTGGGCCTAAGTGGGCCTTCCTGATCGGACGTTTGCCCGTACGTGTCTACCGGCTCACTCTCTCCATCCCAGCGGAGAGCTACATGTGTCGTGCCCAGGAACGGGTGATACTCAGTAGCAGCCGTCGAAGAGTCGGACTCTCCACGTCTTGAGGGGGTGCTGGAAGCGCCCGCCTGGGTCTTCGCCAGGCATCAGCATTGCCGGTGAGGGCACCGGGTGGCTGCGGGTTGGGTGGTTCGATGGTACAATGCTCAGTGAGCTGGGTCTGACATAGAAAGGAGCCGGGCATGAATGACCCCGCACGAGATCCGCGTACGCCAAATGTTGTGTTGATTTGCTGTGATCATCTTCGGGGGGACTGGTTGGGATGTAACGGGCACCCGATCGTCATGACACCTCAGATCGATGAGTTGGCCTATGAGGGGATAAACTTCCGACAGGCCTTTAGCGAAGTGCCAGTGTGCGTGCCTGCCCGACGCATTATGATGACGGGTAAGGACAGATATGGTGTCCATATGAACATCAACCGCGATCTCCAGCCTTTTCCTGAGGGGCCAAAGCTTGCTGAGGTGATGACAGCGGCGGGTTACCAGACCTTCGCCGCCGGTAAGCTCCACACATGCCCGCAGCGCAATCGCATTGGCTTTGAGGACGTGCAGCTTAACGAGGAAGGGCGTAAGGAAGGAGGACTGCTGAAGGACGATTATGAAGCCTTCCTGGACGACCATGGGTATGCGCACCTGGCATACACCCATGGGCTTGGGAACAACGAGTATGGACTACGTTTGAGTCCCCTGCCAGAACCCTACACGACCACGCATTGGACGGCGCAGCGGGCAATGGAGTTCATCGATCGGCGAGACCCCACGCGGCCCTTCTTCCTGCATATATCCTTCGACAAGCCCCATCCCCCCATCACGCCACCTGAGAGCTACTATGATCTCTATCGCAACATCGAGTTCCCCGCGCCTGTACGAGGTGACTGGGTCGATCAGAAGCTACCGACCCGTGTGCGTTACCTGCAGTTGAAGAACAATTTCGATGACTGGCGCGATCATCCCCTGGTCATCCAGCAAAGCCTGCGTGGCGTTGCTGCCATGATCACCCATATCGACAGTATGATTGGGGTGTTCCTAGGGCATCTCCGCGAGCACGGGCTCCTGGACAATACGTTGGTGATCTTCGTCAGCGACCACGGGGATCAGCTCTTTGATCATGGCAATCTGGCCAAAGGTGATTTCTTCCGCGGATCGACGAATGTACCTTTCATCGTCCGTCCTCCTCGGGCCTGGGCCCGCGACCACGGGTTCGAGTTCGGGCAGATCGACAACCGGTCACCGGTCGCACTTCGGGACATCATGCCCACAATCCTGGATATCTGTGGGGTTGAGATTCCAGACTCGGTTGATGGGCAGAGCCTGGCGCCTCTGATGCTGGAGCAGCCCGAGGCCTTCCGATCGCATACCTGTGGCAACTGTGGGGCGGTCTACGGTGTGAGTGACGGCGAGACCAAGTACATGTGGTTCAGTGATGATGATTATGAGTTCCTGTTTGACCTGCAGGACGATCCTCGCGACATGCACGATCTGGCGGAGGATCCATTATGGCGACCGAAGCTGGAGCAGCAGCGCCAGCGGCTGGTAGAGTGGATGGCCCAGCATGGGGATCCCCATGTCGAATCCGGTATGTTGAAGTCCTCTCCGGCGGACTGGGATCTCATGTGGGCCCGTGCCAGCACAGTTTGGAACAATCGGGGACGACATTAGGGGGATATATGACAGAGGCGGAGATGTTTCGGCCGGGCTTCCACTTCACACCGCCGTGCAACTGGATGAACGACCCTAATGGCCTGGTGTATGATGGGGAACGATATCATCTGTTCTACCAATACAACCCGTATAGCACTTCATGGGGGCATATGAGCTGGGGACACGCAGTGAGTCGCGACCTGATGCACTGGCAGCACCTACCGGTGGCGATCAGGGAGGTGCCGGAGGCGGGGTATACCATCTTCTCTGGGAGTGCCGTGATCGACCATGCCAATACCAGCGG
>CAZHBB010000089.1:9494-11967 GCA_964530185.1 uncultured Anaerolineales bacterium
GTCCTGGCAACGCCTGGCGGAGTTTCACGCCCCTGAGGAAGCACCAGGTATCTGGGAATGTCCGGACCTGTTCCCGCTTCGGCTGGATGGCGTGCCTGATCAGGTGCGTTGGGTTCTGAAGGTGAACTACACCCGGTTCGGAGTGGGCCCAGCAGCGACGCGGTACTTCCTGGGTGACTTCACTGGGGAGGCTTTCCTTAATGCCTCGCCCATTGGGGCTACATTAACCTCGAACCTGGGCGCGATCTATGCCGAGGTGACCTACAATCACGTGCTGGATGGGCGCAGGATCTTGATGGGATGGCTCCGTGAGCAGCCGCACCCTGACCGACCGTGGACAGGAGCTCAATCTTTGCCGCGCGTTCTAACCCTGGCATCGGGCGTCACGGGTCCGCTTCTTCTAATGCGTCCGGTGTTGGATGTCCAGGCGCTCAGGCGGGAGCATCTGGCGCTGCCCTCCACCCTGCTTGAGGGGGAACTCCCCCTCCCCGAGGCGCCCCTTGCCGGGCGCTCTCTCGAGGTGGTAGCCCACCTGGAACGCGGTTTGCCTTTGGAGGCACAGGTGGTCGGACTGCGTCTGCGGCTGGATGACGGAGGGCTGGTCACCATCGGCTGGCGCCCGGACCCTGGTGAGCTGTTTGTGGAGTTCCCCGACGGGCGTTGGGTAACCACGCCGTTTGAGCCTGAGGGGCAGGCGTTCGTCCTGCGGGTCTTCCTGGATCAGGCGATCGTGGAGGCTTTTGCCGGGCGTTCGGAGGTCGCGGGCGCGGCTGCTCTGACCGGTTTCATGCCCTTTGGCGCGCGGTATGAAAGCATGGCTCTCTTTGCTGAAGGTGGTCGGGCGCAGCTCACGCACCTGGATCTCTGGGAGCTGATGCGTGTGGTCAAAGCCAGCCGAGTCTGATGGAGAAAGGAGATCTATGCGCTTTTTCGACTGTAACGTCTTCTTCGGCCTGCCCATGCAGCGTCCTCTGGCACCGGTAGCGAGCGCGGAGGCGCTACTGTCGGAGATGGATCGTGCAGGGATTGACGCTGCGCTGGTGTGGCACATTGCCCAACACGATGCGGCACCGCAGGTCGGCAACACGCTCCTTGCGGAAGCGATTGCCCCTCATCCGCGGCTCTACGGATGCTGGACGGTATTGCCCAACCAGGCTCATGAGTTTCCCCCACCAGAGGTCCTGTTTCGTAAGATGCGGGACGCGCGGGTGGTGGCATTGCGGGCCTTTCCGGAATCCCATCGGTTTTTACTCAATGCGGTCTCCATGGGAGACCTGCTGGACGCGATGGTCGAGCGCCGTGTGCCACTCTTTCTCTCGCTCCGGCGCGGCAGCACGTGGTCTCAGATCTATGATCTGCTGGCGGACTTCCCTGAGTTGACGTGTGTGATCTGCGACCATGGATGTTGGGGGGAGGATCGCATGTTCCGGCCGCTCCTGGAGCGATATCCCAACGTCTACGTCGATCTCTCTCAATATCTTCTCGATGGGGGGATCGAGGCGCTGGTGGATACGTATGGGCCGGACCGGCTGCTCTTTGGAAGTGGATTCCCTGAGTCCTACTTTGGCGGCATGATGATGGCTCTGAAGCATGCAGAGGTCAGTGAGCAGGCGAAAGCGGCGATCAGTTATCACAACCTGGCGCGACTGATTGCGGAGGCTGAGCTATGAGAGGGACGATGCTGGAACAATCAGAGCTGGTCAAAGCCTGGTGGGAACAGGGTAAGTCAGATCTTTGTCCGGTCTACGACATGCACGGTCACATGGGGCTCTTTCACTCGATCTACTTCCCGCGAGGGGATGCAGAGGCCATGATCCACACCATGGATGCGGCGGGGGTTCGCCTTCTGGTGTTTTCGCATCACGCGGCGCTGTTCTCACCGGACATTGGGAACCGTCTCAGTATCGAGGCCGTGCGCAGGCATCCGGGGCGCCTGAGGGCGTACTGTGTGATGAATCCAAACTATCCAGAGCTCATGGCACAAGATCTGAGGGCGTTCGAGGTACTCTGTCCAGACGTATTCGTGGGATTCAAGTTCCTCTCGGATTATCATCAAGTGTCGCTGACCGATATCCGGTACCGGCCAGTGTGGGAGTATGCTGAGGCGCGGGGGCTACTTGTTCTGGCACACACCTGGGGGGGCAGTACCTATGATGGGGAGGCCGTGATACAGGAGGTCGCGGCCCGCTATCCACATGTGAAATTCCTGCTCGGTCATGCCTGTCACGGACACTGGGACGCTGCTGTGGCTCTGGCCCGTAATTTCCCCAACATCTATCTTGAGCTGACAGCCGTCTTTGATGACCGCGGGGTGCTTGAGAAGTTCGTGAACGAGGTGGGCTCCGATCGCTTGCTCTTTGGCACCGACCTGCCATGGTTCGATCCACATCACGCGCTGGGTGTGCTGGCCAACGCCTCCATCACCGATGAGGACCGCCATAATATCTGTCACCGGAACGCCGAACGTCTGTTG
>CAZHBB010000090.1:0-6482 GCA_964530185.1 uncultured Anaerolineales bacterium
GCGGCCCAGACCCCGCCAACGGCAACCCCAGCCATGGCCCTTGAGGCAGAAAAAGTCGTGGTGCCCACAACTACAGAGGAGGCGCCCCCGATCGCAGAGATGAGGGAAGGCCCGCAGGAATCGACAGAGACCTTATCCATTGAGCAGGTATCACCACAGCCCTCACGCCCCGCTCCGGGTGCGGTAGGGGGAACTGAAAGCGCCGAGCCCGAGCCACAACCGGAATTGGCCCTGCGAGGAAGCAGCGGGAAGCTATGGGTACCCATTGGGCTGGGTATAGCCACCGTGGCAAGTGCACTGTTGGCGTATTGGTTCTCGCGACGTGGATCCTGAGGCTCCGATGAAATATCTGTGGTCTAAATCCCTCCTCCCCTGGCTCCTCGTGGTCTCTGTGCTCCTGGGAGCGTCGGGGTGTGCCTCCTCTACTGCACAGGCGCACCTGAGTGAGCCAACGCACCTTCCCCCAACCCCCACCGCGATAGTCACTCCCACGACGACACCCACCGCGACTCCCACCCCGCTCCCCACACAGACGTCAACACCGACACCAACCTCGACTCCCACATGGACCCCCACCCCAGCGCCAACGCAAACACCAACACCTCCACCCACACCGACCTATCCACCGCCTCCAGAGGCCCTCCACGTCCCAATCCTGATGTACCATTATGTGTCAGAGCTTCCACCTGATGCGGACCGCTATCGCATCGACCTGACCGTCAGACCAGAGCTTTTCGAAGCGCATCTCCAGTATCTCAAGAGTCAAGGGTATGAGACGGTCACCCTATCCGACCTCTACGAAACCCTGAGCACGGGCAAGCCTTTGCCGCCACGTCCCATCGTCCTGACGTTTGATGATGGATATCGGAACGCCTTCACGGAAGTGTTCCCCCGACTGCAGGCCTATGGATTCGTCGGGGTCTTCTTCGTGCTCGCCACCCCGGCCCATTATGAGGCTCCGGAGTACCTGACGTGGGACCAAATGCGCGAGATGGCAGAGGGCGGGATGTCCATTCAGGCCCATGGCCGAGATCACTACGACCTCACCAATCGCTCCTACGACTTCCTGGTCTATCAGATCCTTGGAGCCCGCGAGGCCGTGGAAGCGCATACAGGGAAACCCGTGCGGTTTTTCTGTTACCCTTCAGGGCGCCACGATGCCGCAGCCGAAGCGGTCGTCGCCTCTGCCGGTTATTGGGGCGCTGTGACCACCGCTTGGGGTTACGAGCAGCGCCTGGACACCCGCTATGCATGGCCTCGGGTCCGAATTCGAGGAGAATGGGACTTAGAAGCCTTCAAGACTCTGCTGGAGTCGATGGCAGAATCACCTTGAGAGCACTTGATATAACCAAGGAGGGAACAATGAGATACAAGAGAACCCTTGTGGCCCTGTTGGCTCTTTTAGCTCTGGCCTGCAACTTCCCGGGCTTTCCCATCTCTGTGACACAGGCGCCGTCTGGTGGCGAGATCCAGCCCCCAGCCCAAGAAGCCACACCCTCTTCTGAGGGAGGCACGGCCACCATGCCTCCAGAGGCAACGACACCTGACGCCGAAGCCACCGAGACCGCGCCAGCGGTTTCAGCATCTGAGACGCCGACGGCCACGCCCAAGCCCACGGACACTCCCTCACCCACACCCGCTCCTCCTACAGAGACGCCTACCGCCACACCGCCGAAGCCGGGGCCGCCTCTGGTCTTCCTGGATCCCGCCTGGGAGTGGGTCGAGTGGCACAAGATCCCCGATACTGGGGATTGGGAAGGCACCCTACGCCTGCGTATCCAGGGGGGAGTGCCCCCCTATCGGTCGCAGATCGAGGACAAGCCCATCGAGGAGGGGCTTGAGGTGCACACTCGCTGGCGGCTCTGTAAGGCCATGCCAGCAAGCGTCAGGGTGTGGTCGGCTGACGGTCAGTTTGCAGAGACCAAGATCTGGGTGTGGGAGGTGGGGTGTGAGGGGAACTAGGCGAAGGAGTGAAGCATCGTCATGACAAGTGAACTGGACACATTTTTCCCACGCCCAGAGATCCACCCCACTGACCCCCTGGCGACGGTTGTGGCAGGCAGCCTCAGCCGAGGGCTTGACGCCAAACTGCTTCCCAACCGTCTTATCGAAGGACTGGCCGTGGGCCGCTATGTCGTCATCCGTGGGCAGACGGGCAAGCGCTTCTTTGGGATGATCACCGACATCGCGCTGGAGACTCGCTATCCCGAGATCGAGCAATCGCCGCCCTCAGACCCTGAGGGCTACATCGCCCGTGCCTACCGCGGGACGCTAACCTCGGCCAGGCTCCATATCACGCCCATGTTGACGGTGGACCAGAGCACGGGCGAGATTCGTCCCGCAAAGACCATCCCGACCCACTTCGCCCCTGTCTTTGAGGCGGCTCCCGAGGAAGTCGCGCAGGTCTTTGGAGACCCGGATGAGGCCGGACGTTTTTACATCGGTGAGCCATTGGAGATGGAGGGCACACGGATCTCTCTCGATTTGCATCGATTTGTGGAGCGCTCCAGCGGCATTTTCGGAAAGACAGGGACCGGCAAGACCTTCCTCACGCGGATGATCCTGGCCGGCATCATCCAGGAACAGGCTGCTGTCAATCTAGTCTTCGACATGCACAACGAGTACGGCTGGAAGAGCGAGGATGAGAGCCGGCAAGAGGTGAAAGGGTTACGGCAGTTGTTCTATGGCGGGCAGGTCCTGGTCTTCACCCTGGATATGGACTCCTCGCGTCGCCGTGGCAGCAAGATAGATTACGAGGTCCGGATAAGTTACAATCAGCTCGAGCCCGAGGACGTGGAGATGCTGGCGCCGTTGTTTGGCTTCACCGACGTCCAGACCAACGCGCTATATATGCTCTATCGGAAGCTAGGCAAGGATTGGATGCGCCAGTTACTGGCTGAAGAGCCAAGCCCTGCACTCACCCAGTTGATCGACGAGAACCGGTTGCACGAGGGTACCCTGGGAGCGATCCAACGGAAGCTCGAGCAACTTCGGCGGTTTGGATTCCTGACCGAAACGCCAGACGAAGATCCCATCCGGCATATTCTGCAAAACCTCAAGAGCGGCAAGCACATCATCCTGGAATTTGGTCGTTACGGGAACTCCCTGGAGGCCTATATCCTGGTGGCCAACTACATCACGCGTCGCATCCACCATGCCTACGTGGACCTCAAGGAACGTTACCTGGGGGGACAGGGGGAGGAACCGCATCCCCTGGTGATCACCATCGAGGAAGCGCATAAGTTCCTCGACCCAGCCATCGCGCGGCACACCATTTTCGGGACCATCGCGCGAGAGATGCGCAAGTACAACGTCACGTTGTTGATCGTCGACCAACGCCCCAGCGGGATCGATCCCGAAGTGATGAGCCAGATCGGCACTCGCATCACGGCCCTGCTCGACGAGGAAAACGACATCCGAGCCGTCTTCTCAGGCGTAGCAGGTACCGCGGCCCTGCGGGAGGTCCTGGCCCGCCTGGAGACCCGCCAGCAGGCGCTGATCCTGGGGCATGCCGTACCTATGCCAGTGGTGATCCACACACGCGACTACCGCGAGGTGGCGTTAGAGATCGCCAAAGGGCTCGATGATCAGGACGATGCCATCGCAGCGCTCTATGGGTGAACCTTGGTCACAGGAGTGAACGAAGTTGAAAGCATCGGTCTTCAAAACCCATGAACGCCTTCAGGCTTGCCCTCCCGCCCTGTTCGTCTACATCGTCTATCGCAGGCTTGTGGAGCAGGGGATCAGGACGTCATGGCTGTGGGTCAAAGATAAACTCGTGCGCCGGATACGGGGATATTCCCCCCCAGAACTCAGTCAGGTCACGGATCTCCTTTTCGTGGGCGGTCAGCACAGACATCACGGGCTGCAGGCTATGCGAGAACTGGGGATCCGGGCGATCGTCAACATGCGTCAGGAATGGGACGATGCGGCCCATGGCCTAGCGCTGGATGCTTACCTTTGGCTGCCGGTGATTGACGACACAGAGCCTACCCTGGAGCAGTTGACCCGTGGCGCGGACTTCATCCACCAGCAGGTCGAACAAGGGCATGGGGTCTACATTCACTGCGCTGCAGGTGTGGGCCGCGCTCCCACCATGGCCGTGGCTTATCTCATCTACACCGGTGACCCCGTCGAGCGGGCCTGGGAACGGGTCTGCCAGCGGCGACCGTTCGTGCGGCCCACGCCCCCACAGCAGGCTATCACAAGGGCTTTCGCGGAGAAGGTGCGGGCCAGGCAGCGCCTTCACCCCTCCCCGTTGGGACGTCAGGTATCCGCCGGCCAGGAGGAGACACGGAGCAACGAGGAGGATCTGCACGACTGGCTACAGCGTATCCTGGAGCAACTGGCCGAGGATCCCAAGATCACTGACCCATTGCCCGATGCCGCCGCCCAGACATTGCTCGCCTGGGCGCAAGAGCAGCTCATCCGGCTTTGGAACAGGGAGAAGGGCCATGGGATGCCAGCATCCCGACCGGGGCTGGGCAGTGAGGTGCAGGCCCTCCGGCATCGCATGCAACACCTGACGGCGTTGGTCGCCACATCGGAAGATCCCGCGGCAACGCTGCGCGAGATCCTACGGTCAGAGCACGGGGGAAATGTCGCCAAGGCCTCACCCACAGCCCACGCCGAGGCATTGGAATGAACGTTACCCCACAAAGTTCCAATGAGTTGAAATGGCGCGAGTTCCTGGTCGCGCTCCTTTTCATTACCCTGGCCTGGGCCAGCAAGGAGATCCTGGGCATCGACTTGCTGGATGTCCTGGGGGAGCCAGGAGGGGCGATCCAGATCGCCTTCACCGCACCACAGGACGCCCAAGACGCAGAGCTTTCATCCCTTCCCATCCGCATGGACCAGCGGCTCATCGAGCTCATCGAGTCCGCCAGGGAACGAGCCTGGGTTGCGGCCTTTGACCTCGAGTCGGAGAGCATCGCCGAGGCGCTGCTGCAAGCCTATCGCCGGGGTGTCGACGTGCGCATCGTCACCGACAGTGATTACCTGGATGAAAGAGGGGCGTCGAGGCTGCTTGCGGAGGGCGTGGCCATTGTGGGGGATGGCCGAGAGGCTTTCATGCATAACAAGTTCGTCGTCCTGGACGAGGACATCCTGTGGACAGGTTCCTGGAACCTGACGTACAACGGCACTTACCGCAACGACAACAACGTGGTCCTCGTCAAATCACCCGCGTTGGTCGAAAATTACAGTCTCGAATTCGACGAGATGTTCACGCGTCACGCCTTTGGCCCAACTTCGCCGCCCTCTGTCCCCTATCCCGACATCCTGCTCGCAGATGCCGAGGCTCGCATAGAGACCTTCTTCGAGTCGGAGGGGAATGTGCGTGCGCGCCTTCTGAAACTGATAGAGAACAGCCAGGCAAGCATCCGCTTCATGGCTTTTGTGTTCACAGATGACGCCCTGGCTGATGCACTGATCGCTGCCCATGAACGCGGAGTGGTCGTTCAGGGTGTGCTGGAGGGCAGGAATCTGGATATCGCGGGCTCCGATTTCGATCGACTGCAAGGGGCTGGTGTGACGGTGTTACCCGACGGCAACCCCTATGCCATGCACCACAAAGTGATGATCTTCGACGAGACCATCGTGGTCACCGGTTCGTATAATTTCACACGGAGTGCGGCAGAGAGCAACGACGAGAACGCCCTTATCATCCACAGCCCATATGTCGCCGATCGCTACTTAGACGAATTCGACCGTGTATGGTCACTGGCACAAAGTGGAACTGGAGGTTGAAAGAGCACCTCCATGCTCATGATGAGGAGGTCAATAATGATGAATGAAACTCGCTCGACTGAATCAAAGACACAGGGATGGAAATGGGCCACCCTGGGGTTGATCGCCGTGATCGTGCTGTGCCTGGTCTGCGTCGTCAGCGCCTTTTGGGGTGGCATCATCGGATTCGCGATAGGAACTAGGACCACGTTCCACCACGAGGCCCCTGAATTCCCGCCGCAGTACCAGGAACCTCCGTCCCTGCCGCAGCCCCAACCCCCTGAAAGACCCTTCCCGCTTGAAACCCGGCCCTGGTTGGGGGTGACGTTCATTATGACAGAAGAGGGGGCTGAAATCACCTCCGTGGTCCCTGAGAGCCCGGCAGAGCAGGCCGGACTGCAGGCGGGAGACGTGATCACAGAAGTGGAAGGAAAGCCCATCACGCCGCGGCACCCCCTCGATGAGGCGATCCTGCGCTATCATCCCGGTGATCACGTGGAGATCACCTACGAACGCGACGGTCGATCGTACACCATCGAGGTAAGGCTGGGGAGGTGGCGCCCCATCGAGATCCCGGTCCCGCCCATGCCGCCGGTCAGACCGCAGCAGCCGGACTGGGGGGGATAATCCTTGCCCATACCCATGGGAGGAGAAGACATACCCTGGCGGCCATTGTTGCCCTCATCCCCCCTAGTCTGAAGGGCGCCGTTTGCGCTGCGGGGTGCTTCGCCCTGCAGCGTCCCTTTGATTGATTA
>CAZHBB010000090.1:6582-9028 GCA_964530185.1 uncultured Anaerolineales bacterium
GCAGATCAACCAGGGCCTTCCGAGGCTACCGCCTGATAGACCGCCAGCACTCTGTCCACCATGGCGCGTTGGGTGAACTCGGCTTCCACACGCTCACGGGCGGCTCGTCCCATCCGCTGACGCAACGCGGCATCTGTCAACAGCCGGCCAATGGCACGAGCCAAAGCTTCTGGTTGTGCTGGCGGCACCACATAACCGGTGATGTCGTCCTGCACCACCCAGGAAGTACCAGTGCCGACCTCTGTCGTCACACAGGGCAGGCCTGAGGCCATGGCCTCCAACAACACCATGCCAAAGGCCTCTGCCCGGGCGTTCGCCGGCAGGACGAAAAGCGTGGCGTGGCGATAGACGTCCGGCAGGGCATCATCTGAGATCTCGCCCCAGAAATGAACCCGTGAGGCTACCCCAAGCCGGCCAGCCAAAGCCTGCCACTCAGACAACATGGGGCCGCTGCCCACAACCTCCAGAGTCACGTCCCCTGGCAACAGGGGCAAGGCCTGCAACAAGGTGTCCAACCCCTTGTAGTAGCGCAACCGCCCCACAAACAGGAGCCGCGGTGGCCCTTCATAGGGTGTCGCGGGCGGATGGAAACGTTGATGATCTATGCCCAGAGGACTCACAAGACAGCGGTCCCGCACCGAGCGTAGCCACCGGGAAGTCTCCAGATAGCGCGGACTGGTGACCAGGATACGATCGACGCGGCGTAGGACGCGTCGCAGCAGCGGGGCATAGAGTTTGAGCCAGCCCCTCTGTCGCACAACGTCGGAATGGTACGTCATCACCCAGGGGGTACGCCGTTTGAGCAGCCAAGCACTCAC
The DNA here is from genome assembly GCA_964530185.1 of uncultured Anaerolineales bacterium. Classification (GTDB taxonomy): domain Bacteria; phylum Chloroflexota; class Anaerolineae; order B4-G1; family SLSP01; genus PWVB01. Next base: position 7,401 of record CAZHBB010000090.1, read on the forward strand.
CTCCCCCAAAGGGTAAGGGGCGTGAAGATGGAGCACGTCCGCCTGAAGCCTGGCCAATTGGAGAGGCTGTTGCAGGCTGAGGGGCATTGAGGCCACAGTGGCCAGACGCGAGGCACGATAAACCGTCACTTGCCGGCGCTCTCTCACATCGCTCCGGCGACCGGTGGCACACACCAGCACCGTAACCTGGTGTCCCTGTGCGGCATGAGCCTCGGCCAACACCCTGATGTAATTCTCAATGCCGCCCAGGACCGGATAGTAATCCTTGTAGAGATGAAGGATGCGCAAAGGCTAGCCTCCTGCCGTAAGCTGCCGATAGAGAGCCAACGTGGCCTGGGCTGCCCTGGCCCAGGAGAAGAAGGCCGCCCGCTGTAGCCCGGCGTGGCTTAGACGCTCACGCAGGCTTTCGTCTTCCAGGGCCCTCACCAACGCATTGGCTATATCCTCTATCTCTTCAGGGTTGAAGTACAGGGCGGCATCTCCCGCCACCTCCTGCAGGGCACCGATCGCCGAGCAGACCACCGGTGCACCACAGGCCATGGCCTCCAAAACCGGCAGTCCAAAGCCCTCGTACAGACTGGGGAAAACAAAGAGGCTAGCCCCTCCGTAGAGCCCCACCAGGGCTTCATCGGGCACCGGTCCCAACCGACGTATAGCCCCTGACGTCGACCGGGACGACGCCTCCACCTGCCCAGCACCAGGACCGGCGATGACCAGCAAGTGGCTGGGGAAATAGTGCTGAACCTTGCCCCAGGCCTCGATCAGACGAGGCAGATTTTTGTGCGGCTTGTCACTCCCGAGGTAAAGCACATAGGGTGGATGCAGACCGTAACGGCGCCAGACGGCCTCGACCGCCTCGGTCGTGGGGGGCTGGAAGACTGGATCGGCAGCCAGGGGGATAACGCTCACAGGGCACGAAACCCTGGTAAAGTGCCGTGTAAGATCCCGACGCGTAGTCTCTGAGACCACCACGACCCGGGAGGCGGCCATCAGCGCCAGCGAATGCATCCAGCGGAAGAGAAGTCGGGCGCGAGGAGTCGTGTACTGCGGGAAAAGCAGTGGGATGACGTCATAGACCGTGAGCAGGGTGGGGACACCGGGCCGGAACGGCATAAGGTAATAGGGTGAGTGATAACATGCTGCCCCGAGGCGCGCCAGATAGCGTGGCACTGCCCACTGTTGACGCAATGTGAAAGGCGAGGCGTCCAAGGGGACATGGACCGCCGATGGCTCCTGCAAAGGAAGTGAGTAGTGGCTATCCTCGATGAGTACCAGCCGTTCATCCTTCCTCAGCAGAGGGACCAGCGCGCGCGCCAGGTTGCGTACGTAGCGCCCAATGCCCGGGAAATGAGGCGTCGCCGTGCGCACATCCAGGACATAGAATGGCATCAGGCTCTCACCTCCCGCCAAGCCCTACCGCCCAGACCGCCTGGCCAGTGCGCCAATGCATGCCCTGTGCCAACTAACACAACCAACGCAGCCGCCACTCCCGCACCACTTAGAAGGGGAGCCCAGGGGTAGGGTAAGGCAATCAGCCATAGATGGTTCAGCCGGGAGATAGCAAGCATTCCATAGGCCACTGCGCTTGCCAGCCGCATGTCTCCGCCCTGTCCCCAAAGCCATGCCAG
>CAZHBB010000090.1:9128-11736 GCA_964530185.1 uncultured Anaerolineales bacterium
AAGCCATGCCAGGGGATATAACTTGATCCCCGCTGCAAACGCCGTCGCCAACGCCAACCTCACACCGCGCGCCACAGAGTGCTTCGTAGTAGAGAGGGTCCGTCCCACCACCAGCATAGCGGCCAGGAGAGCCACACTCGTCTGGCCCAAAGTCAGGTCTAGCGCCACCGGACCGAACGTCGTGATCACAACCACTCCCAGCACTTGTGCCCACCTATCCCTGAGGGCCGCCAGTTTGAAGAGGTAGTGTATGCAGCCAGCCAGCAAGCAAAGGTTGAGTGCCAGCCAAAGGCCAGCCGCGATCGGATAGTCAACATGTGTAAGCGGCTGCAGGAACCAGATCCACGGCAACGGATTGTAAACAAGAGGTGGTGTCTGAAATATGCGAGTTGTTGCAGCAAGATGGTATCGCCACGCTGGTGAGAGAGCATACGGCGAAAGACCTTGTCGCAATGCATGAGCCGCGGCATAGAAACCGGCGAAGTCTATCAGTTTTGGGGAGGGCAAGAAAGCCCCTATTCGTAGCGCTGCGGTCCCGGCGTGAACGGCCAAACCGGACAACAAAAAGCCCCACATGGCCCTGTTCAACCATACCCCGCTGAGACCACATTGGCCAGCCTTTCGCTCCTGCACCATATGCCTCGCGGTGTTCTGTGTCACGGATCCGCAATCAGAACGATTGGGCAAGGTCATAGACTCGCAAAGTCTCTTGAGCGGCCCGTTTCCATGAGAACTGGACAGACCGGGCCAGCCCCCGCTCGCGGAGTTCAGACCTTAGATCAGGATCCCCCCATAACTCCTGCAGCGCCGCGCGAAGGGCCTCCACATCCCCTGGATTCACCAGGCGCGCCGCATCGCCCACGACCTCAGGCAGGGAGGCCGCATCCGAACAAATGACTGGAGTACCGCAGGCCATAGACTCCAGTGGCGGTAACCCGAAACCCTCGTACAGGCTGGGGAAGACGAAGAGCGTCGCCGCGCTATAGACGGCAGGCAGATCGTCATCGGCGACATAGCCGGGCAAGATCACGCCATCCCGCGCCGGACTGGCCTCAAGCGCGGCAAAGAACGGCTCAGACAGCCAACCCCGGCGTCCCACCAACACGAGAGGGCCACAGGCCCGCTTGAGATAGAGAGGCTCCCAGGCCCGAAGGAGCCTCAACAGGTTCTTGCGCGGTTCGATTGTCCCCACATAGAGTATAAAGGCCTCGGGCAATCCATAACGCCGTGTCACACGAGCACAGGCCGTGGGCTCCTGGGGAAAGAAGCGCGGATCAGCCGCCTCATAGACCACATGGACCTTGTCAAGCGGGATGCGGTACAGGTGCGCCAGGTCCTGCCGGGTGTGCTGAGAGACCGCAATAATGCGTTCGGCGCGTCGACAATAAAGGGGCATCGTCAGACGGAGATACCACCGATTCAGGGCCTTATGGTGCTGTGGCAGATGGGCGAAGATCAGATCATGAACGGTCAACACCGTAGGTACTCGCCTTAATGGCATCAGGAGATGCTCTGTCGCATGGAACAACGACGCCTCAGGCAAAAGACGATCAAAGGCGAGGCCCATAAGTTGCCCTGCCCATACCGCCAACCGCCACGGCTTGTACCCTAACGAGACCGTGGCCCGTCTGAGGGAGGTCCACGCCGCTGGAACCGTCACCCCCTTCTCTCGATTGTAGAAAAGCGCGATCGGCTCACGCTGGGTGGTCAACAACGCCTGGGTAAGGCTTTCCGCATAACGACCGAGACCCGCGCGGCGATGAACGGCAGCAGACACATCAATATAGATAGGCATCTTGGACTGTCTCTAGCAGAACTGACAAGGGACCGGATGGTCCCTTGTCCAATCTATCCTGCCCCTTGGCCTGAGTTGGTCCCATCCTACAGAAAGCGCTCGAACCGATCCTGATCGGCTTTGCACACAGGACACTTTAAGGGGGGATGGGAACGCGCACACAGGTAACCACACACCCTGCAACGCCAGACGGGGATGCCTCGCCAGGTGAGCCCCACCAGCACCTCCTCATGTTCCTCATGGAAGGCAGGTACAAGCTGAGCCTGGTGACTTGTCGTCTGTTCAGCCCGCACTTCCTCAGGAGGACGGCGCTCAGGGATCGCCTGGGCCTCCTGCTCCCCGCGCACGACTGCGTCCGAGACATAGAGTGCGCAGTAGCATGCACCATACTCTTCCAGATCCTCATCCCTGTAATCACAGGGGCAGATGATATCCAGATCCTTCTCCCGCACCCCCTCAGCCAACCGACAGGGACATGCCCAGTAGCCATAGCGGCCCTCGTTGATCAAGAGGCCCTCGATTAAGCCCTTAGTGAAGGTGACGTCCGGATTCAAATTGTAGCCACTCGCTTTGGCCTCACGGCTCAGCCGCTCGTAAAGGGCGTCAACAGCCTCCTGAGAGATAGTCATCTCTTCAGTCATAGCCCCAACCGCGCCTTAATCGCATCCGGCTTGAACCCCACAATACACTTTTCGTCATCGACGATGAGTGTTGGGAAAGCCATGCGGTCTGAGAATTGGCGGATGTGTTTCCGAATAGCTTTCCGTTCCTCGGGATCGACCAGATCGACATAGACGAACTTGAAAGCTACCC
>CAZHBB010000091.1:0-11528 GCA_964530185.1 uncultured Anaerolineales bacterium
GGAGGCAGTGCCGGCATACCGGTTTGTCGTACGCGGTACGTAGAGACTGACGTCTTACCACCTGGGGTGTGACGTCGGGGCAGCCAGCTCGTACGGTAAGCAAGCCCCGCATAGTAGCATCCTTCTATCTGTGTCGCTGTGTCGCGCCAAGTGGAGAGATGCAGCAAAAAAGCCCCGCATCGGTGGCGGGGCCGAAAAGCTGTGGGCGAGCAGAGACTCGAACTCTGGACCTCACGGATGTGAACCGTGCGCTCTAACCAACTGAGCTACTCACCCACGCGACATTATAGCAGAAATGTCGTAGAGTGCAACTGCGAGTCAGTCGGAATACTCACTGCCCCCCACCATCCTGGTGATGAGCCTGTCCCCCTGGAGAAGCATCGACCAGGGGGACAGGCATCGTGCAGCTGTTACACATGCAGGCTATGCCAGGTCCCGGATCCGTACTTCAATGTCCGGGCGATCCTTCAGAAGCCTGACCAGCTCGTTGGGGTCAGTGCGCCCATAGTGGTAGGGATAGAGAATTCGCGGACTGAAGGCTCGGGCGGCGCTGGCCACCATCTCCGGTGTCATTGTGTAGGGCAGGTTCATGGGCAGGAAGGCTATATCAATATCCTGCAGAGACCGCATTTCCGGGATATCCTCGGTGTCGCCTGCCACATAGACACGTGTATTGCCAAAGCCTAGAACGTACCCGTTGCCGACTCCCGGAGGGTGGAACGGGGCACCAGTCTCGCGTCTGTGCACGACATTGTATGCGGGCACCGCCTCTATCTGGATGCCAAAGACCTGTTGGGTGTCTCCGTTGCGCATCACCAGTCCATCGGGAATCTGTGCAAGACACACAGGAGGCATGATGACCGTTGTATCTTCCGTGCGTACTTGCGAGAGTGCGGCGGGATCGAGATGGTCCCCATGCTCGTGTGTTATCAGGATCAGATCGGCGTGTGGCAGACGAGTGTAATCTGCCACACGACTGTACGGGTCAACGTAGATCACTTTATCTTGATTCTCGAGCAGCAAACTCCCGTGGCCCAGGAACGTAATGGCAAGCTCCCCATGGGATGTAGGTATCACGTCTGTCTCGAATCCAACATGTCTCTCCATAGCCACCTCCTACACGTCCTACATCTTGGGTGGGGTGAAGACAACCTGACCGTCCTCGACATCACTGGACTCGGTGTCCAGAGGCAGTAGCTGAATCCAGCTATTGCCAGGCTTTAAAGGAAGTGGTGTGCCGTCGCCATGGTAGAAGGTCAGCATATGATGCCGTTCTTCGCGTTTCCAGTAGCCAGAGAAGAGTTGACCGTCTCGGAAAACGAGCACGGGGCCCTGACCCCAGACTTGAATCTCGATGGACCAATGTCCGCCGCCCCAGGTATCCTCGAGAATGTCAGTATAGACGTGGTTGGCGAAAACCAGGATCACGTTGGCGGCGGTGATCTGCTCGCCGGTGAGCGCATCGGTGTGTGGCGTGCCCGCGATGCTGCGCTGCCACCTCTCTGTCTCTGGGTCATAGGCCCACTCGGCCGTGCAGACACCTGGCAGGTAATTCACTTCGAAGTAATCTACGGATTCACCCCCGGGCGGAGTTGCCTGGCCAAACGTCATGAGTACGGGATAGTCAGGGCGTTCATTGATCCCACGCTCCTCTGCCAGTTCCCGCAACACAGCCGGGTTTGTGAAGAGCGTATGCTCAAAGGCTTTGCCAGGCTGTGGGATGCGGTAGAAGTAGGGTTCACCAACACCGAAGTCGGGCGCCGCGATGTAGTCCGGGAAGAGATCGGAGTGCCGAATGCGCTCCTTTACGCCGGCACTGGAGCCTGAGTACCCGAAGAGCGCGTGGTACATCGCCGGGATCTCCAGGTCGATCAGGCGTCCGCTGCGTACAGATCCTACCTTCTCCGGATCGTTGGGGTAGAAAACGGCCGTGAAACGTGTGATACCGCCCTCGGCAAAGTGCTCAAAGACCAGGTCGGCCTCACCGAGACCCGATTGAGGCCGCACCTCGGGTGAGTTGGAGACCTTGATGGCGATAGGAATGCGATCGAGCAGGGCCTCGTCGGTCACTTTGAGCCCGGTGAGTGGGTCGACGTCTGGCGGCAGCGGGGTGGGGGTCTGAGCGCCGGGCGTGGGTGAGGGGCGAGGGGTCGCCGTGGCCCTCTCTGTGGCCGTCGGCGAAGGGGGAACCGGGGTCGGCGTCGATAGCGGCGCGGGTGTCCGTGTAGCGGTCGGCGTTGCCGCCGGTGTCACAGTCCCGCATGACGTCAGGGCTGCCAACACAATGATTGACACGATAAAAGGGCCCAAGAACCGGCATTTGAGCATGTCTTGTATCTCCTCCTGAGTTTGACTCGACTCGGACCGGTATCTGAGAGGCATTATAGCTCAGGAGGTACGTTGTCAACCCGATGGTGTGGTCGAAGGCGGACAGTTGGTCACCTTTCTGGTTGAGGGAAGCGGTTCTCAGGGTCACTACATCTGCTGCGGGTTCCCGGGCCAACACTCACTCTGTCTCATCGCCGCCGAAGCCCAGCACGTAACGCAGGGCCAAGACGTCGGTCAGTTGCTCCACTGGCGCACGATCATCGGTGAAGACAGTGTCACCGGGCTTTGGTTTCCGCAAGTGCGACAGGGCTTGAGTCCCTACTGCCTGCAGCCTGGGATCCGTCAGGCCTGACAAATTAACTGCGAAGTCGGCAGGTGTCGAGGGTTGTGCTGTTGCGATAACTATGGCATTGAAGGTGTTGGGCACTGCGACGATGTGTACCGAGCTATACACGCGTGACATGGTAGCCACCATCGCGTCCACCAGTCGCCAATCATCGGGTGTATGCCCAACATTGATGGCAACGACGCCGTCGTCGGTCAGGTGACTGCGCACATCTTTGAAGAACTCCACGGTCGTGAGATGCCATGGGATGTAGGGTAGGCGGTAAGCATCCACTACTACGAGGTCATAATGGGTCCGTGTTTGCAGGAGGAACGTGCGCCCGTCGGCAATATGCACGTTTAAGTTGGGCATGGTCATCTCGAAATAACGCCGTCCTACTTGGACGATGGCAGGATCGATCTCCACACCGTCAATGGATATCGGCCCATAGATTTCAGTGAGTTGGGTAGGTGTGGTTCCTGCAGCCAAGCCTATGACCAATACGCGCCTCAAATTCCCTGGAGGGTAGGGAGGCGGGTTGAAGTAAGGGGCGATCAGGTAGAAGTCCCACGGCCCGCCTGTCAGCAGTGCCAGCGGTTCTGCGTCTGGGCCTCGGTACAGTGCCGGGGGTGTGTAGATCGAGTGGATGCCCTGGCCTTCATTGAGCAACAGGGCACGGCGGCCTGTTGCGTCCTCCGTCACCTGGATAAGGTTATAGGTCGATTCCTCCTCGTAGATCAGACCCGAGACGGGCTTCACCGCCCCGGGGTTCCAGAGGAAAAGCGCGCCGATGACGAAGATGGTCCACGCCAGGGCCCAGAAGCGCCGCCGGTGGGCCCGGGCCAGGCCCCACAGCCCCGTTGTCAGGGTCAGCAACGCCAGGAGAAGAAACGTGCGCCGGGTGCCCAACGTGGGGATGAGTAGCAGATTGGGGAGGAATGTCCCGATGAAGCTGCCCAAGGTTGAGAGGGCCGTGATGCGTCCGACGGCATCACCGCTGCTGCCGACGTCCTCGACGGAGAGCCGCACGATGAAGGGCGAGACGCACGCCAATAGGGTAACCGGCGCGGCGAACAGCACCAGCACAATGGCAAAGGGGCCGGCGATCAAGCCCAGTTGCCAGGTTTGCATCCCACGGGCGGCCAGGAGCAGCAATGGCCGCGCAGCAATGGGAATGACAGCGATGGTTAGCCCTGCGGCAGCCAGGAGGGTGTACAATGTCGTCGGGGTGGGGGATCGGTCGGCCCAGCGTCCGCCGATGGCATAGCCGGCCGACAGGTAGAGCAGGATCAGGCCGATGACGGTGGCCCACACCAACTCCGTTGTGCCAAAAGCCGGGGCCAGTAACCGTGCCGCAGTCAGTTCCAGCGCCAGCGAGACTAGTCCACTAACAAAGGCTGTGGCCAATAATGCCGCTGGCGATATGGTGTGGTTTGAGTGTCTCAGTTGATCCCCAGTGTCTTCCACAATGCATCCACCCGCGCCTTTACGGCGGGGTCCATTCTCACTACTTGGGGCCACGGGCGAGGGTGGCCTTCCTCGGATAGTTTGGCCGTGGCGTCGACTCCGATTTTGCCGCCAAAAGCCTCCTGAGGCGCAGCGTGATCGAGCTGGTCGACCGGACCCTCAGCGATCACGACGTCGCGTGCCCAATCGACGTTCCCCAATGCCTGCCAGGCGACTTCTGTCATATTGTGCACGTCGACCCAGGCATCGACAACGACAATGGCTTTAGCCAGACTGAGCAGGGCTAATCCCCAAAGGCCGTAGATGACCTTGCGGGCTTGACCCGGGTAGCGCTTGCGGATACTCACCAGTACCAGGTTGTGAAAGATGCCTGGGGCTGGCATCGCTATGTCTACGACCTCCGGCAGGAACAATTGTACCAGCGGCAGGAAGAGACGCTCTGTAGCCTTCCCCATCCAGTAGTCCTCCATGGGGGGGATACCAACCACAGTGGCCGGATAGATCGCGTCTGTCCGACGGGTGATGGCCGTTACATGGAAGACAGGGAAGGGCTCGACTGGCGTGTAGTACCCCGTGTGGTCTCCAAAAGGCCCCTCCGGTCGATGGTCGTTGGGATCCACGTAACCTTCAATGACGATATCGGCGTTAGCTGGCACCTCAAGTGGTTGAGTGACGCATTGTACAAAAGGCACTGGTCGTTCGCGCAGCCAGCCGGCCAGCCAGTACTCATCGATGTCAGGGGGGAGTGGTGCTGATGCAGCCCAGATGCACGCAGGATCGCCGCCCAGGACAATGGCGGCAGGGATAACGGTCGTGCCCACTTCACGTGCGGCCCGTGCGTGTTCAGCGCCTCCCTTATGACGTTGCCAATGCATGAGCAGGGTTCGAGCATCCAGTTTCTGTAGGCGGTACATACCCACGTTGCGGGCGCCCGTTCTGGGGTCACGGGTAATGACCTGTGGTAGCGTGATGAATGGTCCCCCGTCCTTTGGCCAGCATGTGAGGATAGGGAGCTCATCAAGCGAAGGTGTTTCGCTCTCGATGACGGCCTGGACAGGGGCATGGCGGACACGACGGGGACGGAGGCCGGCGTTCCGTAGCGTGTTGAGCAGATCTCTGCCGCGACGCACTGCGTCGCTCAGCCGGTCGGGTGGGCGGAGATCCAGGAGTGCTGTCATCCGGCGGCGTAGGTCCTCCAGGTCACTCACGCCGAGTGCCATTGCCATCCGTTTGGGGCTGCCAAATATATTGATCAACAGTGGCATCTGATAGCCCTTGGGGCGCTCGAAAAGCAGCGCTTTGTTCTGGTGATCTGGGCCTTTGCTCACGCGGTCCACGATCTCTGTGATCTCCAGTGCGGGCGAGATTGGCTCGTTGATACGTATCAACTCACCGTACGTCTCCAACTGTCTCACAAAAGCGCGTAGGCTGCTGTAGGCCATAAGGTATTCTCCTGGGTTGTTGTGTCACACATCAACGTACGTGCGCTGCCACGGGGCTAGGCGTCGTGCAACAGCATCGACTACTGCATAGAGCCCAAATCCTAGCAGACTCATAGCAAGGACCCCGGCGTACATACGTGGATAGTCGAAGAACGTGTTACCTTGCAGGTAGATATAGTAGCCCAGGCCATATTGAGTAGCAAAGAGCTCGGCGACGTATAGGACCGCAACGGCGGTACCGATGGACTGGCGGATGGCGGTCAGGATAGCAGGGATGCTGGCTGGCAGGTAAACGAAGCGGAAGAGAGCACGACGTCCGGCCCCCAGACTGCGGACGCTGAGGATGAGCTCGGGCCGAATGGCTCTGGCAGCGTCGCGCACCAGCACCAAGACCTGGAAGTAGAGGATGAGTGCAATGATCACGATCTTTGATAGGTCTCCAACGCCCAACAGGAGGAGCACCACGGGTACCAACACGACCTTGGGCACAGGGTAGAGCACGTAGAGCACCGGGCTGAAGATGCGGTCGAGTCTATGGCTTTGTCCCAGGATGACACCCATCGGTCCGGCGGTAAGAATGGCAAGCACGATACTGACCACGACACGCGCCAAGCTCACGACAAAGTGCTGCCCCAGCGTGCGCGGTATCTCCCTGAAGAATGCCCACAGCACATCCGATGGTGGTGGCAAGACCGGGCGCTGAATGACCGATGCGAGGCCTTGCCAGAGCACTAGAAGCACCATGATGGCAACGATGCGAGATCGCCAACCAGCTCTGTTTGCATTCATGGTGTCCATCATCCCCCCTCGAGGGCGCTACGTAGCCTCATACAGGCCGCCTGATACGTCTCTGTCAGGCGGAAGGCGGACTCTGGGGCATGGGTGTTCTCAATCACTGTGGGGTGTCTATTGGGAGGGGCGTGGAGCAAAAGCACATTCTGGCCCACAAACGCTGCTTCTTCTATGCTGTGAGTGACGAGAACGACGGTGACGTTGGCCTCACGACACAGCCTAAGTGTAAGAAGCTGCAGCGCCTCACGCGTGGGGGCATCGAGGGCTGCGAAAGGCTCGTCCATAAGCAGAAGGTCAGGGTGCAGTACCAGGGCGCGAGCGATTGCCGTCCTCTGTCGCTGACCGCCGGAGATCTCACTGGGGTAGCGGTCGGCGATTTCCTCAAGATGAAGACGGTTGAGCCATGTGTCGACCAGGGCGCGAATCTCAGCCGAGCTGAGGAGTTGCCCGCGTGGGGCATGACGACCGTCTGGACCATAGAATCTCCGAATGCGCAGACCGAGGGCGATGTTCTCACGCACCGTTGCCCAAGGAAGAAGTCCGTACTCCTGTAGAATCAGCCCGGTGCGTGGGCGTGGTCGGAGCAGTGGAACACCATCAATGGTGATCGAGCCGCGCTGCGGGAATTGCAGTCCGGCCAAGAGTAAGAGTAGAGTGCTTTTTCCGCAGCCTGATGGACCCAGGACACTCCACACCTGACCACGATTGACATGCCACGTGAATCCTTCGAAGATCAGTCGCTGGCTGGTGTAGCCAAAATCGACGCGGTCTAGTTGGATCATCGCTGTGGCTCTGCTCTCACCACGCGGGGACAATCACATCACTGTAACCCGGCGGCCGCGGCAGGTCGCCCCGTTGCCGGAGCCAGTCTGCGACAGCATTGAACTGCTCGGGCGTGGGAAGCTGGGGCGCCGGATAGTCCGGTAACGGGAAGCTCCCGAGGAGTGCAGGAGGTAGGAGGTTTTCATCTCTGAGCAGGTCGTCCCAGCGGGTTTTGTCAGCGTTGATGGCGACGATGGCCTGCTCTATCGCCTCCATGAAAGCCTGAAGGGCCTCCGGATGGTTCTCGCGGAAGGTGGCGCGGGCCACGTACAAGCTGCTACTCACGTCTGGATGTAGCCGATCATCAAGGATCACGCGCGCGCCCTGCTGGAGAGCCAGAGACGCGGGCGGCTCTGGAAGTGTGGCGGCAGCGAGCTCGCTGGCGTTCAAGAGGGCCATGCGGTCGGGGATCTTGGGGACTGCAATGGTTTTGATCTCGTCGGGCGTGAGCCCTTCCGATGTGAGCAGGGCCCAGGTGACGTATTCGATGATAGTTCCCTCTGATACCCCAATGGGAACTCCCTGCAGGTCATGCGGGGTTTGAATGGTGGTGCCGGGTGCGGCGAGGATACGGAATTGAGCAAATGTATCCGTGGCCACCATGGCACATCGGATAGCCACGACATTGGGTTCGCCCTCGTGGATCTCCCGATTGTAGAGCATCAGGGCGACGAGGTCGCTAATGGCCACGTCAGCTTGACCTGCCTGCAGCAATTGATCACGCTCGGCGGCCGAGGACACCGGTACGATCGTGACCTCGACGCCGGTTTTAGCAAAGAAGCCTTCAGCGTCTGCCACGTACAGCGGCAACGTATCGAGGATCGGAAGTGCAGCCACCCGGATTGTGGCGGATTCACCGGTGGGCTGCCTCACACATCCCATGAGAGCCAGGATCAGAGCCATTAACAGCGCGCAGATGGCGCGCAGATCTTTTGTCCTTGAGCGGCCCATGTCAGCTTTGCTCCTGCTCTGAGATGATCATTAACTCTCCTGCACTTGCTCGCGGACCCCCGCCAGGGTTAGCTCCTCAAGTCATAGGGGCGCAGGTAGAAGATTTGAGGACGTTCGTCTGGGTCGTCGCTATGGTAAACGAAGGTCGTTAACGATGCTGGTGCTGGGTACCCATCTGTGATGCCAAAGCGTGTGAGGGTTCGTTTTAAGGCCGGGTCAGGTGGCTCCCCCATGGCCCACAGCAGGGCAAAGGTGATGATATCGCCGTGGGTGACAGCGACGACGTGTTGGCCAGGATGCGAGGCCCGCACGGCTCTTATGAAGCGCGCGGCACGGTCGCTGATCTGCTGGGGGGATTCAGCTTCTCCGTCGGTCTCAGCGTAGATGTTCCAATCACAGGCGGCTGCCTCTCTGAAAGGTCGTCCCTCAAACGCTGACAACACTTCGTCCAGCAGAGGAGAGACGACTATGTCGAGGTGCGGATGGGCCTCACGCAAGAATTGGGCTGTCTGGAGGGCCCTGGGCTGTGGGCTGACGTAGAGGGCATCGATTCGTTGATCGCGGAGCGCTTCCGCTGCAGCCTGAGCTTGCTGGCGGCCACGTTCGCTCAAGCCAAATCCTGGTAGCCTGCCGTAGATGATGCCATTGGGGTTGTGGACTTCCCCATGTCGTACCAGCGTGATGCGCGTGGCCTGCCCGGTGTTGTGTCGGTCGTCCTCATTGTGTGTCATAGCGTGTTATTCCTTGGTTGCAGTGTCTAGGTTTTGGCAGACCCGAGTAGAAGTGCCGAGAACACACTCAGAAAGAGCGTGACACTGATAGCACTGTTCACCTGGAAGAAGGCAATCTGCAGTCGCGACAGGTCATCGGGTGACACCAACCGATGTTCCACGATCAGCAATGACGCGATGATTCCCAGGCCTACGGCGTAGGGGTAGCTCAAGTGGAGTGTCCAGCCGACGGCGATGAGGAGCAGGAAGGCGGTGATGTGGGAAACGGCCGAGAGCCGCAGCGCGGTCCTGGTCCCAAACCGTGCGGGAATGGCATGGAGTCCGTGCTCTCGATCGAATTCGGCATCCTGGCATGCGTAGATTAAGTCGAACCCGCCGATCCAGAACGTAACGGCAGCTAATAAGAGCCATGCTGGGATGTCTTGGTGCGTGAAGAGTGACCCGCGTACAGCCACCCACGCGCCAGCGGGTGCCAACCCGTCGGTGAACCCCAAAATGAAGTGTGACAGCCAGGTGAAACGTTTGGTAAATGAGTAGCCCACCAGAAAGAGCAGGGCGATCGGCAACAGGCGCAAGGGAAGGGGGCCCAGTTTCCAGGCCGAGAATCCCAGCAGAGCCAAAGCTATGGCTGTGCCAATCCATGCTGTACGCCGTGCAACCCTCCCACTAGCCAGGGGCCTGTGAGCTGTACGGGGATTTTGTGCGTCGATGGCACGGTCGGCCAATCGGTTCACCGCCATGGCGACGGTGCGTGCACTGGCCAACGCCAGTGTGATCCAGAGCACACATGACCAGGACGGCCAACCGCTGGCAGCCAGCATCATGCCCACGTAAGCGAAAGGAAGGGCAAAGAGCGTGTGCTCGAACTTGATCAATTCCAGAAAATCACGGATGCCGCGTAACATAGCATATTCATTATACCACGGCGCATCCGTCTGGTTTGAGAGCGGCTCAGAGGTGATTGCTCGCAATATGGTCGGACGCTTCCTTCTGAGCACTTCGGGATGGACAGTTGCCTATGCCTGACGTGGATGATGCTTCCGGTCCTGTGGCGGAGGCGGTGCGGGAGTGACGACAATACCAGCAGCCTGCGCCAGCAGAAACTGGACAAAACTCATTACCTGTTCAACGGTCCGTTCTGGCGTGCCTATAGGCTCCATGGGGTTGGAGAGTAGCACCAAATAGAGGCCGCCTATGGTCAGAGTGCCGAGAGTCGTAGCCACCAACAGGCCAAAGATCAGCACAGCGTCGCGTTTTGGACGGACGAGAAAGCGCTTGACAGCGATGCCTGTGAGAAATCCGCCGCCTGAGGTCCAGGCCAGGCCTCGAATTGTTACACTGGCTACCTGTGGCTCAACGACCCTGGTGACTATCAGGAGGGCCAAAGCCGTGGGCGCTGAACCAAGCAGGAGCAGAGGGAGGAGCCATTTAGTCTTATCCACGGGGGTCCTCTTGCTCCTTGGCATCGGCCTGCCTGCGAATCGTAATGCTCATCACCATGTGGATGATGATAGCTGATCCCAAGATGAGCCACAGGATACGGGCCCAGCTCCGGGGCTCGGTAAGGGCCATGCCGGCCACGAAAAGAAGGAGGCCTATGTCGGCGGGGAATGCGTAGCGAAATTCGCTCATCATCTGGCGCGTACGCACGCCCTGGCGGATTGCCGAATACCGCGCGTAGGACCAGACAGCGAGAAGAACGGCCAGGCCCAGAATCCAAAGCCCATTGCGGATGATCATCCCGAAATCCAGCATTCTGTTCTCCTTGATACTGTAAGAGGTGAAGCCCGGCAAGTCGTCACGGTATCCATACCTGCAGATCATCGAAGACGAAAACTGCTGCGCCCTCGGTTGGTGGTGTGGTAACAGAGAGTCCGATTTCGCCAGCCGGGAGGGTAGCATCCTCCGCGGTGGCGACAAAGTCGTCGTTGATGTAGAGGTCGAACCGTGACCCCTTCGCTAATACAGCTAGAGTGTTGACTTCCTGGGGGTGGATTCTGGTGCTCTCAGTCCAATCCAGGATCGGCTGCCAGGAAAAACCAGTCCACAGGCTAAACTGGAAGAACCCATCGTCACGCACGCTGAACAGATAGTAACTTCCCTCCTTATGGCGTAACACAAGGCCATAAGCCGCTTGCTCAGGACCTTCCTGGCGTGATGCATCGACCCGGACGAGGAAGTCCTCTGCAATGGTAGAAGAGTCCGGCGTCTCTGGCGAGGCCCAGCGACCCACTGGTTGGGTCGCGGTGATGATCCAGCGGTAAACCCCGTCGGTCACTTGGCGCTCGATACCTCCCCAGTCATCGGTAGAGGCGCGCGCGGGCCACTCGTTGACATTGCTGCTGAAAGTCTCCGAGAGGACCAGTCGCCAAGAAGGAGGTGGCGTCAAAGCCAGGCCCGGTAAGGCAGGCAGTGCCTCGGTGGGCCTCGATGTAGGTGGACTGGGCACTGTCGGTGTGCTCACCGGCATCGTGGCAGTAGTTCCCATACCAGTTGTTCCTCTCGGTCGAGGGGGCTCGGTGCTCGTTAGCGGCACCTGGGAGGTGTGTTGAGGTAGTCTGTTGCCTAAAGCGACACCAATCAATCCAGCGCCAATCAGGACGAGGGTGGACGCCGCAAGGCCGAGAAGTCGACGCCATGGGAGCTGCCTTCGCTGTGGCAGGAAAGGAG
>CAZHBB010000092.1:0-1084 GCA_964530185.1 uncultured Anaerolineales bacterium
CATCGGTCCCGCCCCTTTGATGCCGATCGTTTCGAGGTAGCCAATCATAAGTGGACGGCCCTGGTTCAGGAGGACCGGGGATGTGCCGTCTTGAACGATTGTAAATACGGGGTCAACGTGCTGGGGAATACAATCAAGTTGACGTTGCTAAAGTCGGCGCTGGCACCGGATATGCATGCCGATCAGGGGATTCAGGAGTTTACCTACGCCTTCTACGCCTGGCAGGGGTGTTTCGGCCAGAGCGATCTGGTGCGTGAAGGGTACGATCTGAATGCTCCGTTGATGACGAAGGCGGGCAACGGCGGTACGCGTTCCCTCTTCACCGTGGATGCACCCAGCGTCATTGTGGAGACGGTGAAACCTGCTGAGGATGGCTCGGATGACGTGGTCATCCGACTGTATGAGGCCATGCGGACCACGGCGCAGTGCAAGCTGACGACGTCGCTGTCTGTGGCCGAGGCCTGGGTGACTGACATGCTGGAGGAGAAGACCCTCGAGCGCCTTGAGTGTACAGGCGAAGTGATCCCGCTCACCTTCCGGCCCTTCGAGGTCAAGACGGTTCGACTGCGGCTCACCGGGGAATAGGATCGAGGTGCTCTGTGGCTGGGGTTCGATTGTAAGGACCCCAGCCACTTCTGGATATACAGCAGAGGGGGTCCACCATGAAGAAGACGACTTTTGCGCTGTTTTTTGGAAACAGGGGTTTCTTCCCTGCGTCTCTGCAAGCTCAGGCCAGAGAGGAGCTGCCCCGGGTGCTCAAGGCGTTGGGGCACGATGTGCTGATGTTGGACGCTGAGGCGACGCGCTATGGTGCTGTGGAGACTGCGCGCGAGGGCGAGATCTATGCTAACTTCCTGCGCGAGCATCGAGGCGAGTATGGCGGTGTGATCCTCTCCCTCCCCAACTTCGGGGATGAGACCGGGGCCGTGGCAGCTATGAAGGATGCCGACGTCCCCATCCTCATTCAGGCCTATCCCGATGACCTGGATAAGATGGCCCCGGCGCTCAGGCGCGATGCCTTCTGTGGCAAGTTCTCGATCATGGATGTGTTCCATCAATATGGGCTGAAGTTCACGGCGCTGAA
>CAZHBB010000092.1:1184-11438 GCA_964530185.1 uncultured Anaerolineales bacterium
GGCTGGGGGTGGTGCTGGATGAGGTGATCGAGGAATACCGGCTTGATGCTGTGGCGATCCGCTGCTGGATCGAGATGCAACAGCAGTTAGGGATCTCGCCATGCGTGTTGCTGAGCGAGCTGAACGAGCGCGGGATTCCCGCCGCCTGCGAGGTGGACATCGGCAATGCTATCGCGATGCATGCCCTGCGCCAGGCTTCTGGGGAGCCAGCCGCACTTCTGGACTGGAACAACAATTACGGCGATGAGGATGATAAATGCATCCTCTTCCACTGTGGGCCAGTTGCTCACTCTCTGATGACGGGACCTGGCCGCGTCACGGATCACGCGATCCTGGCCAATGCGGTGGGCGAGGGCCGTGCCTACGGGCCCAACGTGGGGCGCATTGCCCCCTTCGACTTCACTTTCAGCAGCATGATGACCGAAGCTGGCAAGCTGCATTTCTATCTGGGAGAGGGAGCCTTCACAAAGGATCCAATTCCTGAAGACTTCTTCGGTTGCGGGGGAGTCGCCGAGATTCCAAAGCTCCAGGACGTGCTGCTCCATGTGGGCTATCACGGGCATCGTCATCATGTCAGTGTAACCCCTGGTCATGTGATGGCGCCTTTGTACGAAGCGCTGCATTACTACCTGGGGTTCGAGGTCACCAAGCCCCAGGAGGGCTTCCATGGCGATCGATGATGTGGTGCGCCGGGCCTGGGAGGTGGGGACGGTTGTGCCAGCGTTCAACGTCCCCTACCTCCCTATGCTAGAGCCAATCGTCCGCGCAGTACGGGACCAGGACTCCTTTGCCCTCATTGAGACGGCACGGATCGAGTGGCTTACCTTTGAGTGCTATGGACCGGCAGCGGTGCAGGAGGCCTTCGCCCGCCACGGTGATCCCGATCATGTCCGCCTGCATCTCGACCACGTACCTGTGGTTGACGAAGACGGTCTGGAGGTGGACTACCTGCCCATCATCCGTAAGGCCCTTGACCTTGGCTATCCGTCAGTCATGATCGACGGCTCGCGTGTCGCGTTGGAGGACAACATCGCCATCACCAGACTTGTCGCTGCTATGGCGCATGAGGCAGGCGCTCTCTGTGAGGCGGAACTGGGGGCGATCCTGCGGGAGGGACATGGCCCGCTGCCGCCCTATGAGGAGCTTTTCGCCTCGGGACAGGGCTTCACCGATGTGGACCAGGCCGCGCGTTTTGTCGCTGAGACAGGCTGTGACTGGCTCTCGGTGGCCATCGGCAATGTCCATGGTGCAGTCTCCAAGGCCTTCCGCAACAGGAAGAAGGTGGAGGCGCGACTGAACCTGGATCACCTGAGGCGCCTCAAAGAGGCAACGGGCATCCCCCTGGTTCTCCATGGGGGATCAGGTGTCAAGCGTGAGTACCTGCTGGCAGCGATCAAACAGGGCATCGCGAAGATCAATGTGGGCACTGCAGTGCGGCAGGCCTATGAAGAGGGACTTCGTCTGCAGGGAACCCTGGACGGTGCCAAAGAGGCAGTCTACGAGCGCACGGTTTACTTGATCCGAGATTACTTCGAGATCGCAGGCTCCCGCAGCTTGGTGGTGGCCTAGTAGGGCCTGTATGTCTGGCGGGACAAGAGTGGAGGGAGGCGCCTGATGAGTCTCATGGGGATTGACGTTGGGACGACAGGCTGTAAGGCTGTCTGTTTCTCCATGACGGGGGAGCCCCTGGCAGCAGCTTATCGGGAACACGACATTCAACATCCGGAGCCGGGATGGGCTGAGCTGGATGCGGCAGTGGTCTGGCGTAATGTGCAAGCCACCATCCAGGAGGTCACGCAGGCGGTCAAGGATGATCCGATCCGGGCCCTCGCCGTCTCCTCGCTGGGCGAGGCCATGGTGCCTGTGACGCGGGACCGTCGTATCCTGGGGCCTTCGATCCTGAACTTTGACGTGCGCGGTGCGTCCTACGTCGAGCCGCTGAGCCGGCTCCTGGACGACAACCGTCTCTATGGGATCAACGGCAATACGCTGGGGAACCATTACGGTTTGACTAAGCTATGCTGGATCAGAGATCACCGTCCACGGCTCTACGAGGTGGCGGACAAGTTCCTGTTGTGGAGCGGTTTCATCGCCTTCATGCTGGGAGCCGAGCCCGCGGTGGACTACTCCCTGGCCAACCGCACCCTGCTCTTCGACCTGGAGCGGGGGGACTGGTCTGATACGCTGCTGGCCTGGGGCGGCATCGATCGTGACAAGCTGCCGGTCGTGGTACCCTCGGGTACGGCCATCGGCCGTGTGTCGCCCGCTATCGCCACAGAGTTGGGGCTGCCACCCGACGTGGTAATCGTGGCTGGAGCTCACGATCAGTGTGCTAATGCGGTGGGCTGTGGTGTGATCCAGGAGGGGCTGGCTGTCTATGGGATGGGTACGTTTCTCTGTGTCACCCCTGTCTTCTCCCAGCGCATCGCGCCCACAGTGATGATCCCCAGGGGTCTCAACACCGAGCACCACGCGGTACCGGGTAAGTACGTCACGTTCATCTACAATCAAGGTGGATCGCTGGTCAAATGGTATCGCGACACCTTCGCCCGAGAGGAGCATCGCCAGGCCCAGGCCGCGGGCGAGGATGTCTATGATCATCTCTTTGCCGAGTTGTCAGAGGGACCCAGTGGCGTCATGGTGTTACCACACTTCACCACCACAGGACCCCCGGAGTTTGTCTCCGACTCGGTCGGCGTTATTGCAGGCCTGCATCTGGAGACATCTCGAGGTGCTATTCTCAAGGGCATCCTGGAGGGCGCTACGTTTTACCTGCAGGAGTGTCTCGAGGCACTACCCGAGACCGGCATCCGGGTGCGAGGCTTCCGGGCCACCGGTGGTGGCAGTAAATCCGATGCCTGGATCCAGTTGTCAGCCGACATCCTGGGGCAACCCTTTCTCCGTCCTCGGGTCACGGAGGCTGGGGCGCTGGGTGCCGCCATCATGGCCGGCGTTGGTTGTGGGGCTCTGGACTCCTTCACCTCGGGCGTGGCGGAGATGGTGAAGCTGGAGCGTCGTTTCGAACCCGATCCGCGCGTGCACGCCGCTTATGCGGAATGGTATGCGCGATATCGAGAGCTGTGGCCGTTGATGCGGAGCTATCTGCACGATCTAACGTCGGGGTAGGGGGTGTGACGGCTGTGAACGGCAGGGAGCGCGTCAGGCGGACGCTGGCCCGTGAGCCGGTCGATCGCATCCCTATAGGCTTCTTCGCTATCGACTTCGATACGGTGGAGCGCCTGCTGGGCCATGAGACCTACCTGAGAGCCAAGGCGAAGTCGCAGATTGCCTTTTGGGAGGGGCGTCGCGATGAGGTGGTGCAGAGCTGGAAAGAGGATCTCATCGCACTCTATCGCAAGCTGGACTTCATTGATGTGATCAACCTTGGCGCCATGGCCAGCAGCGTTGCACCTCCGAAGGACTACGAGCCCGAACGGGTGCGGCGGATCGATGATGTCACCTGGGCCGCAGAGGATGGCCGCGTTTGGAAGTACTCTGAGATTACGGCGGATCTGACGCTGGTGGCCCGCCCTGAGCCTTGTTATACGTTAGAGGATTTCCCACTGGACCTCGATCCCGAGCCGCCCGATCCCTCTGTCTTCGAGGTGGTGGATGCGGTGATCGCCGAGCTAGGGGAAGATCGTTACATCCTGGGGCCTAGCGGGGGCGAGGCGGGGATGGTGCTGTTGGGTGGGATGGAGTATGGGCTTCTGCTGTATGCCCTGCGACCGGAGCTGGTCCGGCGGGCCATCGCCCTTTATACGCGGCAGGCCAACCTGTTGGATGCCTACTACCTGCGTCCCGGGAGCGATGGAGTGTTGTGGGGTACCGATTTCGCCGCCACTGCCGGACCTTTTATCTCGCCACAGATGTTCCGGGAGTTCTGCCTGCCGTCCATCAAAACCCGGGTTCAGGCAGTCAAGTCCCGGGGGCTGGCGGTCTTCAAACACGCCTGCGGCAACAATTGGAAGCTCCTGGATATGTTTGTCGAAGCCGGATACCAGGCTTATCAGTCCATTCAGGCGTCGGCGGGCATGGATCTAGCAGCGGTCAAGGCGCGGTACGGTGATAAGTTGACGCTGTGGGGTGGGGCTCGGGTGGAGAACTTGGTGTCCGGCACGCCAGAGGATGTGCGGCGGGATGTAGCCGAGGCCATGCGAGCTGGAGCTCCTGGTGGGGGGTACATTTTCGGGACCACGCACTCAGTAGCGGTGGGTACCAAGTACGAGAATTTCATGGTGATGTTGGATGCTTATCATACCTGGGCTGAAAAGGCTGCGCAGGGAGAGATGCGCGCGCTTTAGAGAGCTCTCAATCCGGGCTTGAAGCGCGTTGGGTTAACGGATATAGGATACTATGAAATGGGGTTGTAAGTACATGCTCGTAAATCGGTACACGAATGCAACAACTTGGTACAAGGGAAATACGCACATTCATAGCACGGCCTCGGACGGCGGTTGGACCTTTCAGCAACTTGCGGCGGGATATGCTGGCAAGGGGTATGATTTTCTCGTCCGGACCGATCACTGGGTTGCCTCGGATGCGAGTGGGGAAGAGAAGCCTTATCCGCTTCTGTGGTTGGATGGCGTCGAGCTTGATGGCCATGATGAGCATGGTAGTTATTACCACGTGGTGTGTATTGGTAGTTTCGAGGGGATTCATCGCGAGATGGGGTTCCCGGCGGCGCTGAAGGCAACGCGGGAGCAGGAAGGGTTGCTGATTCTGGCCCATCCGCTGTGGACTGGGAATTCGTTCGCTGAGGCCACGCGACACGGATTTGATGGCGTGGAAGTCTACAATCACGTGTGCCATTGGCTGAACGGCAAGGGGGATGGGTTAGCCTACTGGCAGGTGATGCTGGCGCAATACCCCAATACTCTTGGTTTTGCCGTGGATGATGCCCACATCCGCCCTGAGCATCCCGGATGGAACGGTGGCTGGGTGATGGTGCAGGCGGAGGCACTGACGCGGCAGGCGATTATGGAGAGCCTGCGCCATGGACGATTCTACAGCACAACAGGCCCTGAATTCAGGCGAATCCTCTGCGAGGGGGATCGTGTGACCGTGGAGACCTCTCCCGTTCGGTTTGTGCGCCTGGTTGGGCCGGCCTCTCTGGGGAAGCGTGTGGGAGATTTCGAGGGTACTTTGATGACATCAGTGACGTTTGAGGTGCCGTCCAAATGGCCCTATGCCTATGTGGAGATTGAGGATGCCCAAGGGCATCGGGCGCGCACTAACACGTTCATTGTTGATAACGAGAAGGAGGTATGATGGCAAGTCATGATCCACTCAGGCCCAATATCGTCTTTGTCCTGGCCGACGATCAGGGCTATTGGGCCATGGGTTGCGCCGGTAACCATGAGATCCAAACGCCCAACCTGGATCGGCTGGCGGCCATGGGTCTGCGCTTCGAAAACTTTTTCTGTGCCTCGCCTGTCTGTTCCCCCGCGCGGGCCTCTATCCTCACCGGTCGGATTCCCTCGCAGCATGGGGTCCATGATTGGATCCGCAAGGGGAATCTGAACTCGGAGAGGATCCCAGAGGCGGGGCGAGATGATGATCGCGAAATCGAGTACCTGAAGGGCTTGACCGCCTATACTGAGATCCTGGCGGCCCATGGATATGTGTGTGGCATCAGTGGCAAGTGGCACCTCGGCGACAGTCTCCATCCCCAGAAGGGCTTTGCCTATTGGCATCTCTTCCCCTACGGCGGGGGCAGTTACTACAGTGCCTACATCATCCGTGACGGACGTCTGGAACAGGATCCTCGCTATCTGACCAACGTGATCACCGAGGGAGGGCTCAAGTTCCTGGACATGCAAGCCCAGGGCGAGACGCCATTCTACCTGAGCGTGCATTACACGGCGCCACATTCTCCCTGGAACAAGGGTGAACATCCGGAGGAGCTGACCGGACTCTACAAGGATTGCCCATTCGAGACCTGCCCAGTGGTACCGGGCGGTCATCCGTGGCAGATCAACAGCGCACCGCGGGGCACGGGAGCGCGACGTCATGAGTTATTGTCCGGCTATTTCGGGGCTATCACCGGGTTGGACCGCGGCGTGGGGCAACTCCTCGACAAGCTGGCGGAGATGGGGGTGCTGGAGAACACGCTCTTCATCTTCAGCAGTGACAATGGGATGAACATGGGGCATCATGGCATCTGGGGCAAGGGCAACGGTACCTTCCCGCAGAATATGTATGATACCTCGGTTAAGGTACCGATGATCATCGCCCGGCCTGGGCACGTGCCGCAGGGGGTCGTCAGCGATCACCTGCTGAGCCATTATGACCTCTTCCCCACATTGCTGGATTACCTGGGGTTGGAGAATCCAGTCGCTGAAGGGCTCCCTGGGAGCAGTTTCGCTCCACTCCTGCGGGGGGACTCCTTGGCGGAGCGGGATCATGTGATTGTCTTCGATGAATATGGGCCGGTGCGGATGATCCGTACCAGGGAGTGGAAATATGTTCATCGCTATCCCTACGGCCCGCACGAACTCTATGATTTGGTCCATGACCCAAACGAGACGCATAACCTGGTCCAGGACCCGGCGTACCAGAGGCGCGTGGCTGAGCTGCGGGGAGCGCTTGAGGCGTGGTTCGTGCGCTATGTGGACCCCGATGTAGACGGCGTACGTGAGCCGGTCACCGGCAAGGGGCAGGTCGATCTGGCGGGCGTGAAGAACGGCGGCCGCAGGGCCTATGAGGGCGATTGGTGGTATATCGACGAACATGGGAATAAGCTGGAGGGGAAACAATGGTTTTACGGACGTATCATGGAGGTTGGACCTCAGGGAGGTGAGACGATGGGACGAGAGAAACTCTCACACCGCAGACCTATGAAGATCGATCGTTTCCTGTATGGGGCCGCGTATTACCCGGAGCATTGGACGGCAACGGAGCGGGAGCAGGACGTGACGCGCATGGTCGAGGCTGGGTTCAACTGCGTGCGCATGGGGGAGTTCGCCTGGGCCTATTTCGAGCCTGAGGAGGGGCGCTATCAGTTCGAGCTGTTCGATGAGGCTATCGCGCGCTTGGGCGAGAAGGGGATCATGACCATCCTGGGTACGCCCACCGCCACGCCGCCCCGCTGGTTGACCCTGGCGCATCCAGAGGTGCTGCGTGTGGACGCGGATGGGACCGTCATGCAGCATGGCTCGCGCCAGCACGTCTGCCCCAGCAGTGAGGTCTTCCGTGACTACTCCCGCAGGATCACCCAGGCTCTGGCGGAGCATTTCGCCGACAACCCCTACGTCATCGGCTGGCAGACCGACAACGAGCTCAACTGTCACTTCTCGGAGTGTCACTGCCCGGCATGCCAAGCCGAGTTTCGGGCTTTCCTGCGTCGGAAGTATGAGGATGACATCGAGGCACTGAACGCGGCCTGGGGCAATACCTTCTGGTCGTTGACCTACCGCGACTTCGATGAGATCTCCACGCCCCGCAACGGCACCCCGGCGTACGCCAATCCGGGCCACCTGCTGGACTATTACCGTTTCATCGCCTGGAACACTGCACGCTTCCAGCATGAGCAGGTTGTCATCCTGCGCCAAGCCCAGCCGCGTTGGTTCATAACCCACAACGGCACCTTCGCCCATGTGGATTACCGGGGGCTGTTTGGCCAGGATCTGGACTTCCTGGGGTACGATGTCTACCCATTCTTCGAGACCGACCCTCAGCGCCGTCCCTACACGCAGGCCTTCAACCTGGATCACACCCGCGCCTGGAGCGGCAATTTCTTCCTGTTAGAGCAGCAGTCGGGTCCAGGTGGACAGGGGACCTACCTGCACGATACACCGGAGCCGGGTGAGGTACGGCGCATGGCCTACACGTCCATCGCCCACGGGGCCGACAGTCTGCTTTTCTTCCGGTGGCGGACGTGCCGCTACGGTGCCGAGGAATACTGGTGTGGCATCTTCGACCATGACAATGTCCCGCGGCGACGCTATGAGGAGGTACGTCAGCTTGGCGCGGAACTGCAACGGATTGGCCCTGAGATCTTGGGCACCTCGGTGCGGGTGGACGTCGGTATCGCGGCCGCGGATGTGGAGGTCTATGATGCCCACAGCACCCTCTCGTTGGGGCTGCCTTCGCCGCAGCAGGTGGCGCGGCGGCTTCACGGGTTCTTCATGCGGAGCGGGTACACGGTGGGCTGTGTCCATCCCTTGGATGACCTGGGCGGGCTGAAGGTCTTCATCATCCCCCACTGGGCGCTCTTTGACCCCGCGTGGATACCAGGTCTGCAGGCGTTTGCCGAGGGAGGGGGCATCTTGATCGTAGGAGCCCGCACTGCCACCAGGGATTGGCACAACCGCGTCATCGCTGAGACCCCTCCCGGGGTACTGCGTGCGTTGGCAGGGGTAAAAGTGGCTGAGTACGGGCGGCAGAATACGCCGGACAAGCGACCATTGACCATTCGTATCTACCCCGATGGCGGTGAGGTCCACACCGTGGAATGGTACGAGATCCTGGAGAACCTGCCGGGCACCAGTGTGATCGGCCGTTGGGAGGGTCGGCACCTGCGTATGAAGATCGCTGTGACGCTGCGCAAGGTGGGGAAAGGGGCGGTGATCTACGCTGGGACTTATCTTACATCGCAGTTGATGGAAGCGCTGTTGCCCACCATGTCCCGCCTGCGGGCGGATCTGGCCCCTCTCTGGCCCATGGCTCCCGAGGACGTGCAGGTGGTCGTCCGCGAGGGGGATGGGCGGCGCCTATGGTTTCTCATCAACGATAGCGACCGCGATCTGATGCTCACCTCGCCCCCCAAAGGGGAAGATCTCATCACGGGGCGCCCTACCAAATCTCGCTGGTTCCTGGGGCGCAACGAGGTCTCGGTCATTAAGGAGACGTTGTGAGTTTCCGCTCATCCTCTGGATCAGGAGAGGGCAGGGTAGTGTCGTAAGGGCGGACGGCCGTCCGCCCTTACGACGTCCGCGTTTGCAGCGTTGTTCCCTGCATGGTGAGTGGTCCCGGCTTAGACCCTGCGTTGCCCCGCAGCCTGGCTGAATATTAAAGTTGGGTCATGTCCCCGAAAACCCCATTGACAGTGGGGGGCTTTCATGTTATAGTAAAAACGTTGGATGCGAGTTTCATTGCAGGCCTGCTTCTCTATTCCCTAACGCTAGTGTTCTACGGCTGTTCGGCCCCTAAATAAGGCCGCATCAAATAAATAAGTAAATCTTCGTAAATATACATTGTATTATGACGTCTCTGGCGGATTGGTCCGTCATGGGTCTTGCCGTCAATCGGTGCTGGCTGCAGGTGGCTCTGGTGGCACCCAGTCACCAGGCAGGGCGCTCGCTTTTCGGATAGGTGCGGTGGGGCGAGGCGGTGAGCAGCCTCGTGGTCACGAATATGACCCTCGGAGTCATGGCGCTCCGGGGCGTTTTCTTTCTCTACGCTCGTCTAACGATGCACTGTCTGAGGACGCAACGTCCAAGGGGGACTCTTGATGGCTATCGAGAAGGTTGTCAAGCGTGATGGGAGCGTGGTTCCTTTCGATCGGCACAGGATTGAGAATGCGATCTACGCCGCGGCGCGCGCGGTCGGGAACGGTGAGGGACGGCCATGGGCGGAGATGTTGTCCTGGGCGGTGGTCGGCCTGCTGGAGGAACGGCTCGGCAGCCGCGGTGAAATCCCCCACGTGGAGCAGATCCAGGATATCGTGGAAGAGGTGCTGATCAAGTCCGGCAACCCCCGCGTAGCCAAGGCGTACATCCTCTACCGTCAACAGCGCGCGGCCGCGCGTGATACGCGGCGGATGTTGCTGGACTCAGAAAAGCTCGTCGATGACTACCTGCAGCGGACCGACTGGCGGGTGAATGAGAACAGCAACATGAACTTCTCCTTGCAGGGGCTGAACTTCTACCTGGCGTCCTCTATCGCTGCCCGGTACTGGCTCCATCGCATCTATCCGCCAGAGGTGCAGCAGGCGCATATTGAGGGCGACCTCCACATCCACGACCTGGGGATGCTTTCGGTCTACTGCTGTGGCTGGGACCTGCAAGACCTGCTGACCATAGGGTTTGGCGGGGTGCCGGCCAAGATCGAGAGCCGCCCCCCGCGTCACCTGCGCACCGCCTTGGGGCAATTGGTGAACTTCTTCTACACGCTCCAGGGGGAGTCGGCGGGGGCGGTGGCGGTCTCCAACTTCGACACCTTGCTGGCGCCCTTCGTGCGCTATGACGGTCTGACCTATCGTCAGGTCAAGCAGGCGATGCAAGAGTTCGTCTTCAACATCAACGTGCCGAC
>CAZHBB010000093.1:0-6817 GCA_964530185.1 uncultured Anaerolineales bacterium
TGTGGTACACGCCTGGTGTATCCCAGATCTCGACGACCATCCGCGACGACCAGGATGCCTCTTACGAGCTTTCCAACCGGGGTAATCTGGTCGCCATCGTGTCCGACTCCACGCGTGTCCTTGGAGATGGTGACGTGACGCCTCCCGGCGGTCTGGGGGTCATGGAGGGGAAGGCGTTCCTGATGAAGTATCTGGGGGGGGTCGATGCAGTGGCGCTCTGTATCGACAGCCGGGGCGCTGACGGCAGACACGATCCGGATAAGATCATTGACTTCGTGCGGATGGTGCAGCCCAGTTTCGGCGCCGTCAACCTCGAGGATATCTCTCAACCCAACTGTTACAAGGTGCTGGATACGCTGCGAGAGAGCTGCGAGATCCCAGTCTGGCATGATGATGCTCAGGGCACGGCATGTGTCACCCTGGCCGGCCTGCTCAATGCCTTAAAGCTGGTGGACAAGGCGCTCTCGGAGGTGCGGATCGTCTTCCTGGGAGCTGGCGCCTCCAACACCACCATCGCGCGGATTGTGATCCGGGCTGGTGGTGACCCCAGCCGCATGGTAATGTTTGATTCCAAGGGGGCGCTCCATCGCGGTCGGACGGATATTCAGGCCGATCCGCGCTTCTATCGGAAGTGGGAGCTGTGTGAACAGACCAACCCTGAGGGGATCACCGATTTTGACACGGCGATGACGGGGGCGGATGTGCTCATCGCGGCCTCCAGGCCGGGCCCGGATGTCATCCCGCCGGCCGCTGTGCGCGTGATGGCTCCCAAAGCCATCGTCTTCGCCTGCGCCAATCCGGTGCCGGAGATCTACCCTCACGTAGCCCATGAGGCCGGCGCCTATATCGTGGCCACCGGCCGGGGGGATTTCCCCAATCAGGTCAACAATTCCCTGGGGTTCCCGGCTATCCTCAAGGGGGCGCTGCTGGTGCGCGCCCGAGGCATCTCGGACGATATGGCCATCGCGGCCGCGCGCTCGCTGGCTGCGTTTGCTGAGCATCGTGGCATCACACCAGACAACATCATCCCACGGATGGATGAGCCGGACGTCTTCCCGCGGGAGGCTGCCGACGTCGCCATGCAGGCCATCCGGGAGGGATTGGCTCGGGTCACTCTCTCCCATCAGCAGGTCTTTGAACGGGCTGCCGCAGACATCCAGAGGGCCCGTGAGACGATCGATCTGATGGTCAGGGAAGGCCTGATCCCCACGCCGCCTCAGACGATGCTCCAGGAGGCGCTGGAGTGGGCTATCTCACAGGTTGGCTAGGGGCACGCGCGTGGGGTGATGCCTAATCCTCCGTGTCGTCCTGGACAATCCTCAGGATGAGGTCACGGTAATGGGTGTCGCGCCCCTCCAGCTCTGGGGCGATCTGGGCTCCGATCTCCCAGAAGTGACGGCGTCCTCGCCCCATAGCCCGGCCACGCCGGGTGTGCATGTCCAGGGCGTAGTCGGGGATCTGGGGGCGGCGCCCGTTCTGTTCCACTTCATGGATCACCCAGTTGACCATCTCATCGCTGCTCCGATCTTTGGCGCAGCCGCACAGATAGCGCACGGCATGCACCGCCAGGAGCAGGTTCTCACCTCCCCGGTGGCCAAACGTCTGACTGATGCGGTGGAGCGCCTCGATGAGGATCGGCGCCTGGGGCTCACCGAAGCCGATATCCTCCACTGAGATGACCAGCAAACGGTACCACAGGTACTGCTCCAGCTCTGGGCTGGTGGTCGCCATCTCGTAGGCGAGCAACACCGCGTTCTCAGTGTGGCCTCGACGGATCTCCTTCTGCAGCGCAGAGATCACCTCATCCGCCGCCAGGTCATGACGTGTTCGGACCTGGGTCCAGGGATCGTGTGCTTGGGTCATAGGGATTCCTCCTGGTTGTACGTAGGATAGCGTGTTGAGCGTCCCCTGACAGGGGCTACGGTGTAGCCTCTGCCCGCTCTTTGAGCGCCCGCATGTAGCCAATCGCGTACGCCGTGCCGGCGCCTTTGGCGTAGTCCCCCACGAACCGGGGTGTGTGGTCCAGGGTGACGGTCCCTCGATATCCCGTCTCGCACAACACCTTCATGACCTGGGCCATGTCCATATAGCCGTTATCGAGGAAGGTCTCATCGAACACTGGGAGGGGGGCGCTCACGTTGCGGAAGTGTACAATGAGAACTCGGCCGTCGCGCTGGAAGTGCCGCAGTCCTTCCAACAGGTCCCCGAAGGCATCGCCTCCTTCCAGCCAGCATCCCGTGCAGAATTCCATGCCCAGGTAGGGGCTCCCGGCCAGCGCAAAAGCACGTTCGTAGCTCTGCCAGTCGCGGATCAGACATGGAATCCCCCCCAGGGCGTCGACGGGTGGGTCGTTGGGATGGAGCGCGAGGCGCACGTCCGCTTCCTCACAGACGGGGATGATCCGCTTGATGAAGTACTCGAAGTTGGCCCAGATCTCCTCTTCGCTGTAGATCCGGCCATGGGTAAGGGGCCGTCCCCGCAGCTCGTTCAAGTCCACGTGGCGCGTCACCGCGCCACCCCGCGTTGTGCTCGGTGCTGAACTCCACACTTTATCCGGCTCCCAGGTGAACGTGGTCACGTGGATGCCGGCGCGACCCAGGTCGCGGATGAACTGCTGGAACTTGGCGATCGCCTCATCGCGTCCCGGTAGCGCCAGGTGGATCCTGTCACATTTGCCGAGATCGATGTTGCCAACGTTGTAGAGCGTCAGGCCGGCCGCCTCAACGCGCGTGCGCAGCGCGCGGAGCGAGGCATAGTCGCGCTGACTGGCCGGCACCCAGGTGTAAACACAGGGGACACCCAGTTGACGGGCAAAGGTGAGTTCGGCGTCGGTGGCCTGGGGTGAGATAGCCACAGAGAATCTCAGGGGACATGCAGCCATGGATTTCCTCCTAATTGGATCACATACTGGTCAGGTCATGGTGTGGCGAGCCTGTCTTCAGCGGTTTCAGGGCGTTTCTCTTTCGCCAGAGGCAGGAGGTTGCCACCAGTCGAAGGCCGCCGACCAATCCACGTGCCCGTAGAAGCCGAACCAGCTCTCGGCCGGGCCGGGAATCGGCCCCAGCCTGTCCACCACGGGCCAGACGCTCTGGTCTTCCGCGTTCAGCATCCACAGCGAGGCTGCCCCGTCGGCCTCCATGCGGGCGAAGAGGATGTGACGGCCATCGCGGCTCCAGCGTGGGGCCTCGTCCCGGTACTGCTCATCGTCGGTGAGTTGTCGGAAAACACCGTCGGCTTCTGTCCACATCCACAGCTTGCGTGCCATCAGGCCCCGTCGTGCAGGATCACCGCCGACCAGATCGCCTCTGTCGGGCATGGCGACGTAGAGAAGCGACCGTCCATCGGGCGACCATGCCGGGGACACGGCTGCCAGCGTGTCTGGCGTGAGCGCCTCGCTCACAGCCGCTGGCAGGTCCAGGACCTGGATTCGTTTCTGGCTCCATGTGCCTCGGCCCCCACCCGTCACCACGGCCAGCCTGGTGGGTCTCGTCGGGTGAGCGGCGATGAAGTCTGGGTGTAGGAGGACGGCTTCGGCCAGCGCAATTGGGCTACCCCCCGACGCAGGCAACGCGTACAGCGCTGTGCCGTCTGCATACAGGGACATGGATGGCTCCGGGCCCTGCCAGAAGAGCACGTAGGCCCCGTCTGGGGTCCACCCCGTCGGCACCGCCTCGCCGGCCTCGGGAAGCCCGCTGGCATAGAGCTCGCGGGGCTCACCCCCGGCGCTGGCGATGAGCCACACGCCGTGATCCCTCAACCCATGGCGCCACTCGTAGGCGATGGCGCCGCCATCGGGATGCCAGACGAACCGTCCAATCATCCCAGGTTCCTCTCTCTCATGGGGGATCAGCAGGGTACGCTGACCTTTCTCGAAGTCGATAAGTGCCAGCCGTAGGACCCCTGAGCCCATGACAAAGACCAGGCGATCGTCTACGGGTGACCAACTGAAGCTGCTCACGGGGTTCCCCACCGGCCAGTCCTGGCCGCTCTCGGTGTCGAGAACGCGGAGTTCCAGGTCGCACAGGTAGGCGATGCGGCGTCCCGATGGTGACCAGCGCGGTGACCGTGCTCGTCCCCCGTGAGTTACCTGCTGGGGTGCCGGGTGATTGGGCGTCACGGTCCAGACGTCGCCTTGCAACACGTACGCCAGCTTACCAAAGTCCGGCCTGAGGGGGGCAGAGGTAAGGGTGGGTGTGGGTTCGGCGATTTTGGCCACGAGGGTTGCTGGCGCCGCCAGGTGCTCGAACGGAGGAAGGGCGGTTGTGGGCTGGATTCTCTGACACGTGCACAAGATGATCAACAGGCACGCAAGGCCCAGCGGCACACACCGCCGACGACGGGCGCCCGTCCCGCGCCGCATCTCAAGAGGGGCCGGCCGACCGCACGCCAGAGGCGAGACCATGTCGTTGGAGCGTTTCACAAGGTCCACGGTGTCTCGTCCCTCTAGGTCGCCCTCGAGCGGGTGGCGCGCAGCACGTCCTCGGGTCTTTCGGGGTATCCCTCTACGCCCCGTGAGCGGTCGAACTGATAGATGCGTACCCTGGGACGCTCTGCGTAGGGGAAGACACGCAGGGCGCCGGCGGCATCCAACGCATCCCGTGCGCCGGGCACATCGCACGCGCTGGCGGCGATGGTGCGCAGCATCTGGACGACCCCCGGGTGGGTCTGGGCCAGGTTATGCAGCTCCTGGGGATCGTGTTGCATGTCGAAGAGCTGCTCGAACCCTCCGTTGGCGAGGAAGATATACTTCCATTGTGGATCCCGGACCATGACCTTGAACTGCCTTGTGCCCGGCTCCCCATACATGCCTATGAGGAGAGATCGCGGAGGGCTCTCCCCGCTGATCATACCCAGCACATTGACCCCGTCCCGCATTTGGGGCACGCCCGCGGCGCTCGTCGCGATACCAAAGAGATCGGTGAGGCACACCAACTCCTCACGGCGCACATCGCCCGGCACCCTGGCTGGCCAGCTAAGCAGGAACGGGACATGGCAGGAGGCCTCGAAGAAGCTCTCCTTTTGCCAGGCATGATGATCCCCCAGATGGTCTCCGTGATCGGAGAAGAAGCAGATGAGGGTGTTGTCCGCGTCTCCCCTGGCCTCCACCGCATCGAGGATGCGCCCAAGGCAATCGTCGATGTAGCTGATCTCGCCGTAGTAGCGGGCCCGCAGGGCACGGGCCCGGGCGTCGCTGATGTCCTCGGCCCAGATCGCGTAGTTCATCCAGCGGATCTGTTCATCCATCAGGTCGACCTCGGGGTCCCCGCGGACGGGGTTCGGCATGCGGTCTGGGTCGTACATGCGGTTGAACGGCACCGGTGGCGCAAAGGGAGGGTGGGGCCCAATGAAGGAGACGAAGCCGAAGTACGGGCGGGTGTCATCACGCCGGATCTGCTCGATCGCCCGATCCGCTGCCCATCGCTCGACGGTCAATTCGGCCGGCAGGGGACTGACCTGGGGCATGTAGTACATGTCGGTCCGCTCTCCCATCAGCGCCTCGATGTAGTCGAACTCGGGGTGTTCCTCGGCGATCCACCGCGCGTAGGCATCTCGATGGCGCTGGTCCGGGGTGCCGTAGAGCTCCTCACTATGCAGATGGACCTCATAGCCCAGGTCCTCGTCCCAGGGCTGGGTGTGAAACTTGCCGATCCCAAAGGTGCGGTAGCCGGCCTCCCGCAGGGTCCGCGCCAGGTAGGGGCCACAGCGCCCCTCCATGGTCGGCGCCTGTCCTGTCACAGGGCGGGAACGTGCATTGGAGAAGACGCGTGTGGTGGGAGGCTCGCAGCCGGTGCGGATCGTGTAGCGCGCCGGCACGCAGACTGGACAGGTGCTGTAGGCGTGGGTGAACGTGACACCTCGCCTGACCAGGCGATCCAGATTAGGCGTGTAGATGTCGCGGTTGCCAAGTGCAGCGATGGTGTCGAAGCGTTGCTGATCGGTCATGATGAACAGGATATTGGGTCGAGCCATGGCTCCTCCTCGAGACGTCTACCCGTTGAGTACTCTATCGGCGGCGAGCACGCTGAAGATGAAGTTGGCGGCACCGGAGATGACGTATTCCGTCTGTTGCCAGAGGAAAGGCCAGGGTTCCTTGAGTTCGGCCAGATCTGGTCGGATGAGGGCCGGACCGGAGATGACGCCGCCGGGGATGTACGACCAATCTGCGCGGTTGATGCCATAAGCCACCGTGGCTGAACGCGCGCCCACCCCGGATACCAGCGATGTGTTGGAGGCCGGGTGCCATCCCAGGTTGTACTGCACGATCCTGAGGATCAGCTCCCGATCGATGAGGTCGGGAAACAGGGTCCAGAGCTGATAGAGCTGTACAGCCTGGCTGAGCAACTGCCATCCGATGCCCCAGATCTGGGGCCGGAAGGGGATGCCGAAGGGTGTGTGCGCCGTCTCCTCCGTGAGCGAGGGGATGCGCGCCTGGATGACATCTCGCAGCCGGGCGGTCAGCGTGCGATCCCCCAGGCGATGCAGCGCCCGCGCGACCCCGCCTCCAAGCTGCCATGGGTGGGACTCCACGGTCGGCCACAGCTCACGCAGTCGGTCCACATACTGGGCCTCGTCAGTGGCCAGGAAGAGCTCAATCGAGGCCAGGACCTCCTGCGCCTCGCGGTCACGGGGGACATAGGCTCCGGGTTGACTGACGGGTTCCTGGCTGTGCTCTGTCTCCCACACCTGCTGGGCTATGGTCAGGCAGGTCTCAGCCAGTGGTGCATCATAGGGGGCCAGGACCCGGCTGGCAGCGGCGAGGGCCGCGGTCACCAGGTACTCCAGCGCCGTGTCGTGGTTTGTGAACACCCATCGGTCG
>CAZHBB010000093.1:6917-11349 GCA_964530185.1 uncultured Anaerolineales bacterium
TCCCCGTCGTCGAGGCTCGGCTCGTAGACCCGGTTGTCGGTCATGGTGCTGGCGTCCCCAAGGTGGACGTACTGATCCAGGGTGCTGGCGATGATACCCTGGAAGCTATGGCCTGCAGCGCGGTAGCCCCCTAGCAGGATCTCGACGCCGTGGGCTACCTGATGAAGGAGGTCTGGTGTCCCATCCGGCGTGTGCAGGAGCACCAGCCGACGTTCCCGGTCGACCGTGGTGTGGTCGGTGTCGATCTGGAACAGCTCACGGATCAGCGCCAACGTGTGTGTCGTGCGGGCTTGAGAGCCGGTAGCCAGGTCGTAGTCGCCGGCGTCATGCCATCCGCCGCGGTCGAGGTAGGGCACGTGCTCGCCGGGTTGGTAGGGCGTCTCGGTGGACCCATATTGGCGATAACCGTCGAAGTGCGAATGCGAGACGGGCGCCTGGAGCGCGTCATCCAGGTGGCAGGCCCCGTGCCAGACGCGGTAGCGGTCTTTCACCTTCATGTGGCACATCTGGACCGGGAAGAAGACATCCAGGGTCGGCTGCCAGACGTCGCGCTGGTACACCCGTGGATCGATCTCGAAGGGGGAGCTGACCTCCTCCTGGTAGCACACGCGATAGAGCCCGGGTTCGCGGATCTCTGAGAAGTCGAACACGGCATAGTCATAGGCCAGGAACCGGCCCCAACGGCTGGGTACGGCGGTCTTGACCGTCACCGGTCCCTCGGGGGTGATCCTCTGGAGGGTAACTGGCCCAAGGTGCTCGGTGCGGGGGTCCAGTTCCAGCAGAACCTGTTTTACCTGATCGGGGTGATAGCCGACCTGGGAGATGCAGATGACCGGGGGGCGTCGCCATTGGGGCTGGCTATGGGGTTCGATGAGCCAGGCGACAGCGGGGTGCGTGGCGTCGGGTGCGATCACCTCGCGGAGCACGAACCAGCCATTTTGGGCAGTTCCACGGCCGTCGTACAGGCTCAAGGAGCCTGTCAGCGAGCGCACCTCGAACCTGCGCAGGGGATCCTCGGGCGCAGCGACGAAGCGCCGACCAACGGCCATAGGGGTCAGGGCTGGAGGTCCCTCGGGGTTGAGGAGGCGTGGCCCGTTGAACTGGCGGGGAAAGACGCCCTGGGTGGACGCCCCACCCTCCTCCTCAGCCTCCATCCAGAACGCCTTGCCCATGTAGGCGCCGGGGAAGATCTCTATGTTGAGGCCAAGGCGTCCCACAAGGGAGGCGGGAAGAGGGCCTTCGAGATCCACCGTGACCCGCAGGGCGGGCCCTGCAGGCTCCACATGGATGACATAGGCGAGCCCGGCCTCGGGGAACCTCCCTGACACGCTGACGGAGCCGGCCTCGCTGATGCGGTCACCGATCTTGGGCAGGATGTCCCACTGGGTCGGTGCCGAGCTCAGCCGCAGGTCGCCGCACGTCAGGATGCGCTCGCCATGCTGAATGATCTCGATCCCGCCTTGCTTGCCCTCCGGGTATGCGTTGTGAAACATCAGCATGGTCAGGCCTGAGGCGTGGAAGACGCCCTGGTGGTCGAGTTGCCAGTGAGTTTCCTTCATGGTACAGACTCCTTGAGAGATGGATAGAGCCGGGGACACAGATGTCCAGGGGCCTCCCGGCTCCATACCCCCGACTCATAAGCGGAGGTATGGTCGCATGGGCTATGTGAGGGGTAGTTTGTAGATCCTCCAGCGCTTGTACACTTTGGCCCCCATGTGGGCCCCCATGAGAGGGGTCTGGGGATTGTCCTCCGAGGTGATCGATAGATCTACCCACTGGTACCCCTTGGATCGGGCGCGTTTCGCCATCTCGTCGAAGAGCACGGCGGCCACGCCAGTGCCCCAGTATCGGGGCAGGATCAACACGCTCTTGATACATAGCGACGTCGCGAGCGGCCTCCGACGACGCATGCGCCACCGTAGATGGACATAGTCCCAGGGATAGCGCAGACCGTTGACGTGGATGAAGATCTCGTTGAGATTGGGGATCCCCGGTAGCCATCCGACGGTCTCGCCGTCTACCTCGGCGAAAAGAACCAGCTCCGGATCTGCGATCTCGCGAAATGGCGCGACGAGTGCCTCGACAGCATCGCGGTGCCAACCGATGTGGTCTGGAAGATGGGCCAGAGCTTTGTTCAGGAGGATGTGGATCCTGTCAATTTCCTCGTCAAGGTGGTCGAAATCGGGCTGGCGGATGACGAT
The DNA here is from genome assembly GCA_964530185.1 of uncultured Anaerolineales bacterium. Classification (GTDB taxonomy): domain Bacteria; phylum Chloroflexota; class Anaerolineae; order B4-G1; family SLSP01; genus PWVB01. Next base: position 9,119 of record CAZHBB010000093.1, read on the forward strand.
GCGACGTCGTCGTCGGACCGCTGCTGCGATCTCGGCCAGACGACGCAGTGCCGGTGTCTCCTCGGTGATGTCGACGGCCATGGCGATGTTGTCGCCGCGTGCAGGCTCGAAGCCCAGGGCCTCCATGAAAGGGGCGTAGTAGGGAGGCGTGTGACCACAGAGGAGGGCTGGAGGCCGGTCACGGCCCTCGATGAGCACACCATAGCTGTTCTCGTAATCGAGGTTGAAGGGGCCCCACAGTGTGGTAAGGCCCCGTTGCTGGGCCCATGCTGCTGCCTGGGCCACCAGGGCTTCCAACACGGTGGGGTCCTCGACGTACTCCAGGAAGCCGAAGACGCATTCCTTTCGGCCCCGTCGCTCGTTGGTATATGGGTCTTCGCCGGCGCAGATCGTGCCCACCGGCACTCCGTCCTGCCAGGCGATGAAGAACTCGGCCTGCCCCCCGCGTTTGAAGAAAGCGCCACGGCGTGGGTCCATGGCGTGGCGGCGCTCTGGCAGTAAGGGGGGCACCCACAGGGGATCGTCAGCGTAGATGCGCCAGGGGAAGTGCAGAAAGATCCTGCGCTCGCGGGGTGATCGGATCGGGCGTACCTGGATGGCCAATGGATCTCTCCTTCCTCAGACCAGCTTGGCGGCCTTTCGGCTCTCGAGTTCGTGCACGATGCGATTATACTCCGTGCGATCAAGCGGATAGTGCAGCGCCACGAGGATGCCGCCGCACAGAAGGATGGCCGGGAGAGGACCCATGATGAGGCGAATGCCCAACAGGGCCTGAGCTGGCTGTTGGGCGGCGTTGGGGACGTAGCCGGTGACCTCCAGGATGAGCAGGGCCAAAGGCACGGCGATAGAGGCCGCGATCTTGTGCATCAGGGTGGTGAAGCTGTAGAAGATCCCCTCATGCCGCTGGCCGGTCTGCAGTTCGTCCCACTCCACGGCGTCTGGGATCATCGCCCATGGCAACACATGGACGGCGGATACCCCAACCCCGGCCAGGACTGCCAGCGTCAGGATGACGGGGAGGCCCGTGGTTGGGGAGACCAGCACCAGCGTAATCTGCACGGCTGCCCAGAAGGCCACGCCGACGATGTAGGCCCATCGCTTGCTCCACCGTTTCGAGACCCACAGCCAGACGGGGAGGGCGAAGATGGCGGTCACGAAGATCGTGGCCATGATGAGGTCGCTGCTTCCCTCCCTTCGTAGCCAGTACTTCAGGTAAAAGAGCAGGGTGGCCTGCACGATGTCAACGGCGATCCAGGCCAGGAGGAAGAGCGCGAGCCCATAGAGGAAAGGGCGATTGTGGCGCACGGCCTTCAGGGAATCCCGCAACGAGGGCTCCTTGAGCGTAAGATGATCCTGACGCTCTCGGGTGCTCGCAAAGACCAGAAGTAGGGGGAGGCCAGAGATCACGCCAAACAACATGCCCATGGTCAGCACCCTGGAAGCGTGCGCGGGCTCGAAGCCTCCGATGATCAAGAGAGGGATCGTAAAGGCCAACAGGCTGCCGAGAATGGAGAAGAACATGCGATACGTGGTCAGCGAGGTCCGCTCGTCGTAATCGGCGGTCAGTTCGGGGGTGAGGGCGAAGTAGGGCATGTACACGAAGGTGGCGCAGGCGTCAAAGAGGACGTAGGCCGCTGCGTAATAGGCCGCCAGCGCCACCTGGTTCTCCAGGGGCGGACGCCACCAGAGGGCCATGAAGGACAACGCGAAAGGGAGCCAGCCGAACAGGAGAAAGGGCCGGCGCCGGCCCCAGCGGCTGCGGGTGCGGTCGGAGATGTGCCCGATGATCGGGTCGTTGATCCAATCCCAGCTCTTGCCCACCAGGATGGCGACCGCGGCCAGGCCGGCGGGGATGCCCACGATGTCTGTCAGGAAGATGGCCAGGTAGGCGCCGATGATGGTGGAGGTCAGGCTGAACCCCAGATCCCCCGATCCATACAGGAATTTCGTCCAGCCGCTCAATCGCCGTGCCATGGTACCCTCCTACGTTGCGGGCTGGACGGAAGTATAGGATGGAGAAGTCTGAAGGTCAATGCTGGCCTGGGGGCAAGCCAACGCTGGCGGACAGGTGTCACGTGAAGGATAAGGCTCAGCGGCCTGGAGGCAGCGCCTCGGAAGAAGCGCCTTGGAAGGCGGGGCTGTCCCACGGTTACAGTGCTCTGTGGGACGGGCTTTCCAGCCTGTCCAGACAGGCTTTGCCCGTTTCCTGACTGGAAGAGGCGGTGTCACGT
>CAZHBB010000094.1:0-11338 GCA_964530185.1 uncultured Anaerolineales bacterium
AAAGGACTGTGCCCCCTTACAGACGTCGAGATTGTCACAGAAGTTGTGGGGGAGGATGTCAAGATGGAAGCTGGTCTTGCCCCTATTCCGCCAACCGTTTTGGGGACAGTCACCAGACGTCCAAGTGCTTGCCATCTCACATAACAAACCTATAATAGTGTGGTTAGTAAGGGAGGAGGTAAGCAGTATGCCACTCTACGAATATCAGTGTCAAGAGTGTGGGCTGCGATTCGAACGACGCCAGAGCTTCAGTGACGAGCCTGTAAAGACATGTCCTGACTGTGGTGGGCCCGTCGTACGGTTGATCCAACCTGCAGGCATTATCTTCAAGGGATCAGGCTTCTACGTCACGGACAACCGCTCCAAGTCCTCTACCTCGATCCCCGGTGCCCGAAAACACGAGTCTGAGAGCTCCTCCTCTAAAGAGAAAGGAACCAGCTCTGACTCCTCAAGCTCGGAGTCGAATAGCAGCAGCAAGTGACCTAAAGGACAAAAGGTAAGACACAGGGGCTTGAGTATACCCAAGCCCCTGTGTCTTGTTTCGAACGCAAACACCCTGCCCTACCCGGTGGCAGTCAATCGCACAATTGTGGCACCCTCTCCTCCCTCAGCGGGCGGAGCCGTCTCATAGGACGCAACCAACGGATGATCCTTCAGCGTCCGTTGCACCGCAACGCGCAAGGTCCCTGTACCTTTTCCATGGATGACACGCACCCAGGGCAACCCTGCCATAGTTGCCTGGTCCAGATAACGTTCAAGACGCTCCAGCGCCTCCTCAACCGTCTGTCCCCTCAGATCAATCTCCAGGCCCGGAGATCTGACACGTGACGGCATCGAGACCCCTCTGGGAACCAGCTCCTCCACAGGTTGAGCGGGCTCCACGTCGACCAATGGCAGACGGGTGCGGATGGCACCAATCTGGACCGTCACTTCATCCCCATCAAGCCCCACCACCACACCCGGCACGCCAAGCGAGCGTACTCGGACGCGATCTCCTGGCCTGAAGGACCAGGACTCAGTAGACTCCCCATCCAAAGCCCCGGCCTGCTGGGAAGGTTCCATCTGCGCCAGACGCGATTCAAGAGCCTGCAGGTCACCAACGAGTGCCTCCAGATTCTCTTTCGCCTCTGGGGAAGGCACCAACCTCAACCGGGTACGAAGACGGCGTACCTCCTCCCGCAACGACTCGAGCTCGGCCTCGGCTGTGGCCCGCGCCTCTCCCAAGATCTGCGCGCGTTCAGTCTCGATCTCCTCTAGGCGCCGTTCCAGCGCCTGCTGCAACTTCTGGGCTTCGCTCAGTGCCTGCCGCGCTGCGTCACGGGCTTGCGCCTCTTGAATCCGCAGCCGATGCAAGTCATTCAACATGTCCTCTGCATGCAAAGCTTCTCTGTTCAGCCTGCTTTGGGCATCCTTCACAATCTCTTCAGGCATCCCCAACCGTCGGGCGATGGCAAAGGCATTGGACCTCCCGGGAAGCCCCATGGTCACTTTATAGGTCGGCGATAGCGTCTCCACGTCAAACTCCACAGATGCGTTGACCACGCCTGGGGTATCGTGAGCATAGAGTTTGAGCTCCGGATAGTGCGTCGCCACGAAGACCATAGAACGCCGGCGGCGGAAGGCCTCCAACAGGGCATGGGCAAGCGCCGCCCCCTCGGCAGGGTCTGTCCCGGCTCCCAGCTCATCCAACAGGACCAGGGATCGGTGATCCACATCATCCAGGAAGGAGAGGATGTTGCTCAGGTGAGACGAAAACGTAGACAGGCTCTGCTCGATGGACTGTTCATCGCCAATATCAACCACAACCCGTTCGAAGCAGGAAAGCTCGGCTCCCTCCTCGACGGGAAGCTGCATACCGGAGAGCGCCATCAAGGTCAACAGCCCCACGGTCTTCAACGTGACCGTCTTACCTCCTGTATTGGGGCCTGTGATGACGACGATATGCGTCTCATCAGGGACCACAATATCGACAGGCACCACGCGATCCGAGGGAATGAGCGGATGCCGCGCCCCCTTGAGGCGTACCACACCGCCACCGTACAGGTTTTCACCAACCGGCCGAGGCGGTGACGATGGCAGAGGGAGAAGCTTGGGCGCAGTGGCGTCCAGATCCGCTGCATAGCGGGCCATTGCCATCACCAGATCAAGCTCTGCCACCGCGTCAAGCGTATGATGCAGGAGATCGGCCTCTCGTGCCACTCGGGCAGTCAACCTCTGCAATAACCGGCGGACCTCCTCCTCCTCTGCCAGCTTCAGCTCTCGCAAAGCGTTATTGAGTGGCACAAGCTGGGTTGGCTCGATGAAAAGGGTCGCCCCACTCGAGGAGCGATCATGGACAATCCCCGGCACCTGTCCCTTGTAGTCCGTGCGGACCGGGATGACGAATCGCCCAGCGCGCTGTGTAATCAGCGCCTCCTGCAAATAAGGCGCGACCTCAGGTGAGGTCAGAATACGCTGCAGACGCTCCTGAAGCCGGGACTGCGTCACACGCAGCTCACGACGGATCCGACTCAGGTCCTCCGAGGCGGTATCGCGCACCTCACCCCGGTCATCCAAAACCCGCCCGATAGCCTCCTGCAAGGCAGGAAGTGACTCCATCCGCCAGGCAATGTCAGCCAAACCCGGAAACCGAGAGTCCAGTGACGTCAAGAGGCGACGCACACGGCCTACACCAGAACACGTGGCCCTGATCTCCAGGAACTCTGTGGGAAGCAAAGTAGCGTTATGCCGGGCACGCTCGACCAGAGGGCGGATATCGGAGACTCCGCCCAGGCCAAAATCTGGCCTCACCTCCAGAAGCGCGCGGGCCTCAGCCGTCAACGCCTGACGCTCACGCACCTCATGGATCTCGAAGGCCGGGGTCAAGGCCAACGCCAGCTCCTTGCCCCCAGAGAAGTCCGTGTACGAGGCCAGACGTTCAAGGACCTGTGGGTACTCCAACTTCTGCCAATGACGGTCCATGATCCCTCGTATCCCTCAGCTTCCCAACTTACCTCTGGTGAGGAAACCCTTCACCCCTGGGGCGCCAGAGCCGGCGGTATCCCCTGGAAGAAAGGCACAAAGCTCCAGGCATAGAGGCGCAACATGGGCGCTGTCCATTGCCGTATGCGCGAGGTCACAAAGACAGCGCGCAGTCGTCCCCAGCCCGTGGGATTCGCCGACCATCGCTCAGAGGTCATCACGCCCAAGCTGTTCACCAACAGCGCCAGCAGCAAAACCGCGATCACCACTCCCACTAGCAGCGCCAACAGGTTGTCCAACACCCCAAGGGCGGGCAGTTTGGTAACTGGGAAAGCAATGCGAGTGCTGACATATCCCGCAACCAGGAAGACCAACAGCAGAATATCGAATATGAGCCCGCGCCCCAAGACCGGGTTTCTACCCGTCAGAGCCTGGAGACGAAAGGCCAGCGCCTGGTAGAGAAGTCCACTGAGTAATGTCGCCATCCACAGCTCCACCAGCCCCAGCAGAGCTCTCACCAGTCGGGAAAATGTGAACAGGACAACGACCGCAACACCAACGAAGACGAACAACCAGTCGTACGGGGTCACGAGTCCACCTCCCATTCATCGCAGCTCAGCCTACAGACAGATGAAGCCATTATAGCACGTGCCGCGTCCTACACCCGAACCGCCTGAGAGACACCGACCACGCCTTCCGATGGGGAGGGCGTGGTCTACGTTTTGTGGCCTCTGAATATGCGAGGGGTCAGACGGTCTTGACAGGCTCGCTCTTGCTGAGCGGAAGCTCATCAAGCTTAAACGTCGACTCACACACCGTACACTGAGCTGTATTTTTGCCGGAGATCACCAGAAGGCCTCCACATTTCGGACACCGTTGTGGAAGTGGGCGCTTCCATGATCGGAAGTCACACTCCGGATAGTTGGAGCATCCGTAGAACACGCGGCCTCGCTTGGTGCGCCGCACGACAATCTCTCCATCCTCGCACTTCGGACACTTCACACCGATCTTCTCCAACCATGGCTCAGTGTAGCGACATGTGGGATAGTTCGAACAGCCAATGAACTTGCCAAATCGTCCCCAGCGCACGATCAACTGACCATCTTCGCAGGCCGGGCACGGGCGACCTACATACTCAACTTGCTCAACCTTAGGGATCGTTTCCTCGGCTTTCTCTAACGCTTCCTTGAAAGGCGGATAGAATTCACGCAGGACAGCCACCCAATCCCGGTCCCCGGATGCGATCTCATCCAACTCTGCTTCCATCTGAGCGGTAAAATCCACGTTGATCAACCGCGGGAAATGCTCCACCAGCAAGTCGCTCACCAATTTACCGATCTCTGTTGGACGCAACCGCCTCCCATCGCGCTCGACATACCCCCTCTGAGAGAGCGTGCTCAGAATGCTCGCGTAGGTCGACGGGCGCCCAATCCCAAACTCCTCCAGGGCTTTGATCAATGCAGCATCTGTGTAGCGAGGGGGCGGCTGAGTGAAATGCTGCTCAGGCAACAAGCGCACGAGTGCTAATATCTGATCCCGCTCCAGGGGGGGGATTTGCTGCGTTTCCTCTTCCTTCCCGCCGTTGGCGCCTTGTTTGCCTCCATAGACGATGAGAAAACCCGCGAATCGGAGGGTCGAGCCAGACGTGCGGAAGAGATAGGGCAGATCCTTCCCCACGCCAGCGAGAACCTCTACCGCAATCGTATCATAGACAGCGGGGACCATCTGGCTGGCAATGAAACGGCGCCAGATCAAAGTGTAGAGCCGATACTGATCGGCACTGAGGTAGGGCTTCACAGATTCCGGCGTGCGGGATACATGGGTGGGGCGGATAGCCTCATGGGCCTCCTGTGCAACCCGTGAACGGGTCCGGTAGATGGGAGGCTTCTCAGGCAGATACTCCGCGCCGAATCGCTTCGCGATCAACCCACGCGCCTCGGCCTGTGCTTGAGGAGCCACATGGGTACTGTCTGTACGCATGTAGGTGATAAGCCCTTCGGCGTTCCCCCCTCCCAACTCCACGCCCTCATAGAGCTGCTGAGCAATCCGCATCGTTTTCCGGGCAGCGAAACGGAGTTTGCCAGAGGCCTCCTGCTGGAGTGTGCTCGTGGTGTAGGGCGGTGCTGGCCTGCGCCTGCGTATCCCCCGCTTGACGCTGGACACCACGTATCGGGAACGCTCCAACTCATCCAGAACAGGCAGCACGTCTTCCTGAGTCCCAAACTCGACATCCTCGCCCCGAATCTGAACCAGACGCGCCTTGAAGGTCGTCCCGCCACCACTGGCCGCCGTCGCAGGTTGCAGCTCAGCATCGATCGTCCAATATTCCCGCGGCACAAAGCTTTCAATCTCACGCTCTCGCTCGACAATCAAACGCAGTGCGACCGATTGAACCCGGCCGGCCGAAAGACGGCTGCGCACCTTGTGCCACAGGAGAGGAGTGAGCTTGTACCCTACCAGACGGTCCAGTACCCGGCGCGCTTGCTGTGCATTGACCAGGTTCATGTCGAGAGCTCGTGGATGGGCAAAAGCCTCATCGATCGCAGATTTCGTGATCTCATGGAAGACCACGCGGCGTGTCTGGTCATCGGAGAGCTTCAGCACCTCTTTCAGGTGCCAGGCAATGGCCTCCCCCTCTCGATCCAGGTCTGTGGCCAGGTACACTTCGGCGGAACGATTGGCGGCCGCAGCCAGTTCCTTCACCACCGCCCGCTTCTCGTTTGGCACCCGATACTTGGGCGCAAAATCATGGTCCACATCCACCGAAAGCTGAGAGCGCAGAAGATCACGCACATGCCCCACCGAAGCTTTCACCACGAAGTCTTTGCCCAGGAACCGTCCAATGGTCCTTGCCTTCGTTGGTGACTCAACAATGACCAGGCGTCCCTTTTTCGCGCGCCGTGGACGTTGCTCCACAGGAGGCGGCTCCAAGCCCTCATGCAAAGGAGTCCGCCCCATGCGGAACATCTTGCTGCCACACACACTGCATCGTCCCTCGAGGGCAGGGCGTCCCCCGCGTGTAAAGACGGGAACCGGATCGACCAGCTCCCGCTTCTGCTTACACTTAACGCAATACGCTTCAAACTTCACAGTATCTGACATTGTGTTTCCCAATTTTTCTTGAGTTCCCCTTGTTGCTCCGAATCATATAAAAACCTATCGGAGTGTCAAGAGACACTCAGATGACATCACAGAAGGTCTTCCCCCTTCTTGAGCCGGAGACGTTCGACCACCTCACGAACTCGCTCAGAGAGATCTCGCCGTGTGATGAGCAATGCATCAGGGGTGTCCACGACAATCACATCCTCCAAGCCAACAATAGCGACGAGGCGCTCACTGTGAGCCAGAACCATACTTCTGACCGTGTCCACCGGGACGACGTCTCCCTGCAAGACGTTACCTGCCTCGTCACACTCATGCAGATCCATAATGGTCGACCAGCTCCCGACATCGGACCACCCGATAGAGGCGGGGATCACCGCCACGCGCTTGGCGTGCTCCATGATACCATAGTCAATCGTCTGCTTCTCCAGAGAGGCCCAGGATTCCCGCAGCACGGCGTCATGCTCTGGACGTCCCAGTGTTGGTTGAAGCCGTATCAACGCGCGGTGCAACTCAGGCATCCAGAGACTTATCTCCTCCAGAATCCGATCGATCCGCCAGACAAACATACCACTGTTCCAAACACGGTCCCCCGCAGCGAGAAACGCCTTTGCGCGGGCCAGATCAGGCTTCTCGATAAACGCATTGGCACGGAAGTACACGGTGCCATGAACCTCACCAAGCTTCTCCCCCACACGAATGTAGCCATAGCCAGTCGACGGGAAAGTAGGCGTGATACCCAGAGTGACGAGATATCCCTTATCAGCCACCGCGTAGGCCGCCTCCAACAGTGCACAGAAGGCAGGGACATTACGAATATAGTGATCCGCTGTGACAACGGCCATGAGACCGTCGGGATCACGATGCTGGATATGTAGGGCTGCCAACCCAATGCAGGGCGCTGTACCTCGCCCCATTGGCTCGACAATGAAGTTCTGTGCGGGCAGGTCAGGATATTGCCGGGCCAGCGTCGTCACCTGTGCCTGCGTGGTCACGACCAGAATACGGTCAAGGGGCAGGATAGAGAGCAGACGATCCACCGCCAACTGGAACAACGTTCTCTCGCCGAGCAAACTCAGAGTCTGTTTGGGGGAGCCTTTGCGACTGAGCGGCCATAACCGCGATCCCACCCCGCCCGCCATGATTACGGCGTAGCGATGTCTGTCCAGATCCATAGCCATAGTCTTCTCCTGCACCTTTGAGTCCCCAATCCCCTCATACGGAATCGACGGAATCGTTTACCTGATATTGGCCGGGGGGCTCGAAAGCTCGAACGTAGGTCAGAGGGCCAACCTGGCGCACCAGCCCCTTGAGTTCCATAAGCACCAGGGCTCCACTTACAGTAGCCACCGGCAGTTCAGCCGCCCGTGCCAGGTCGTCCACATGTTGCGGATCTGTTGAAAGCTGAGCAAACACGGCGCGCTCTGTGGGTGTTTTCGGTAGGGCCATCTGTGCAGCCCGTTTTTCCTCAACGTGGCCCAAATGCAATACCTCAAAGACATCTCGGGCCTCCGTCAACACATGAGCCCCGTCACGCAGGAGACGATTGCAGCCGGCAGAAGATGGGCTGAGGATGCTGCCTGGCACCGCAAACACCTCACGCCCCTGGTCCAGAGCGAAGTCGGCAGTGATAAGGGCACCACTTTTGAGGCCAGCCTCGATCACAATCGTCGCCAGACTCAGACCACTGATGATACGGTTGCGAGGCGGAAAATTCGAGGCCTCAGGCCGCGTCCCCAGAGGATAGTCACTGACCAGAGCGCCATGCTCAGTGATCGCCTGGGCCAACCTACGATGCTCTGGAGGATAGATGTGATCGACCCCAGAGCCCAACACAGCAATCGTACGCCCCCCCGCCTCGATCGCGGCCCGATGTGCGATGCTATCGATGCCCCGAGCGAGCCCACTCACAATCGTAAGGCCATTGGATGCCAATTCGGATACCAGACGATAGGCAACCTGCTGCCCATACGCCGATGCCTTACGAGTCCCGACGACGGCTACCGTCCACTCATCCTCCTGCAGACATTCGCCACGCAGATAGAGAACAGGCGGCGCATCAGGGAGCTGAGCCAGCAATGTGGGATATGCTGGACTTTCCCAGGTCAGGATCTTAACCCCCAGATCCGTTGCCTTCTGAAGGACCTGATCGAGATCAACCTGAGCCCGTACCTTGAGCAGGTTACGCAGCGCTCGCTCGTCGAGGCCAGAGGCTCGAAGCGCAGCTTCGGTGGCCGTCCAGGCCGAGGCTACATCGCCGAACACCTGCAAGAGTCTACGAAGACGGACCGGCCCAACACCACGTACAAGGTTGAACCCCACCCAGTATCGGAGCGTTTCCTCCATACACCCTCCAGAATCCGGACGCAAATCAAGCGGCCCCCATGCCGAAACATCCGCTTAAAGGCAAGATCAGCCATCGGGTAGGAGCCCAGGCATAGGATGTATCCGGATCTGTCCAGCCTCCAGGTCAATGGCGACAATGACATCCTCAATGACCGGAATCAGGACCTCCCCGCGTGGCCCATGCACAACAAGCACATCATTGGCGCCGGGAAGCGTAAAGACCTCAACGACCTCACCCAGGGATTCACCAGAGCTCAACGTGACCTCGAGCCCACAGACCTGATGCTCATAGAACTCATTCGGCTCAAGCGGCACAGCATCCTCACGCTTGATATACACGAGTTGTCCACGCAACATCTCAGCGGCATCCCGGTCCTCGCACCCCTCAAGCTTGATCAACGCGACCTTCTGGTGAAGGCGGACACCAGCAAGCTCAAAGGCCACGTAGCGCTCGCCCACATACACCATCTTAAGCCGCGACAACTGATCAGGATAGTCCGTGAGCAACTCCATCCGCAGCTCGCCACGGACACCATGCGGTCGCACAATACGTCCTACGGCCAAATAACGGGGCTCAGGTTGCGTTGGACGCATGCCTGAGCCCCGTTGTCCTTCGGTTCCCGGCCTTTCGGCCATGGCTACACAATCTCCAATGTAACCTTCTTACCCATTTTCGCACCCAGAACCCTTGCCAGGGAACGCAGAGCATTGATTGTGCGTCCTTCGCGACCAATCATCCGCCCCATATCCTCGGGTGCTACTCGCAACTCGAGCACGATAGACGTCTCGCCCTCAATCTCCGACAGGTTCACGGCATCGGGCTTATCCGCCAAAGCCTTGACGACATATTCGACCAAATCCTTGACCTTGGACATTGTGCTACCTCCTTGGGTGAGTGAAACACGAACGCTTCAGAGACCGGGATGCGTTGTATGGCAGCAACCGCACGATCGGCAAACCTTAGACAGCCACCGAGGCATGAACCAGACAGGCGACAACGTCCGATTCCAATTTAAAGCCGCGCCTGGCAAGGCCTAAGCTTTGGCCGCATCCTCCTCACTCTCGGGCTCAGGCACAACCGTCTCCTCTGCCGCCACTGCCACCTGCTCTGGAAGCACTCCACCCTGCCCAGACTGCGCCTGGCTTTCCGCCTCCGCCACAAGCATGTCCAGTGATTCGCCCGCCTTCAGTCGCTCAAACCGTGCCCAGGTGCCATGCGTCTTGAAGATGCGGGTAACGGCATCGCTGGGCTGCGCACCGACCGACAACCAGTATAACGCTCGCGATTCTTTGATCTTGACCGTCTCTGGGTCTGTCCTCGGATTATAGAACCCGATGACCTCAATGAACCTACCATCGCGTGGTGCCTGCCTCTCTGCGACCACGATACGATAGCTGGGCTGCTTCCGCGCCCCTACACGACGAAGTCTTATCCTTAGCATAGGCCTCCTACTCGATTCAATCTTGTCTGTACCGCATTTCTGAAACCACTCTGATGCTCCATCCCCAGCTTAATGAGGATGCAGATCGAGACAGAGCTAGAACAACCGCGGCAGGCTACGCACTTTGCCCCGATTGAGCTGCTTAATCATACGCTGCATCTGACGAAACTGACTCAGCAACTGGTTGATCTGCTGAACCGACGTCCCGCTACCTGCAGCAATGCGCCGCTTGCGACTTGCGTTCAGGATCTTTGGATATCGGCGTTCCTCCGGCGTCATCGACAGGATAATCGCCTCCACAGCTTTCAGGTTTCGCTCGGCTTCCCTTTGATCAATCTCGATCCCTCGCATCGCCCGCCCTAATCCGGGGATCATACCAAGCACTTCTTGGAGCGGCCCCATCTTCCGAACCTGACGTAATTGCTCGAGAAAATCCTCGAGATCGAACTCTCCTTTACGGAGCTTGCGTTCCATCTTCGCGGCCTGCTGAGCGTCGAAAGCCGACTCAGCCCGCTCAATGAGCGATAACACATCGCCCATCCCAAGGATCCTGGAGGCGAGCCGGTCAGGGTGAAACAGCTCCAGACCACTGAGTTTCTCGCCTGTACCCAGGAACTTGATGGGCACACCGGTCACCTCTCGCATACTGATAGCAGCCCCGCCGCGGGCATCGCCATCCACCTTCGTCAGGATCAGACCAGTCAATCCCACACGCTCATGAAAACCTTCTGCGATGCTGACAGCTTCCTGTCCCGTCATCGCATCGGCCACCAGGAGGACCTCCACAGGCTTGAGACGGTCGCGTATCTGCTCCAACTCCTCCATCATCGCGTCGTCGATCTGAAGCCGCCCAGCCGTATCCACGACGATGGTATCAGCGCCTCTCTCGCGCGCTGCCTCGAGGCTATGCTCACAAATAGCAACCGCGGACGTCCCATGTTCCTCGCCATAGACCGGTATATTGATTTGGCGTCCCAGGACCTCTAACTGAGTCAGCGCAGCAGGACGATGAACGTCAGCCGCGACCAACAACGGATAATGTCCCTGAGATCGCAGATGAATCGCCAGCTTCGCCGCAGTGGTCGTCTTTCCGGACCCCTGAAGGCCCACCAGCATGATGACGTAAGGCGGGCGTCCTGTTAACGAGAGACGCCCAGGCTCTCCCAGCGTCGCCACCAGCTCCTCGTGGACGATCTTGACCACCTGTTGAGCAGGATTAAGCGCTCTGGAGACCGTCTCACCGACGGCTTTCTCCCGCACTCGGGCGACAAAGCCCTTGACGACTCTATAGTTGACGTCAGCTTCCAGCAACGCAAGCCGGATCTCGCGAAGCATCGTCTGCACGTCCTCCTCGCGCAGCACGCCTCGCTTCCCGAGCCGGTCAAACACAGCTCGAAGCTTTCCCGTCAGAGATTCAAACATTGCAATATCAATTCCAATACGCGCTATTTCGACGCATTCTAATGGATTATCTGATTTCGTCAAGC
>CAZHBB010000095.1:0-11308 GCA_964530185.1 uncultured Anaerolineales bacterium
GGTCACAGGTCAAGGAGGATACGGCTATCGGGATCATCTTCTCTGGCATGTTTGCGCTGGGTATCGCAATCATCTCAACCATGCAGAGCTACGCTGTCGATCTGATGCATTATCTCTTCGGCAACATTCTCGGAGTCTCCCAGTCTGATCTGGTGCTGACAGCGGGGCTTGGATTGGTTGTTCTGGCTATTGTCTTCCTCCTTTACAAGGAGTTTCTCGTCCTTTCGTTTGATCCAGTCCTGGCGGTGACCCTGCGTTTGCCGCGTGGGCTGCTTCACTATCTCCAGTTAGTGCTCATCGCCGTGACGATCGTGACGGCATTGCAGACGGTGGGCGTGGCGTTGATGGTGGCCATGCTTACCACGCCGGCCGCGACGGCCTATCTCCTGGTTAAACGGGTGGGTTCAATGATGGCGGTGGCGGCTTTGATCGGCGCTGTGTCGGGGATTGCAGGGCTCTACGTCTCTTATTACGTCGGCGTGGCGTCTGGTGCGGCGATCGTGTTGGTAGCAACGTCAATCTTCCTGGGAGTCCTGGCCCTTTCGCGTCGCCGTGCGCAGATCCTGGGGCGCTGAATAGCAGCCGGGGTAGCCCGGTGGCCCATCGAGGGAGAGTGGTGGGACATCTACGACGGGTCTGGATCCGTGTCTACTTGTGGCTGAGCGAGCGCCTCTATCATGAATTTGCCTGGGCCTATGAGTTTGTGGCGTGGGTCGTGAGTGGCGGTCAATGGGACCGCTGGAGGCGTCAGGCCCTGGACCATGTGGCAGGCCCCTATGTACTCGAGCTGGGCTTCGGGACGGGTGCTTTGCTTGTGGCTGGCCGGCGACGGGGATTGCGGATGTTCGGTATAGAGCCATCGAAGGAGATGCAGAGAGTGGCGAGACGGCGCCTGGAACGGGTGCACTGTCGAGTCCCGCGCGTCTGTGCCGTGTCTCAGGCGCTTCCTTTCGTGGATGGTGCATTTGACTCTGTGGTGGCGACTTTTCCGACCTCCTATGTTACTGACGAAAGGACGCTTCGTGAGGTGTGGCGTGTGCTGCGGGAACATGGGTCAGAGCAGGCCGCCGCCAATTTTGTGATGACCGGGCTGGGGGTGGTGGCGGGGCGTTCGTGGAAGGCGCGGTTCATCACCCTGCTCCTCGGAGGCTTTTCTCAGGAGGCCCTGACCCGGTTCGAGAGAAAGGCCCGTCATCTGGGATACCGCGTGTCAGTCCGGATCCCATCAGGCGGGCAAGTACGGGCTCCAGTATTGGTGTTGAGTAAAGTCTAGCTAGCGATTCTTAGAGGGACCTTCATGCCAAACGATCTTCGGTTGCGGGCTCGCGTCTCAGTGGGGGCACGAGTTGAGCGTATCCGTCGAGGATGGTACCGGCTGAGGGTGCCGGCAGGCCCTTCAGGGGTTTACCGACTAGCCCAGCTCGATGATTATGGGGTGAGCCTGCCACGGAGTATGTTCCGCTGGCGTCCGCCGTGCAGTTTCAGCCTTCGCGCCAGGGCCTCGGCCTCATGTCTGCCGGGTACATGGGGTTTTGGCTGGTGGAACGATCCCTTCGCTGCGCAGTTGGGCTTCAGTGGCATGACACGACGCTGGCCCACATTGCCTAATGCGGCCTGGTTCTTTTACGCCTCGCCGCCTGGCCACCTCGCGCTGCGTGACGATCATCCTGCCCGGGGGTTCCTGGCGAGCGCGTTCCGTGCGCGCCGAAGCTGGCCCTTGGGGGCCTTACTGGCTTTGCCTGCGCTGCTGCCCGTGTTGGTGACGCGTCGGGCTTTCCTGTTGTTGCGCTATTCGGCCCGACTTGCGGTAGATGAAGACGCCGTAGCGTTGGACGTTGACCCCACTCAGTGGCACGATTACAGGCTTGAGTGGCAGGTTGATCATGTTGCTTACTACGTGGATGACACACTTCAGGCGAGCACCAGGGTCGTGCCAAAAGCTCCGTTGGGACTGGTCATCTGGATTGACAATCAGTATGCCGCCTTCCCGCCCGACGACCGCCCAAGGTTTGGGACACTCGCCAATCCCAACGAAGCCTGGTTGGACATAGCCGACGTGACCGCAGATCCATGAGGCTCGCGGAGCGCCACCTCTCAGCGAGCACGGGCACATCTCCGGCTCTGAGCCTTGCCAGGCGGCTGTGGCGGTTGGGCCTCAGATGATCGTGTTATCGGGGATCACCACCCCTTTGGGGAGGACCACAAGTCCATCGCGCACGACGTACGTATCCGTCTCTTCGTCAGCCATGCCTTCGTGGTTGCGGATGACGACGTTTCGGCCTATGCGTACGTTCTTGTCCAGGATCGCGTTCTCTATAACGCTGCCTGGCCCGACGCCGATGTCGGGTAACCCCAGACGGCGGTTCTCCTCCAGTTGGGCCTGGGTCTCGAAGTAATCAGCCCCCATCATGATCACACGGCGCAGATGCGCCCCTGAGTGCACGATGCTGCGCAAGCCGATGATGCTGTCGGCAACCGTGGCATTGTTGATACGCGAGCCGGGGGCAAGCAGCACACGTCGAATGCTGGAGTCCAATACGCGGCTGCCAGACAGATATCGTGCCCTGGTATAGATGGGCCACTCAGGGGAGAAGAAGTCGAACGGTGGATTCGGTGTTGTGAGAGCCAGATTGGCCTCATAGAATGCCCGGATCGTCCCAATATCCTCCCAGTACCCATCGAAACGATAGGCGTAGACCCTAAACCCCTTCTTGATCGCGGCTGGGATGATATCCCTGCCAAAGTCGGATCCGCTTTCCTCCCGCAAGAGGTTTACCAGCGTCTCTGTGCCGAACACGTAGATCCCCATGGAGGCCAAGTAGGGTTTGTCACCGTCCAGGCTTGCCAGATCAGGCAGCTTCTCGGGCGGCGGTTTCTCCAGCCAATCGGTAATGTGCCCCTCTCGGTCGGCTTTCAAGATCCCCATACGCGGGGCGTCTTCAGCGTTGACCGGCTTGACGGCAATGGTGATGTCGGCGTCCTGGCTCTCATGGTACTGTACGAAGAGCGAGTAGTCCATCCTGTACAGGTGATCACCTGCCAGGATGACGATGTTACGTGGAGAGGGTACCTGAAGCTGGTATAGCTGCTTGCGCAGGGCATCGGCTGTCCCCTGGTACCAGGACTGGCTCACTGGCGTCTGCTCAGCCGCCAGGATGCGCACCCAACCGCCGGAGAAGTTGTCAAACTGATACGTGCGTGTGACATGGCGGTGCAGGGACACCGAGTTGAACTGTGTCAACACGTAGATGCGATTGATGCCAGAGTTGATGCAGTTGCTCATCGGAATGTCGATGAGCCGGTAGTAACCAGCGAGTGGTACTGCAGGTTTCGCGCGCAGCTTCGTAAGAGGATAGAGTCGACTGCCTGCCCCGCCACCTAGGATGACGCCCAGGGTATCCTTCATGAAGCTCAGCATGTGCGTGCCTCCTTACGTTATGGCGGTTCCTTTGATCGCGCGTCCCGCCCTGATAAATTGGCCTATCAACATGATATTGCCATTATTATAGTGAAGTCGGAGGGCCAGGGCAATAGAATGATGTCACATCAATTTGGTTTAAATGGGGTCTCATCATGCTCCATGGCTCTAAGGCGCTCTCGATGGGCCGGACGCTCCGTGGCTCTACCAGTCTGGCGCTGGGACGGGGAGGCGCATCAATATGGATGGCGAACGGGGAGGCAAAATTGGATCTTGCCTCCCCGACGCTACAGTCTGCAATAGTTCCCTACGCCTGCTTCGCGAACTTGGCCTCAGGAGCGCTCTTGACAAGCGTGCCCATTGCCTCGATCAGAGTCTGGAAGTCAGGGTGATCGTAAGTCTCGATGGCCCCCTGATCGCTGAGTCTGCTCATCTCAGGGTCAATGCCAATCTCGCCAAAGAAGCGAGTCTTATAAGCCTCCGCCATTTCCTTCGTGCGACCTTTGCCAAAGATCCGGTATTTCCGTCCGCAATGTGGGCAGATCGTGTAGCTCATGTTCTCTACGACGCCCAACAGAGGTATCTTGAGGTGTTCGGCCATATTGGCTGCCTTGCGGACGACCATCTCAGCCAGGTCCTGGGGTGAGGTCACTAACACGATCCCTCTGACAGGCAGGTTCTGCAGCACTGTGATGGCTGCGTCTGAGGTACCAGGCGGCATGTCTACGATGAGGGCGTCCAGATCCCCCCAAAACACGTCATTCCAAAACTGGTTGATCGCACTGGTGATCATAGGGCCGCGCCAGATCACCGCTTGAGCTTCATCCTCAAGCATCAGATTGATCGACATCAGCTTGATGCCCAGAGCTGTCTGGGGTGGCATGATGCCCAGAGGGGACATAGTTGGTGGCTCTTTGACGCCGAAGAGCTTGGGGATGCTCGGGCCGGTGATGTCGGAATCCAGAACGCCTACCCGGTGTCCTCGACGTCGCAAGCCTACTGCCAGCATGGCTGCCACCGTCGACTTGCCGACACCGCCTTTGCCGCTCATCACAGCGATGACGGTGCGGATGCGGTTGAGGTTGCCTGCCGGGAATTGACCGGTTGTCTGACGTTGCTGGCCGAGACGCTCGCGCAGACGGGCCTTTTCCTCCTCTGTCATCTCGGTCAGCACGATCTCCACGTCCAGGCCATCGGCCAGGGCGTCGATTGCCTTTCCTGCGTTCTCCGCGATTTGGTCCCGCAGTGGACAGTTGGGAACGGTGAGTGCGATGGTAACCCTGACCTTGTCGCCCTCAATCGCCACCTGGCGCACCATGCCCAACTCGACGATATTGCGTCCCAACTCAGGGTCCATGACGTTTCGGAGAGCTTCCAATGCCTGTGCTTCGGTAATCACTTTTCCTCCTCAAAGAGCACTGGCGGGGTCTTACCCCGGCCATGCTGAATATCACTTTTGGCTCGTCTGAGCACAAGTCCCCCTTAAGCGCTGGTACGCTCAGGCGCACCCTGCTCTGCCAGTTCGGTGGTCTCCTCGGTGCCGGGCTTGACCTCCCAAATACGATCCGGGCCCACCAGACGATCGATATAGAGAATGCCGTTGAGATGATCAATCTCGTGCTGGAACACACGCGCCAGGAACCCGCGAGGCCGCAGTCGGATCTTGTGACCCCTTGGGTCCAACCCCCGCACAATGATGGCGGTTGAACGCTCAACCTCTCCCACGTATCCGGGGATGGAAAGGCAGCCTTCAATGCCAACTTCCATCTCGTGAGATGCTTTGATCACCTCTGGGTTAATCAGAATGTAGAGCTGACCACTACCATGGATCTCCTCGTCCTCGGGCAGCTCAACTACGATGATCCGCTCCAGTTCCCCTACCTGGACGGCTGCCAGCCCAATGCCGTCATAAGTGTGCATGGTCTCTACCATGTCGGCGATGAGTTGCCGGATCTCATCCGTGATTACGTCGATCTGTCGTGAGCGTTGGCGGAGCCGTGGGTCGCCAACGGTGATGATCTCACGTACTGCCATATGTCCTCCTCGGTTCCAGCGCCTCTGGCTGTTCCAGGGCTCTGTTAGCTCTATTTTGATATTGATTATTATACTCGATTTTATCAAGAAAACGCATCTGAGTTATAGTTCACAGTTTTCTCGGTGCGATGCGTATGCCCTATGCTGTGAAGGAAATTGTAGAACCTTATTCTCCAGCTCTCTTCTCCCGTTCAAAGGTGGAAGAGGACGGTACTCATGGACAGTGGTGGAAGGAGTGCGGTAACGCTATACCCGCTGCCCTAAGCCACTCGGAAATGAGTTGACGTCAGGCTCCCTCAGCCCGTTTAAGCCATCGGTGATGTTAGTTTATCGCCGCCGGCCAAGGCTCTGAGTCGGCCGCATGCTTGGTCTTGCTGCGCTATGTGTGTCTTAGGCTGTCATAGGAGGAGAACCAGGTGAGGAGCTCCTCCTGGTGGCGTTGCGCCTCCATCTGCTGTTGCTTCTGGCGATACTGGTGCTGTCGATTCGAGATGGTGATCTGGACCTTCGCCGGATGGCGCACGTACTGTAACTGGAACTTACCCTCAGTTCCTGCGGTCTCGAATTGGACATGGCCATATTTGAGAAGACGGGCCGTGAGGCTGGGAATCTCGTAACTCAGGTTCTGAATGCGATCCAGGCGTGCCTCGTGGCGTGACTCGCGCAACAACATGGGGAGACGTTCCACCAAGATGACGTGGGTGGGTGTGAGTTGAAAGTAGTCGTTTCGCCAGTCTTCCAGCATCCACAGTAGAGCAGCCAGCAGCCCAATCTCAAGCAAGAGCCAGGCGAATGTCCAGAGCGGAAAACCTTCCCGCGCCACGGTGCGGCTGAGCAGGACTCCCCCTCCAACGCTTGCCACTACGAAGCCGAGGAAGATTGGGAGTGTCCGTATGAAGCCCGGCAGCCAGAACCGGCGCCAAATGATGGTGCTGCCGTCGCCAGAGATGACCCATGAGGGGGGAAACAGAAACTCTCGGATCGCAGCCCAGATCGTGAACAATATCTCGCCAGTCCGAGAGGAGTCGGCTTCCGTCTCTCCCTCGTCCTGGTAGCTTTCCTCCTCGCTGATGTCAAGCCGCTGCAGGCGACGTGCCAACAGCTCACGGATCTGGCCGCGCGTACGCAGTACATTGCGCGCCCGTATCCTCTCCATCTGCTCAGAGATCATGCGTCGCAAGGCATCAGGTGCGGGGACGTAGCTCATGTCGATCTCGACGGTCTCACCGGCGGTCTGAAGGACCAGGTTTCCGTAATTCAGCAGGTTGGCCATGAACCCGGGTTGCACCTCGTATATGTCCTGGATGTTGTCAAGAGGAGTCTCCTCGTGCTGGGCATTGAAAGGGCCAGTGCGCTCAATGTGTACCACCCGTTGGGTTGTCACCACGAAGAAGTCGTCACGCCAGTTGATGTAGCGCCATAGCGCAGCTAGGATCAGCCCAAATAGGGGCAGGCAAAGGATGGCGCCCGTAATGATAAGCGGGCGCGTACCGCTACTGAGCAGTGACACTACCAAAGGGGTCAGGAGCAGTATGAGGACGACGAGATTCCAGGTTTGGAGGAAGAGACGGGACCAATGACGCTGTACGACGCTCACCACCCACTCGTCGTCGCGCAACCAGTCGAACGTCCGCAGACGGTAGCGACGAGCCACTTCGGGGGACATGTGGAGCCGGCGCTCCAGGTAGGGACGCCTCTCGAGAAGGCTGTGGAATTCCTCCCGCAGCAGGTAGATGACACGTGCATAGCCACGGGCCGTCGCCGTGGCGTCATGGAAGTCGCCGATGAGCAACCCGGTCTCACCAGCGTACTGCCCGGCCGTCAGGGTCCCCAGCTTGCGAGTGTAGCCCTCGGGCGTCACGGCGGTCAACTCCACAAGCCCACTCACGACGTAGATCAGGCGATCGGATACCTCCCCCTGGCGGAACAGCCACTCGCCATCCTCGTAGTATTGGTCATGGGCCAGTTTCGCGACCTGGCGCAACTCGAGTTCCCCTGCTCGGTCGTCCAGGTTCTGGAAAAGGGGGAGACTTCTAAAAATGGAGACCAGGTAGGCTGGCCGCAGGGGACCGTCGAGGTGTTCTCGGAGATAGGGGCTTCGGTCGTAAGCGCGGACGAGATCACGGAAGGCAACCCGCAGGCATGTCACATCTGTAAGAGCGGTCGCGGTGATGGGTTCAAAGGCGGCGATCTGCAGCCCCCATCGTCCCAGCACCTCGCCTTCGCCCACCTCTGTCGTCAGGAGCTTTGTGCCCTCTGAAGTCTCCTCGATGCGCTGGACGGAGACCTGCCCCTCGACGATGATCAATGTCCAGGCGGAGGCTTCCCAGTGGTGGAGGAGTGTGTCGCCGCTTTGGTAGATCCGTTCCTCGACATGGGGAACCAGCCGCAGCAACTCTTGCTCGCCTGCCTCATCCAGGTCCGCGAGCCCTGGAATCCTCTTCAAGTATGCGACCACCGTTAGCGGTTCCATGCAGTGAGATTATAGCATAGCCTGTGGTTGCAGCATATACGCGCAGGCGAGAGCTGTTACACAGTCAGCGCGGCGCGATAGGCCTTCATGGTGAGGTGAGCCGTTCGCGCCCATGTGAAGCGTCGAGCTTGCTCTGTAGCGCGGCGGCTCAGTCGCGTGTGGAATTGTTCATCGATCAACAATTGAATCACGGCGCCTGCCATGCCCTCGGCATCGTCAGGATCGGTGAGCATGCCAGCGGCGCCAACGACCTCGGGTAGGCTGGCGGCGTTGCTCCCCACGACAGGCACACCGCAGGAAAGCGCTTCCAGGGGAGGATAGCCAAAGCCTTCGTATCGGGATGGGAAGAGAAAGACTTTCGCTCCGCGATAGAGCGCAGGCTTGTGGGACTCTGGAACGTAGCCGAGAAAGTGAAGTGAGCGGTCAGGGATTCCCATCTCCTTCGCCAGACGGCGAGGATCGGGGGTAAAAGTGCTATCCTTTTGTGGGAGCCGGCCGGCGATTACAAGTTGCGCGTCGTCCACAGCCCTGCTGACGTAGGTGAAGGCCCGCAACATGGTGGCCAGGTTCTTCCTGATGTCGAACCCTCCGAGATAGAGCAGATATCCCTCACTGATACCCCAGTCGTGGCGGATGGATCGATCACTTTCGCCTGCAGCGGGTGAGAAGCTCTCATCTACAGCCAGTGGGATCACCTGCACGCGGTCGGGGCTGACGGGTAGGGTGTTTACGATATCATGTCGTGAGGCTTCAGAGTCGGTGATCACCAGTGTGGCCCCCGGGGTCGACGCAGCGACCAGGGAGGTATAGAGCCGCGCCATGGGGTTTCCTCGATAAGCCGACAGGATGAGCGGGATCAGATCGTGGATGGTGACCACTGTGGGGCCCCACGTCCCTGCTGGGGGAGCCCAATAGGGAATGTGCAGGAGATCCGCTTTGAGCTGTCGGGCAATCCTGGGGATAAGGATCTGCTCCCACCATACCTTGGATAGGTGTGTGATTCGGATGGGATGGCGGATAAGCTTGAGCCGGTCCGTCGTGAAATCGTCGTGGGAGGGGGCTCCATCGGGGCTCTGGCCCGTGGGTATCACCACAGTGACATCTGGGGCCTTCTCCCCCAGCTCACTGAGGAGTCGGGCTATGTGCTTTGTGTACTGTCCGGTACCGGTGTCGGGACGATCCCAGAACCATCCGTTGATGACAACTCGCATGGGCAAATCACCAATGGAGTGGAGATCGTTCTCTCTGTCGTCGATAGCTTCGCAGGGGACAGAGGGGGTCACAACTCTTAGATGAGACGGAATCAGGATTCTCTCAAACGGACATTGACCGCCTGAGGGCCCCGGTCAGTCTCCACGACCTCATACCAGACGGGAGTCTCCTCGGTCAGCAAGGAGACATCGCCTTCGAAATTGCTGCGATGGAAGAAGATCTCGTGCCCATTTTCCTGTTTGATGAATCCAAAGTGCTTGTCGTCCCGATACCATTTGACCACGCCAGGGCGAGGTCCTGTCTGAGGCTCCATGGTCTCCCTGCATGCGGGACAGTATTCTGGCTTCTCGGGTTCCAGCCCCATTTCGGCCGCCAGGCGTTGCTCTTCCACCCGGTAGACAAACTGCTTGCCACAACGTTTACACGTCAACAACTCGTCACGGTAGGTCATCAGCGTTCTGCCTGTCTTTCTTCTCTAGATGCGTTCGCGAATTGGGAATGACTCCTTGACCACAATGATAACTATACGTTAAATCGACATCACGGCAAGAGCGGGTGCTCCATGATCCGCCATCATTCCTGTTCTGGCGGGGAGAAAGTGCCGTGGAAACCAGGGCTTCAACGTGTTCGCTGAAGTGTGATCATTGTACTAAGGGGATTGCGAACGCCTCCCCCTCGGTTCCCTGTTGATTTTCGTCGTGGACGCGGTAGACTGCCCCTCGTGTCTGCACGTGTGATGCTACAAAGGCTCGAGCGTGCGGTCAGGGTCATTGTGGTGCTCCTGACCGTAATAGTGCTCCTGGGTAACGGTGGGCCGCCCCCCCAGGCGCTGGAGTCCAAGCTCGAACGCTTGACATGGGAATGGACGTTTGACTTCCTCTCCTGGGAGTTACGGGCGCTCTCTCGCAAGGTGCTCTATAGCCTTCTTGCTCCGCAGCGGTTTATGAGTGATCTCCAGCAGAGCCGTTTCGTGTTGGACTACCTGGATCGTATCGCTGAGGCGAAGAGACTGGACCGAGAGATTGAACGGATTTTCAGTGACCCAGAGATCTCTGATCCCGTTGGTGCAAGTGAGCGTGAACAACAGGAACTCTCTCTCCTGCGTCAGGAGATGAGGGTGCGTGCGCCTGTGGCTGAGGCGGTGCTTCAAGCCCAGGTAAGCGTGATCTTCATCCGTGAGGGCGGGTTCGGTCCCGTGATTCTGCCCCCTGTGAGTGGATCGTTTACACCGCTTCCCCACATCTTGATCATCTCTCCACGGGCTATCATTGAGACGATCTATCAACAGCAGTTGACGGCCGGGCTCTCCGCGGCCCAACAGTCCATGATCGAAGAACGCATTATGCAGGCTGATCCGGAGGTCTCGGCCTACGTCACAGCGATTGGGGGATTGGCTGCCTACCCTGCGATGTTGTTGGAATCCTCCTCTATCGATTGGGTGGCGGATACTATGGCCCACGAATGGGTCCATCATCATCTCGCGTTTGCCCCTCTGGGCTGGGCATATATGGAGAGCGCTGAGGCCAGGACAATCAACGAGACAACAGCCTCACTGATCGGGGATTGGGGTGGGCAGGAGGTGGTGTTGCATTTCTATCGCCCGTTGCTGAGCCGGGCGAAGGGATTACCTGATCCGTTACGGGTCTCTGAGGAACCTACTGAGCGTGAGGTGGTCTTTGACTTCCGGGCTGAGATGCATCACACCAGGGTGGTGGTGGATCGCCTGCTGGCAGAGGGGCGTGTGAAAGAGGCTGAGTGGTATATGGAGTTGCAGCGTCGCTATTTTGTGGCCAATGGTTACAGAATCCGACGGCTGAACCAGGCCTATTTCGCCTTTCACGGGGCTTATGCCAGTGAGCCTGGGGCCGCGGGGGAGGATCCTGTCGGTCCACTGGTGAGACGTCTGTGGGCGCTCAGCGAGTCCCCGGCCGCTTTTCTCCGCGCGGTCGCCCCGGCTACGAGTCTTGAAAAACTTCAGACTCTTATGACACGTCAAGTGGGGTGAGAGTGAACGGCGGAGATTGTCACAAAAGTGGTGGGGGAGAGGCGGTGACTGTCACCTCTGTCAAGGCCTTTGCCGAGAGCCGCCACCGCAAGCGATGGCCCGCGTACGCCACCCATCCATCAAGGTGACAGTCACCCCATACGTCGAGATGGAAGCTGCTCTTGTG
>CAZHBB010000096.1:0-11300 GCA_964530185.1 uncultured Anaerolineales bacterium
CGAAATTGCAGAAGGAGGTGATGATGTTCCTGAACCACGTCCACATCATTCCGAAAGAGATCTCGCCTGGTGGCGGCATTGAGCCTTTTCTACGGCTCGTTGACGCCTTCGAGCTGGAAGGTGCCGTCTGCTTTGCCCCCTTCACCTATCAGATGGATCCGCTGGGCTTGAACCCCAATCGATGGCTCTATCAGCAGATCAAGGGCAAGGATTATTTGATTGGGTATGGTACGTTAGACCCAACGCGTGCGCCGGGGGATCAAATCAAGGAGATCGCAGACCTGGGGTTCAGGGGCGTAAAACTCCACCCGGCAGCTCAGAAGTTCGACGTCTTTGGGGTTTGGGCACGGGCAGCCTATGAGTCCCTCGTCACACACAATCTGATCGCAGATTTCCACACGGGGGTCCACTGGCATCGACTCCGAGACTCTCATCCGCTTCAGTTCGATGAGGTGGCCTTTCACTACCCCGAGCTTGTGATGGTCTTCGAGCACATGGGGGGATGGCATTACTTCCGTGAGATGGTAGCTGTGGTCGTCAACAATCAGCAACGGGGAAACCGGCTCTACGCAGGGATTGCCAGTGTGCTCGACCCTGAGCGACAGCGTTACTGGTATCTGGGCCTTGATGGGCTCAAGGATATCAAATGGCAGATTGGGGTCCAGCAGATGATCTATGGCATGGACTACCCATATAACGATGAGGCACAGCTTCGGCGGGATGTTGACATGATCCGAGGCTGTTTCCCTGCCGAGGAGGCCATCCAGATCTTGGGTGGCAATCTGCGAGCGCTGCTGGGGCTTTCACCTTAGCCTGTTGAGGCGTTTGGTTGAAGAGTGGGGGCCTCCGGCGGACCAGACGACCCTGTCGGGAGGCGGTTACGATTTGCGTGTTGGCGCAGTGACAAGTATTCCTATGACAGGGAACGACTTGAGCACATTAGCCCCATGTGGTGCCCGGCGCAAAGCGGAGGTCAGATCCATGCCCGCCAGGTGGACAACCTGATGCCGGCCTCCACGCCAGAGGAAACTCCTCGAGACGTCGTAGACTTTGCCTCCGTAGGCAATATAGGCGGCTCTTCCCTCTTTTCCGTCATACTGACTCAGTTCCTCAACGGTGAACGTCCGCATATTTTGTCCCCTGTGTCCTGTCTTGGGTTAGAACCTCCGGCGGCACTGTGGGGAGCCCTCTGTCATGAGAGCTCCCCACACCACCATGGTTTTACTGCATGAACTTGCTGACGAAGGGTGAGGTTTCTCCCCGGCGGAGGAAGTGGCCGGACGGTCCCTCTCCCAGAAACTCGGAGAACCATGATTCGTGTTCGATCTCCTCGTTGAGGATCGCCAGAGCCAGTTCGTAGGTCCGATGATCCTTTCCTGCCGTGAGGTTGCAAATATAGGTATAGCCCCGCACCGCACAGCGTTCCGCCTCTACCAGCACTTTCAAGATGGCTTTGACGTCGGTGGGATCCTCGGGCAGGTTGGCGGGCGGGCAGGCAGACATGTCGTGGAATTCCTTCATGTCATCGGGCAACCTCCCTCCCAACTCGTAGATCCTTGGTACCAGCGCCTCGAAGTGGTTCCGATCTTCGATGCGTGCGGTCTCGGCGATCTCCTTGATGCCTTCACCTTCAAGGCCAATCAGATTCACGCGGAGGATGGTGTAGTAATAGAAGGTGGTGAGTTCCGCCGCAGCGTTCTTGATCAACAACTCCAATAGCTCATCAACGTTGACGCCTGCTCTCTCGACGACTTCCCGTGTTACCCTAGCCATGATCATCTATCCTTTCTTACCTGAACATATCCTTTTACAGCGACCACATGACCTGCAGCCACCTTGCCTGGTCCGTACTTCGCTGAGGCCCCGATGGGAGAGAGGCCTGTGAAAAGCGAAAAGCCGGACATTGCCAACGTGGCTTACTTCACTTCTCTCCTGTGTCGGTTGATGGGTCTGCGTGTGTCGCCCGCTCCATCTCAGCCAGACACCGCGGACAATACCCATAGAATGTCACCTGACTCCTGACAACCTTGTACCCTGAGGCGTCTTCCTCTGAGAGTGTCACGCCCTCGAACGCTCTGCCGACATCCACCAGGGCATGACAGCGCATGCAATAAAGATGGTGATGGGGAGTGGTGTTGGTGTCGTAGCGCAGGCCATTCTCACTCAGGCTTTCTACCGGCGTCAACTCCCCCAGGGAGACTAGCTCAGAGACGGTGTTGTACACTGTCGTGCGGGAGATCTCAGGCATGATCGCCGTGGCTCGTTGATAGAGCTCTTCGGCGGTAGGGTGGGAGTTGTCCGCGGCCAACAGGGTGAAGATGAGTCGCCGTTGGGGCGTAATTCTGAATCCACGCTCTCGGAACAATTCAATCATCTCGGCGACTGATCTCATAATGGGTTTAGTCCTAAACAGTAATTGTTACTTATTTATAATTATTATAAGTAAAAACAAGGATTTGTCAAGGCGACGAGCTCCAGTGCAGGAGGTTACGCGGGTCTACCTTGCCAAGACCGCAGGCGAGGACACTATTTGCCAAATCTCTTCCAGGAGCTCTGGTCGGATAACGTTTCTGAGTGAAGTCAGAGAGTTGGGATCTAAATCTTGGAAAGCCTCCCCGCGCTGGTCGGAGGCTGCCATGGGGATATGGTGTTACAATGCCCTCCCTTCCCACACGGCGCGTGCTACCCGTATCACGTTGCCTCCCAGGATCTGGCGGATCTGGTCGTCGCTGAACCCGCGCTGCACCATGCCTACGGTGAAGAGTGGCCAGTTGGTCCAGGCCAGGGTCCGTCTGGCCTGCTCATCGCTAGGCTCAGAGTCCCGAGTGCTGGCCGGAGGCCACAGGGAATACCAGGGGGTACGATGTCTAGGTGCTTGTGAGAGCACACGATAAGTCCCCTGGGCTCGTCTCGAGACATAGGCCACATCTGTGCCAATGGCCACGTGTTCGGCGCCAAAGTGACGAACGACGTACTCGATGTGGTCGAGAAAACTCAGAATGTCCCGGGTCCTGCCCAGGAAGCGAGGGACGCAACAGATGCCGATATAGCCGCCGGTGTCGGCGATGGCGCGGATTACCTGATCAGGCTTGCCGCGGTAGTGACCGCTGAGAGTGTGGACCACCGAGTGACTGGCCACCACAGGCATCGTCGATACTCTCGCGGCTTCCAGGCTAGTCTGATGTCCTGAGTGAGCCACATCCACAATCACGCCCACGCGGTTCATCTCGGCGATGACCTGCCTGCCGAAGTCTGTGAGCCCCCCATCGTTGAGTTCACCGCAGCCGACACCGATTGGGTTGGCTCGATTGTAGGTCAGGTGCATCATGCGGATACCGAGGTGAAAGAGGATGCGGATGTAGGCAAGCTCCTCCTCGACAGAGACCCAATGTTGCATCAGGGGCACGGCATTGGCAGAGAAGTAGAGGCAGTGACGGCCCTCCTTTTTCGCAGCGAGGATGTCATCGGGGTAAGCGGCCCGAGCACAGAAGTCACGGAGCAGGTCTGTGGTGTAGGTGAAGTGAGCCAGGCGTTTGATCAGCGTTGCGATCTCGTTACACTCTTCTCCTGCATTCTGTAGGATGCAGGTAACTCCCGCTGCGTCCCAGGCTTCCTGGAACTCGCGGCGGTCCTCAGGGTCATGGGCCATACGCGTCATAATGAAACGCTCATAGAGTTCTTGGATCTCCCATGCCGAGGCACCCTCTTGGATCGCCTGGCGCAGCGCTCCAACGTCCACGGAGGCTCGAGGGGCAAACCCATAGGACTCCACGACCAGCGCCTCCTGATGGAGTGCCAGCCCATGTTCTAACTCGCTATCAGTGGGGCGGAGCACGGCCAACGCAGCTTGACGTGCTTCCTCGATCTGAGCATCCATACGTCCCTCCTTGTCGCTTGCAGGCCGAAGCCAAGATACAAAAGACGGGAGGCAACGTCAAATGGCGATAACCCGAACTCACGCTTTGTGCCCCGATGGTTTAGGCTCGTTCTTCAGCAGTCGCCCGCTGGTCCGTTGCTTTGAGGAAGTCATCCCTATCCATCTGTCCTCCTGTTGGTTCTGAATCCCATTATCCGTCCAATCTCCATGGTTTCAATGGGAGGTCGATCGCAGTAGCCTCCACTGACGGTGTTGCCTCGGATCACTTGTTTCAATAAGTTGCAGAGCTGGGACTCTTGGCCTGGGTTATCCGATCCTCAGGAGCTCCTTGAGCTTGGCGACGGTTTGCTCGGCATGCTGGCGCGCTCGAGCGCGGATTCCTGCCGTCAAATGCGGACGGTCATGGTCATGCAGCCACCGCCCACCGAACTGTGCCCTGTAGACCTCGGGCAAGGGGTCCGGAAACGTCAGGTCCGTCATAACCCCGAAGGCCAGGGTCCATGCTCGCGGCACGACATCGAGGTCGTACCCCCCTCCTCCTGTGGCCAACCAGCGACCTGGGGAGAGGGCTGCCAGGGCTTTGAAGAGAGCTTCGTGGCCGTGAGTGGTGAGCTGTAAATGGGTGAGGGGATCGCGGAAATGCGTGTCAACGCCCAGTTGGGTGACGAGGACATCGGGCCTGAAGCGGTGTATCATAGGCGGCACAATCGCTTCGAAGGCCCAAAGGTAGATCTCGTCGTCGGTGCCAGGGAGAAAGGGCAGGTTGACGCTGTAGCCCTCACCGGCACCCTCTCCAATCTCCCAGACGAAGCCCGTGCCGGGGAAAAGAGTCCTGCCATCCTGATGGAGCGAGATAGTGAGGACCTGATCGGTGGTATAATAGGCCTCTTGGACGCCGTCCCCGTGGTGGGCGTCGATGTCTACGTAGGCGACACGCTGTCCCTGGAGCACCAACCACTTGATGGCAATGGCTACATCGTTGTAGATGCAGAAGCCAGAGGCCTGCGCTGGATGGGCATGGTGGAATCCCCCGCCGAGGTTAAAAGCGACCTGGCAAGCGTCTGAGAGGAGTAGGGCAGCACCCTGGAGTCCTCCACCTACCCTTAAGCGTGCACCGTCATCCATCCCTGGGAAGATGGGATTGTCACCCGGTCCAAATCCGTAGATCGCGCTCGGGATGGTGAGATCTCCGCTGCTCAGACGTTTCACTGCCTCGATGTAAGCCGGGGTGTGAAAAAGGGAGAGCTCTTCGTCAGAAGCGGGACGGGGCGCAACGACCCGGGCATTGGGTGCATCGAACGCACCGTAAGCGTGCAGAAGTGCCATGGTACGCGCTAGACGTTCCGGCTTCAGTGGGTGATGGGGGGCAAAGCCATGCCGCCAGAGTTCTGGTGAGGCGATAAGGATAGCCTGTCGGGCCACGTTTCCCTCCTGCTGACGCATTTGTCATTGTTCCACCTCGTATATGGTACTCCAGACGACTGACGTGTCATCTACACCGTGACGGTTATAGACAAATGACAGGCCCCAGCAGTCTGTCTGGCACTTTGCCAAGGCGGGGAGGTGTAGTTAAATGGTATGCAGTTATGTTATTAATCTGGAGGTAGTATGACAAAGCCTGGCATCTACAAGATGGTCATGACGCAGTTTGACAAGGCAGCTGATCTCATGGGGCTTGATCCAGAGATCCGGAAGATCCTGGCGCGCCCTACCAATGAGATCCTGGTCAACTTCCCGGTCATCATGGACGACGGCCATATTCAGATGTTCACTGGCTACAGGGTACAACATAGTAACGTCTTGGGGCCGTACAAAGGGGGTATACGGTTCCACCCGGCGGTGAACATCGACGAGGTCCGGGCACTGGCGGCCTGGATGACGTGGAAAACCGCGATCGCGGGTATCCCGTTTGGTGGGGCCAAAGGTGGCATCCAGATGAGACCTTGGGAGTACAGTCGAGGTGAGCTGGAGCGTATTACCCGACGCTTCACGTTTGCTCTGGGAAGTAACATCGGACCGGAATACGACATCCCGGCCCCAGACGTCAATACCAATGCGCAGATCATGGCCTGGATGTTGGATACTTATCTACAGATGATGCCACCGCTCGAGCGGAACCGGTCGGTACATGTCGTGACCGGCAAGCCTGTGGAGTCCGGTGGAAGTCTGGGCCGTACCAAAGCAACGGGCCAGGGCCTGGTCTTCGTGTTGCAGGCGTGGGCTCAGGACCACGGCTTCAATCTGGGCACATCCCGCTACATCATCCAGGGGTTCGGCAATGTGGGGTCCTGGGCAGCGCGTCTGCTGAAGCCGACGGGGGCGGTGATGGTGGGGGTAGAGGATCATTCTGGCGCTCTGGTCAATCCGGAGGGTATAGATCCGGACGACTTGGCGGCCTATGTGGCCCGAGAGGGTCGGATCCAGGGGTATCCGGGCGCATCACCGGTGGATCATCACAGGTTCTTCAGTACGCCGGCTGACTTTTTCATCCCGGCGGCGTTAGAAGGACAGGTCACAGCCGAGACCGCCCCTTGGCTGAATGTCAAGATGGTCGTTGAGGGGGCCAATGGTCCCACGGATCCAGCGGGTGACGAGATCCTGCAAGAACGAGGTATCCATGTGATCCCCGACGTCTTGGCCAATGCAGGTGGCGTCATCGTGAGTTACTTCGAGTGGCTTCAGAACAAACGAAGTGAGTTCTGGGACTTGGAAGAAGTGGATCGTAAACTCCACAAATTGATCACAG
This sequence comes from uncultured Anaerolineales bacterium, assembly GCA_964530185.1. Lineage (GTDB taxonomy): Bacteria > Chloroflexota > Anaerolineae > B4-G1 > SLSP01 > PWVB01. The sequence continues at coordinate 6,624 of CAZHBB010000096.1, forward strand.
GGGCGTATCAGAAGGTGCGCGACACGGCTCAGGCGTTCCAGACCGATTGGCGCACGGCTGCTTACATCGTCGCACTGCGCCGTCTCGAGACAGTGTACAAAGAGCGCGGTATCTTCCCGTAGAGTCTAGCCGGACGAGCAGCGGGCGGCCATCAGTATGGCCGCCCGCTGCTCTCTTAGTGTGAGCGATCAGGTTGGTTACCCTCTTTTCATCTCCAGAACGGACTCTGTATAATTGAAGTATCAAGATCAATTCTCGCGTAGATCCAGCTCTGAGCAACGTGCTATGATCAAAGCGGCTGGTGCTAAGTTTGAGACGCTGGGCTTGAAGACCCGCTGGCTATTGGGGGATTGCGCCAACATCCAGGGGTGCACAATGTATGCCTCCTACATCTACCAGGACGCTGAAGTGCGTCCTTACCTTGGCCCTCTGGCGGCTCATTCCTGGGGTGTCCTGGATCTTCAAGGTGGTGAGATCACGCGGTTTGCCGACTTCGCCTTGGAGTATGGGCTTGATGTCTGGATGACTGAGATGGGATGCTTTTCTGTACAGCCGTCCAGAGGAATATCCTACGTGGCTCAACGGTGTGAAGCTGGCGGCGACCTACAGCCGCGTGCTCCAGCTCAGTCGAGCTAGCGTGTTGTTGTACTGGGAGTTCCTGGGCAATGATTACAGTTTGAACGATGGAACACAGCCCTATCCGGCTTTGCAGTTACTGGCTCAACTGGTGGGAGCCTTTCCTGAGGATACACGGGTCCTCCATACGGCTGTGAACACCCCCGGCCTGTATGCCGTGACAGGCGAAGCGCCGTCGCACACGGTACTTCATGTGATCAACCTCGCTCCAGATCCTCATACGGTGCGGATAGTGGGGTTACCCGTCGGGGCCTATGACCATGTCGTGTCAACCGAGGATGTCCTAGGGCGGCTCGTAGGGACTGTAAGGGTTGGGGAAGAGACGATCTTGTTAGACCTGGCCCCTATGAGTGTTCATGTGCTGATGGCCCGTAGGTAGAATGGCAAGCGCTGGCGATGTGACGCCGCTTTGGACGACTCCCGTAAGAGTGATCCCATCTTTGCTTTGTCCGAATGTTGATTGATGGTAGGATAGAGCCGGGTGGGGTGATGCCATTCTTGATCGATGGACACAATGTCATTGCGGCGATCGATGACATAGATTTAGAAGATCCCGATGACGAGGCTAAGCTTGTCGTCAGGTTGCGTTCCTGGGCCGCTCGAGAGCGGCGCCGGGTCATCGTCGTCTTCGATGGTGGGTTACCCGGCGGAGCATCTCGGGAGCTGTCTACGTCTCAGGTGCAGGTGATCTTTGCCTCACGCCTGCATACCAATGCTGATCGTATCATTCGTAGCCGCTTGAAGCGACTGAAGGATCCAGGCAACTGGACGGTTGTCACCTCGGATCATGAGATCCTGGACGAGGCCCGTCGTGTACGTGCAAGAGTGGTCCATGCCGCGGACTTTGCCGCCTGGCTGGAAAGGGTCCCCACTGCCAGAGCGAAGCCGGAAAGTATTTCTGCGGCGGAGGTTGATGCTTGGCTTGAGGTGTTTGGGGATGGTGAAGCGGCCTCCTCAGCATCTGAATCTGTGTCCCAGGCTTCCCCATCGGGATCGTTCCGCGAGCGACACTCCGCTGCGCGGCCAACTGTGCCTCGGCGAAGGCGCTCCAGATCGCGTGAAGCGGCGGCATCGAGCCCTCGGTCCACTCAGACGATCGGACAACAGGTGGGATTCCCGCTTCCTCCCCAACAGAAAGATCCCAAGGCTCTGTTGGAAGAGAAGCCGTCCGAGATCTCGGAGGATGAAGTCAGCGCCTGGCTTCAGGTGTTCCAGGATGAGCCAGAGACTCACATCCCCCCGCCCAAAGTCAGAAAGCGCCGCACGTTGCCTCCTGTTCGCAAGCCCCCTGCTGTGCGTAAAGAGGGTGAGTTGACACCTGAGGAGGTCGAAGCCTGGCTGCAGCTCTTTGGGGATGAAGTCGTCGAAGGCTTTGAGCAGAGGGATGCATCTGGCAAAAGGGGGCGGGAGGGGGGAGCCACCCGGTCCAAGCTGGCGCGTCTCAAGGCCAATCTCCCTGATGTGGATGAAGAGGCTAAGCAATCCGACTCGCTGTCGGATGAGGACCTCGCGCTCTGGCGACGGCTGTTCGGCGAAGGTGAGTGAGCGCCCTTCGCGGGAGCGACTATCCCATGGAACGAGCTCTGCCCAGGAAGATCATCCATATGGACCTGGATGCGTTCTTCTGCGCCGTGGAGGAATTGCGTGATCCTTCCCTGGTGGGCAAACCTTTTGCCGTGGGAGGACGGCCTGAGGGGCGAGGGGTGGTGGCTTCGTGTTCTTATGCAGCGCGGGTGTACGGTGTGCATTCGGCGATGCCCACGGCACAGGCACTCCGACTGTGTCCTAACCTGATTGTAATCTCAGGCCGTCATCACGAGTACGCGGCCTATTCGCGTCGGGTGATGCAACATTTGAGTAACCTCACTGATCTCGTGGAACAGATCTCGATCGACGAAGCTTTCATCGACGTCACGGACCTCAAGGCCCCGGCGAGAGAGATCGCGGAGACCCTCCAGCGTACCCTCTGGGACGAGTTCCATCTGCCTTGCTCGCTGGGAGTGGCTTCGAACAAGCTGGTGGCGAAAATTGCCAACACTGTGGGAAAAGCCACGGCGGAGCCGGGTCGGCCGCCCATGGCGATTACTGTCGTGCCACTGGGGCAGGAGGCTGCTTTCCTCGCCCCCCTGCCGGTGGTAGAGCTTTGGGGAGTAGGGCCTAAAACTGCCCAGCGACTTGAGGCCCTGGGCGTCAAAACGATTGGTGATTTGGCAACCTGGCCTGAAAATGATCTTGTCCAGCGCTTTGGCACCTATGGGCGTGACCTGATACGGCGTGCTCAAGGCATTGACACACGCCCTGTAGCCTCAGAGCATCGGGTCAAGTCCATAGGACGGGAGACCACCTTCGTCAGAGATGTGACCGACGAGATGACGCTACGGCGAGTGTTGTGCCAGTTGGTAGAGGACGTTGGGCAGCGCCTGCGACGGGCGGGTCGCGCTGGCAACACGGTCAAGCTCAAGCTCCGCTGGGCTGACTTCACAACAATCACGCGGCAGGTCACGCTGGAGGAGCCCACTGCTTACGACGACGTCATCCTGCAGGCTGTTGAAGGGCTTTTGAGGGCACACTGGCCTAAAGGCCGCCCCGTCAGGCTGATTGGTGTGGCAGTCAGCAACCTGGGACCGCCAGCCATACAGTTACGTCTGTGGGATAAGTCTTATGAGAAACAACAGCGCCTACAGGCGGCGTTGGACCATGTGCGCGAGCGGTTCGGGCGCAACGCTATCCGGCGCGCCATTGTGATCGACGATAAGACATGATAGAGACATACCTATAATAAGTGACATACGCCGACGCCTAGTGTAATGCGTCGGCGTATGTCATTCTCGTGTCCTTGTTTATCTCTTGTTCTTACTCAGTCTTCACCTGGATGACCTTGGGCCGCGCGTGTTCAGCCTTGGGCAGAACGACGGTCAGAATGCCCTTGTCGAACTTGGCCTCTGCGCGATCTGCCTCGACTGGCACGTTGATGGTCAGCGAACGACTGAACCGTCCGTAAGGCCGCTCCTGGACAAGATATTCCACGTTCTCAAGCGGAGCCCTGAACTCCCCGCGGATCGTGAGGACGTTGTCCTCCATTGTGACCTCGACGTCCTCGGGATTCAGGCCAGGAACGGCAGCGGTGATCACGATCTCCTCGTCGGTGCTGTAGACATCTAGAGGTAGCTGGACTGTGCGCTCCGATCGGATGAACCGGGTCATACGGAACGGCGAGAGCGTCTCATCCATCAGACGTGCCATCTCTCGACGAATGGTATAGAAGTCTTCGATCGGATCCCAACGCAGTATCGACATAGCCCACCTCCTCCTGTTGATTGGTCCGATATTTGAGTAACCTGACGTCAGCTCAACATCCGAGTTGGATTGCTCTTTTATATATAGAAGAGAGACATTAGATTCGCATAAACGGCATATTAGAAATCCGTTGATATCTGTTCTAATGCTGAACACTTGGAGCCCTGAAAGCCGTCCCCCGTGGGACTCAGCGGCTTCAGCGCAGCATTTGGCCCACCTGGTTATCCGTTCCCTTGTTGGGCAATTCCGCAGTGCCACACGATCGGCTGAGGGGAGCATGGCCAATCATGCGCTTGCATGACTCGCGAAGCATGGTATAGTTATACTAAGTTTGGGGGCTCGTCTAACGGCAGGACAGCGGACTCTGAATCCGTATGTGGGGGTTCAAATCCTCCGCCCCCAGCACCAAGAACCGCCCGGCATCAGCACCGGGCGGTTGTTTTTCCTCAGATGACGTCTACCGAATTAAGGGATGCTCCTCATCACCAGCGGCAGGTAGATGAGAATGGGTCTCAAACGCGTCGCCGGGTCGCCGAAGAGCAGGTACGTGTCCAGCAGGTCATCGTAGCCGGCGGTGTTGTCCGCCAGATAGAGTTTGGCGTAGGTGGTCGCTGGGCCAAGGGCTGTGATGTCCTTCCAGAACAGGGCTTCGAAGAGCCCCTTGTTCAGGTAGTCGTGGCCGTGTGCCAGTCCAAGCCCCGTGGCGGACCAACTGGCGATGGCCCCTGTGGTCGGCAGGCGCAC
>CAZHBB010000097.1:0-1636 GCA_964530185.1 uncultured Anaerolineales bacterium
TGGATGGTGCCCGGGTCAAGGGGGGCGCCTTGTGCAGCGGCTCGCGTTGGGGGTGACTGTGATGGTGGTTGGTCTTGCCTTTGCTCTCTCCCCCACTGCTTTGGTGACAGTCTCGGCGATCAGGGATCTCCGCGGCCCTCTTTGGGGTGTCGCCTGGCGGCAAACCACTCGCGACCGTCTGGGGACTCTACCACGTTCGGTAAGATCTTGCCTGGTATACCGCGTGGCTGTGACTCTCTTCAGAAGTGGGGTAGAATTCTCAATTAGCGATCCTGGCACACCGCCAAATGCGGAGAGGAGATGTGACAGAGCCATGGAGAAAGTCCGTGAGGTTGTGCTGAGTCTACTGCGATTTCTTGGTGTTTCACTGCTTATCGACCTCGGTCTCTTTGTTGCGGTCAGCCTATCTTGTCTGATCGGCTCGCGTTGCAGCAATGCTGTCTATAGTGAGCGGATGTTCTGGGTGAGTCTGGCTATGATTATTGCCGGTATGCCGGCGGTTCTTGCCTCACTGGGCACGAGCCGAGGCTATTATGACAACCCTTTCACCGCAGGGATCGATGCTCAGGTCGCCCAAACCATCATCAAGGATGGACGACAAGGCTTGAGCAAGCGCTCGCGCTACGCGTGGCGCATGTTCTCCATCGGCATCTTCGGTATCGCGATCGCTGCATTGATTGACCTTGCCGTCCCTTAGGGGGGAAACCATGAAGATCACAGCGATTGAGAGCCTCTATTGGCAGGCCTATCCCCGGCTGCTGGTGGTCCGCGTTCATACGGATGAAGGGCTGATTGGGCTTGGGGAGACCGTGGATAAGATTCCAGGGTCGCGGGGGGCCTTGCATGGCACTCTGGCGCCCCTGCTCCTGGGACGGGATCCCTTGGATATCGAAGGCATCTGGCAGGACCTGGCGGATACCATCCTCTACCACGGCTTCGCTGGTGCTGAGATGCGTGCCCTGTCGGCTATAGATCTGGCGTTGTGGGACTTGATGGGGAAGGTCTACGGTGCACCCGTCTACCATTTACTCGGCGGGCGATGTCGGGAGACCGTGCCTACGTATAACACCTGTACCGGATACGGGGAGTTCGATGATTACGCCCTCTGGCAACGCGATGCCGGTGAGCTCGCCCGTCAGTTGTTGGATGATGGCATCCGTGCTATGAAGATCTGGCCGTTCGACCCGTATAGTCATGCCAGCCGAGGCCAGTATATCGCCCCAGAGGATGTGGCCCGTGGCTTGCATCCCATTCAGCAGATCCGTGAGGCCGTGGGAACAGCCATGGAGATCGGGATCGAGTGTCATTTCCGCTGGAACAGGGCCAGCATGGAGCGGATCGTCAGAGCACTGGAACCTTACGACATTCTTTTCCTCGAGGATGCCATCCATGCGGTGTATCCCGATGAGATCAAAGCACTCTCTCAGCGCACGTCCATACCCATTGTGGGATCGGAACTGTTGCTCACCCGCTGGCAACTGCGTGAGTGGCTGGAAAAACACGTGTCTCAGATCCTGATGACCGAGCCTCTGTGGACTGGGGGCATCACCGAGACGCGTAAGATTGCGGCCATGGCGGAGACGTTTGGTGTGCCCCTGGTGTTGCACAATATCTCAGGGCCGATAGGGCATGCAGC
>CAZHBB010000097.1:1736-5454 GCA_964530185.1 uncultured Anaerolineales bacterium
ACATGAAGCGTCGAAGGCGTGGTTTCATGTCGATGCTTGTTATTGTTGGAGCTGTGCGGGTCGATAGAGGTGTGGGGTCATAGCGTGAGATAGTGGTTGAGCGGTTCGATGAAAGGAGTTGTGGGCTATGAAACGGCGTGTATTGGGAAAGACAGGAGAACAGCTTTCGGTCATTGGGTTTGGTGGGATTCTGGTCATGAATGAGACGCCTGAGGATGCGGCCAGGTTTGTCGCTGAGGCGGTTGAGGAGCGGGGTATCAACTACTTCGATGTGGCTCCTTCCTATGGCAATGCCGAGGAACGCCTGGGGCCAGCTTTGGAGCCCTATCGAGATCAGGTGTTTCTGGCATGCAAGACGGGCAAGCGAGATGCCGCGGGAGCCTTAGAGGAGCTTCACGCCTCACTGAAGCGGCTACGCACGGACCATTTCGATCTCTATCAGCTCCATGCGATGAAGACGATGGAGGACGTGGAAACCGTGTTTGCTCCAGGGGGTGCGATGGAGACCTTCCTGGCCGCCCGGGAACAGGGTAAAGTGCGTTTCCTCGGGTTCTCTGCTCATTCCGAAGAAGCGGCCCTGGCGCTGATGGATCGCTTTGACTTCGATACGATACTCTTTCCCTTCAATTGGGCGTGCTGGCTCAAGGCGAACTTTGGGCCCAAGGTTATGGCCCGGGCGGCCGAGAAGGGGATGGGCATCCTGGCGCTGAAGACGCTCGCCAAGCGTGCCTGGCGAGAAGGGGAGCCGCGTCAGTGGAGCAAGACATGGTACAAACCGGTGGAGGACTATGAGGAGGCGCGGCTGGCTGTGCGCTTTACCCTCTCGCAGCCGGTGACGGCGGCTGTCAGCCCCGGGCACATGGAGCTGTTCCGCTGGGCCTGTGATGCTGCCGAGGAGTTTCAACCTCTTACCGACGAGGAGAGGGCTTTGCTTGTGGAATGGAGTCGGGATTTGGAGACGATCTTCCCGAACTCTTGATCTTGCCCAGCGGGGGTGCCCTCGTGCCCGGCACGAGGGGCACCCTGGAAGGGTGATGTAGGAGCCTTAATGGAAGAACTGACAGGGATAGAGCGCATTCAGAACATCCTTCACCGTAGGCCCGTAGATCGAATTGGGTTGTTCGAACACTTCTGGTCGGATACCCAACGGGTGTGGACTGAACAAGGCCATATTCAACCTGGTGAGAACCTCGCGGATCATTTCGGCTTTGACATGGAGTTGGCCTGGCCGTTCAACCTGGTGGCTGATCTGGACTTTGAGCCAGAAGTTCTGGAGGAGACTGAGGAGACAATTCTGGTGCGGGACGGGAATGGCGCGGTGTTGCGCAGGCACAAGCTTCATGACGCCACACCTGAGCACGTCGATTTCCTGGTCAAGGATAGACGTGAGTGGGAGGCCCAGATCAAGCCGAAACTGGCACCAGAACGCCGCCGCATCGATTTCAAGCGCTACCGTGAGGCAAAGGCCCGAGCCGCCGCGGCGGGACGTTTCTTTGCCTGGTGCGGTGTTAATGTCTTTGAGATCATGAAGGACGTGGCGGGCCACGAGTACATGCTGATGGGAATGGCCCTTGACCCGGCGTGGGTCAAGGATATGGCCATGACCTATGCCCAGCTTGTGGTTGATTTACAGGAGATCCTCTTCGCGGAGGAGGGGTGGCCAGATGGTATCTGGTACTATGAGGATATGGGATACAAGTTACATCCTTTTATGTCGCCCCGTATGTATAAGGAGATCATTCAGCCCGCCCATGCCCTCACGATCGCCTTTGCGAAATCCCACGGTCTGCCGGTGATCATGCACTCATGCGGTTATGTCGCCCCCTTGCTCCCGGGTATGATCGAGGCCGGGATCGACTGTCTGCAGGTCATTGAGGTCAAGGCCGGAATGGATCTGCTGCAGCTCCATCGGGATTACGGCGAGATCCTTTCTTTCATGGGGGGAATCGACGTGCGTGTCCTCTATACTAATGATCCCACGCAGATCGACGCTGAGTTGGAGTCGAAGATCCCCATCGTCAAGCAGGGATATGGCTATGTCTTACACAGCGACCACTCTATCCCTAACACGGTAGACTATGAGACGTATCGATACTTCATTGACAAAGGCCTGGCATTGGGAACCTATTGATTGACTTCCCTGCCCGGGCGGCTGTTGGGTATTTGACAGTTCCGTAGGTTGCACTATCGTTCGGGTATTGATGGACCTTGTCCAAGATAGCACGCCGAATATCGTGCGGGTAGCACGGTAACGGGGGATCCAGATGTTTAGGGGCGAATCTCGGCCTGCGCTCGCGCAGGTGCCGGTAGGGCTATGTTCTTCGGCCCGAGCCCGTCAGCTAACCTCGTAGGCGTGGGAAGGACACCTTGATCGTTGAGGTGTCCTTTTTCTGTGGGTGAGTTCCGATCGAGCGGCATATTGGGCCCGGATTTTTCGACCAGGGCTCAGGAGGTGACCCGTGACGGATGTCGTGCCTTCATATCGTGTGCGTGCGGTGCACTGTGACTATCGCGCTCATGACGATACGGTCTACGAAGCGCTCAAACGCGCCACTAAGCCCCTTGATAAGGCATGGGAACGCCTGAGGGGGGCGAGGACGATCGCGATTAAGTTCAATCAGGACTACGCCTCCGACCGCATCCTGATGTTCCAGGGCCAACGCCAGCAACTGGTGAGTGACAAGGTCGCAAGGGCCGTGCTCAGGTTGTTGCGCGAGGAGACCGACGCCGAGTTATTCTGTGTGGACACATCGGTCTTCGATCGAAGCCCCACGCCTGGACCAAGGACCACGACCCAGTTGGCCCCGATCCTGGCGGAGTTCGACGTGCCTTACGTCGATGCAGATCAACCGCCCCATGCGCTCTATGAGGTGCCTGGCGGCGGGCAGATGTTCCGCACTTATGTGTTGTCACGGCGTCTGATGGAAGCGGACGCCTTAGTGGACGTCCAGAAGATGAAGAACCATGCTTTCATGGGTATCACCCTCACACTGAAGAACCTCTTTGGGCTGATGACCCAGATGCCGCACAACAAACCACGTCACTACTACCATCATCTGGTGCGTATGCCCTATATGTTGGCCGATCTCGGACGTCTGCTTGACCCTGCTCTCTGCATCATTGATGGGTTGATAGGCCAGGCCGGTATGGAGTGGGGCAATGACGAGGGGCTGGCGCGTGTGGTCAATGTGTTGGTTGCCGGCGATCATCCTGTGGCAACCGACGCCTGTGGGACATACCTGATGGGGCACGACCCCATGAGCGATTGGCTGGTGGAGCCGTTCCATCGTGATCGCAACGCGCTCCTCGTGGCGGCAGAGGGAGGGTATGGCACGGTGGATCTTCAGGCGATTGACTTCGAATCAGAGGTCGAACAGCAGCCCGAAGGGACGTTCTTCGCCTTCATGACCGATACCCTTGAACGTGTGATCAGTTGGCGGCGGTCCATGTGTGAGCAGGCGCTCTACTATCGCGACCACATCCGCACTTTTGTGGACAGGTACAAGGGGGAGTACATTCTGCTTCAGGCGGGGGAGGTGCGATGGCATAGTCCGGACGGAAGGCTCGGGGTCAGTCGCCGTAAACTGGCGGGAGATAAGCCAGATCAGGCGATGTACTTCAAGTACGTGGATCCAGAAGAGCGCGAGGGCGAGCATTACGAGGTCTATGAGGCGGCTCTGGCCCATCTGCGCACGCTGGATAGGGTGTGCAAAATCGA
>CAZHBB010000097.1:5554-7221 GCA_964530185.1 uncultured Anaerolineales bacterium
CCCTATTTCATGGGCCAGCGGCAGCAGCTCGTCAGTGACAAAGTGGCCCGGGCCGTCATCCGCCTGTTGCGCGAAGAGACCGATGCTGAGCTCTTCTATGCGGACATCACGGCCTTCGCGCGGACCGATGATCCGAATCCACCCCCTACAGCGCAGTTGGCGGAGTTGATGAGGGAGCTGGGCGTGCCCTATATCAACGGCGACCGCCCGCCACACCGCAGGTATGCCGTGCCTGGGGGAGGGCAGATGTTTCGACAGTATCTGCTGCCAGAGGCGATTGTGGAGGCCGACGCCCTGGTCGACGTGCAACGTATGAAGAACCATGGCTTCATGGGGGTGACGCTGACGCTGAAGAACTTGTTTGGCCTGGTGCCACGGGAGCCCTACGGACATTCGCGGCAGTATTTTCATCACTTGGTCCGCATGCCCTACATGTTGGCGGATATTGGACGTATCTTCAACCCGGCATTGTGTATCGTCGATGCGTTGGTGGCACAGGCAGGACAGGAGTGGGGCCCAGGCGAGGGACTTGGGCGCGTCGTGGATAGCTTGATAGCCGGGGATCACCCGGTAAGCACGGATGCCGTGGCCATGATGCTGATGGGTCATGATCCACAGGCAGACTGGCCAGCCCCCCCATGTCATCGTGATCGTAATGCGATTCTGGTGGCGGCTGAGGGTGGGTTTGGGAGCGTGGACCTTGAGCAGATCGATTGGCAAAGTGAAGTCGCGCCACAGCCGGAGGGTACGTTCTTCACTCGCCAGACCGACAGTTGGGAGCGCGTGGTGAGCTGGCGGCGGACCACGTGTGAGCAGGCCCTGTACTATCGGGATCGGTTCCGCTACTTCGTGGACAAATACGCGGGCCAGTATATCCTCCTCCAACAAGGTGAGGTGCGCTGGCACAGTGAGAGCAGCATCCTCAGGGCAAGTCGACGGAAGCTCTCCGGCGACAACCCAGATCAGGCCATGTGGCTCAAGTACGTCGACCCCGAGGAGACAGAGGGTGAGCATTTCGAGGTGTATGAACGTACTTTGGCGCATCTGGCGTCGCTTGAACTGTGAGCCAATAATCACATGAGAGGAGGAGCTATGGCGTCCGGGCAATGGCGGGGTAGCTTTGCAATTCCCATGACACCTTTCGATGGGCAAGACCGGATCGATGTTGACGTGTTGGCGGAGGAGATCGAATTCTGCATCGCCTGTGGGGTAGGGGGAATTGCGACGCCCCTCATGGTCAGTGAGTTCCGTTTGCTTTCGGAAGAGGAGCGGAAGCTGATGATCCGCATCCCGGTGGAGGTGAGTGCTGGCCGGGTGCCCGTCATCGCTAACGTGGCCGCGGTCAACCTCCCATTGGCGGTGTCCTATGCCACCTATGCGCAGAAAGTCGGTGCTAATGGCGTCATCGCTATGCCCCCTTACATTATCCGCCCGGACTTTGAGACCACGTACGCCTATTACAAGGGGATCTCGGATGCGGTCTCTGTGCCGGTGTGGATCCAGAATGCCAGCGTGGCGCCTCTCTCTCCCGATCAACTGGTCAGACTGTGTGAGGAGATCCCCCATGTGAGTTGGGTCAAAGAGGAGGTCCCGCCCAGCCACCGCAACATCACCCGTCTGCTGGCCAAGGGGAGCGCCGCCGTGAAGGGCGTCATGGGGGGCGGTGG
>CAZHBB010000097.1:7321-8672 GCA_964530185.1 uncultured Anaerolineales bacterium
ATCGTGTCATCGAAAGAGGATCAGGAGCTTCTGGGCCGGATTGAGGATGCAGTCAACACTTACTCAAGACCGTCCCAACTGAAGATTACGGATCTGCGCACCGCGACGGTCGCGTCCAACTACGACTATCCCATCATCCGCATTGATACGAACCAGGGCGTCTACGGAATCGGTGAGGTGCGGGATGCTGGCCACCGTGAGAACGCGCTGCAGTTCAAGCACATGCTGCTGGGGCAGAACCCGTGCAATGTGGACATGATCTTCCGGGCGATGAAGCATTTCGGCGGTTGGGGGCGCGAGGGTGGAGGGGTCTCAGGGATCGAGATTGCCCTCTGGGATCTGGTGGGAAAGGTCTACGGGGTACCCTGTTACCAGTTCTTGGGGGGCAAGTATCGGGACAAGGTCCGCATCTACGCCGATACCCCCGAGCCCCAGGAGCCGACACCACAGGGCTATGCGCAACGTGTGTTGGGCCGTAAGGCATTGGGGCTCACGTTCATCAAGTTCGACGTGCATCTCGATGTCCTGGATGACTGTCCAGATTGCACCATTGGCCAGCCGACACGCTATGAGTATTCCATGGGTAAACCGTGGCGCGCCCCCGGCAGCGGTCGGGTGGCTAAGGTGACCGATCGCGGGATTGCCAAACTGGCCGAGATCGTGGCCGCCGTGAGGGAGGCCGTCGGCTGGGAGATCTCGTTGTGCATTGATCACTTTGGCCACGGTCTCATGACGGCCAAAGAGGTCATCCGCCTGGGACGTGCGCTGGAGCCCTACGGCCTGGCATGGATGGAGGATCCCATGCCCTGGTGGGACTTCGAGGGGCATCGCCGGGTTACGGAGGCGATCGATGTGCCCACCGCTGCTGGTGAGGAGCTGTATCTGTGGGATGGGTTCCGCGAGCTGATTGAGATGCGGGCCGTGGATGTCATCCACCCTGACCTGCTGACGTCCGGCGGGATGGCAGAGACGAAACGTATCGCCGATTACGCGGAGCGCTACGGTCTTTTGACGGCGTTGCACTTCGCCGGCTCTCCCATCGCCTTCATGGCCAACGTGCATCTGGCCGCAGCCATCCCCAGCTTTGTGGCTCTGGAGCACCATGGACTGGATCTTCCCTTCTGGTCAAACCTGGTGACAGGCCTTCCGGATCCCTTGCTAGAGGATGGTTATGTCACCGTGCCTGACAAGCCGGGACTGGGAGTGGATCTCAATCTGGAGGGCATTCGTGAGAATCTGCGGCCGCCAAGTGGGATTTTCGAGCCCACAGACGAGTGGAATACTCCGAAACTTGGTTTCTGGCAGCCGGACCGCAAGTGGGACAAATAACATCGACTGAAGGGGGTGAAGC
>CAZHBB010000097.1:8772-11285 GCA_964530185.1 uncultured Anaerolineales bacterium
CGGCCCTCTTTCACGAGCACCCCGCTGACGGAAGCGCGGCTCTTTGGAGCCGCGGATGTTGTAGCGACGATTCCGCAGGTTCTGGCTGAGGACGCGGCGCTTTCCTGGCAGGCAGTACGGGCGGGTGATCAATGGCGGTCCGGTGAGTATCAGATTACGGCGGTTCCGGCTACCCATGGCGCGGGGGAACTTGAGGCGTTGCTCTATGTCGTTGATGATGGCAGGCGTCGGTTCCTCTATGGGACGGATACAGGGCCCCTCTCCGAGGAGGCTTGGGCCATCCTGAAGGAGGTGGGTCGGTTGGATCTGGTCATTTTGGACGCAACCTCCGGTGTGAAGTCCGGGGGAGGTGGTCATCATGGCATGGAGGACGTCCTGGCGACACGGGCGCGGATGGTGGACGAGGGCCTGATCGTGCCGAGAGAGACGATCATGATCGCTCACCACTTCTCCCACAACGGACTTATGACCCATCAGGAGCTTGTCGAGGCGTATGGGCAGCATGACATCAAGGTGGCCTTCGATGGCCTGACGCTTGAGATCTGATGGGGCCATCGGCCACTGATCTCGAGCTGTCCCGGCAACAGGCACAGGTCTTGTTAAGTGCCTGGCTGGGGCAGGAGGTGCGAAGCGTCGAACTCCGGCGCATGCACGGTGGGATGGTGAATTCAGTTCTCCACCTCACCTTTGACCGTGCGCCGGGGAGAGCTGTGGTCAAATTACATACGCCCGGTTACAGTTTCGAGCGAGAGGCGCGAAACCTGCAGGTCTTACGCCGTGAGGGTCTGCCCTGTCCCGATGTCTATGCCATAGGGGATGGATCGCAGGTGATCCCCTATGCCTATCTGTTGTTGGAGGCACTCCCGGGGCTCAACCTGTGGGAGGCGCGGGCCCGGCTGGCACCGACGGATCGCTCACGCATCGAGCGTGAGTTGGCCGATGCCCTGATCCGTCTGCATGCGCATACGAGGGAGACGTTTGGCGCAGTTGACGAGGCCTCGGGATCGTCCCGCTGGGTGGACGTCTTTGTGCCCCGGTTACGGGAGGTCAGGGCCAAATCTGAGGTGGCAACGCGGCTGTCCCGCCAAGTACTGCGCTGGGTGGACCAAGCAATTGAGAGAGCGCCCCACCTTCTGTCCAGCCAGGGGGTGCCAAGGTTGATCCACGGTGATATATGGGCGGCTAACGTGTTGGTCGTGGAGCGGCCCGATGGCTGGCATCTGTCGGGATTGGTCGATCCCAGCGCCCAGTATGCGGACGTGGAGTTGGAGCTGGCGTATCTGAAGGTGTTCGACACCGTGGGGGAGGCTTTCTTTCGCCGGTACACAGAGGCTTTTCCCCTGCGTGAAGGGTATGAGGCACGTTGGCTGGTGTACTGGCTGCATACCTACCTGATCCATGTATGGTATTTTGGGGATCCATACTATCGACAGATGACGGCTCGCGTGGCCCAGGCTCTCTGCGGGGCCGCGATCTAGTGTCAGCATCCGAGGGGGCTACCCTGTCTGCCGTGATGGGGCCGTCGCGTCGGGGGAAACTGGGGCCATGGCGGTGGTTGGAAAGTGGGTGGGGTGTGGTATAAGGTGATTTGGAATGAGAGCATAAATCGGAGGAGATCAGGCTATGGCTCATCTTGCGCGTTTTGGACGATGGATGCACACGTTTCCCTACAAGGAGCCCGTCGATCGCGTTGAATTCGTGGCAGCGGATGGTACACGCGAGATCGTAGAGACGTTCCTGCATCAGCCTGCTGAGCTTACTTATGATGATCATGGCTATGAGCACCTTGTGGTCACGGAGCCGCCGGTGTACGCCGTGCGGTTTACACCTTTGGTGCCAGGGGCCTACCGCTATCGAGCGTGGTCTGGCGATGAGATACTCGAAGAGGGAGGATTCCGATGTGAATCCTCTGATCATCCAGGATATGTGCAACTAAGCATGCAACACATCCGCTACTTCGCCTATAGCGATGGTAGCACCTTCTGTCCAACCGGCCTGTGCCTGGCCGGGCCGCCGCGCTATCGGTTGCCGGAGGGCACCGAGGATGACTGGGCGACGCTGGGGGCGGCTGAATACGCCCGCTGGTTCCGGCTACTGGCGGAGAATGGCGGCAACTTCGCGCGCATCTGGCTCTCGCATCCGTACTTCGAAGTCGAGACTGAGGTGGCAGGTGAACTGGATCTCGCGGCTTTTGCGCGGCTCGATGCGGTGATTGAACATGCCCGGACCTATGGTATTCGTCTCAAGCTCTGCTTCGAGCACTTCCGCACGTTTGAACCGGGCACGCCTTTCTCCAAGACCCTGCACCATCCCGAGGATGGCCGAACGCCTGCCAGTGTCGATGAATGGTTGACGGAGCCCACATGGCGCAAGCTATGGTTGAAAAAGGTGCGGGCCTACATCGCCCGTTATGGTGGAGATCCGGTGGTGGCGGTATGGGAGTTGTGGAACGAGATGGACTGTGTCGAGGCCCCTTGGGAGACGGTTCTGTCGTGGACCAAGGAGATGCTGGA
>CAZHBB010000098.1:0-10947 GCA_964530185.1 uncultured Anaerolineales bacterium
GAGGTTGAATGATGACGCGACGTGTGATGCTTATGGAGGCCATGAAGAAGCCGGACCGCTAGGTCCGGATACCTGTGTGGTGGAAACGGTGCCGGCCCTGGCAAAAGGAAAAACGTCCAGGGCCGGTTTTTTGTTTGTGGGGATTGAGCATTGAGGGGCAGTATGCGGCGCTATCAGGTTCTCTCGGAGTACAAGTCCAAGCGCATCTGGCCAGACCTGGGGTCTGGTTAGCTGTGCTTGCCTATGTGTGTACAGGCGCCGGCTTCCAGGTCCCATCTGGAAGCCGGTGCTCTTTGTTAGGAGCCCTGTCGGGTCAAGTTGTTCAGGAAAGGAGCTGACTTATGCCTTTGGAAAGTTTTAGCATTATTGAGTCGACGCTGCGCGAGGGGGAACAGTTCGTCGGCGCGAACTTCACTACTGATCAAAAGGTGGAGATCGCGCGTCTGCTCGATGCATTTGGTGTTGAGTGTATCGAGCTGACGTCACCTTTGGCGTCCCCACAGAGCTATCGAGATGCCCAGACTATCGCCAGCCTGGGCCTGCGGGCCAGGATCCTGACCCATGTCCGCTGTCGGATCGAGGACGCACAACGTGCGATCGATACCGGTGTGGCTGGCGTGGATGTGGTGATCGGCACATCGTCCGTGCTCCGCAAGTTCAGCCACGGCAAGGACATTGACGAGATTGCCGAGATGGCTTTGGAGGTCGTCTCCTATGTGCGAGATCAAGGTGTTGAGGTGCGATTCAGCACGGAGGACTCGTTTCGGAGCGACCCAAGTGACCTCTTCCGCCTCTATGAGGCCGTGGATGCGATAGGCGTGAACCGGGTGGGGATTGCGGACACGGTGGGGGTGGCGACGCCGCGTCAGGTTTACGAGCTGGTGAGCGAACTCAGACGTCGCGTGCACTGCGATATCGAGTTCCACGGACACAACGACTCCGGTTGTGCTATTGCCAATGCTTTCGAGGCGTTGGATGCTGGGGCCACCCACGTGGACACCTCTGTGCTTGGAATTGGGGAGCGTAACGGCATCACGCCGCTGGGGGGGCTGATCGCCCGGCTCTACTCCATCTCACCGTCCCTGGTCGAGAAGTATGATCTGCCGCTGCTGCGCAAGATCGACAGCACCGTGGCCCGCATGGTGGGTGTGGATATTCCTTTCAATAATTACATTACCGGCATCACGGCCTTTACCCACAAGGCAGGGATCCATGCTAAAGCGATTCTGAACAACCCTGAGACGTATGAGATCCTCGATCCCCATGCCTTTGGCCTCACGCGGTATGTGAGCATCGCGCATCGGCTTACAGGGTGGAACGCCGTCAAGAACCGGGCTGAACAGCTCGGTCTGGGACTCAGCGATCAGGCATTGAAAGCCATCACGGCCCACATCAAGGCTTTGGCAGACGAGAAACAACTATCCCTGGATGATGTTGACAGCATCCTCCGACGTTGGGCGAATGGGGAGCAGCCTGAGTTGAGTGTCGGGCAAAAGGTATAAAGGTATAGGGGGAGGAAACGCGTCATGGGACAGACCTTGAGTGAGAAAATCATCTCTCATGCAGCGGGACATCCTGTCCGTGCAGGAGAGCTGGCGGTGGTGGAAGTAGAGCGGGCGATGACTGTGGACTCGATCGCCCCCGAAGTCATTGATGTCTTGGAGGATCAACTGGGCGTCACCACGGTACCTTATCCGGACCGCCTGGCCATCTTCATTGATCATGTAGCACCAGCCTCCAATTTGGCGACTGCTCAGGCTCAGATCCGTGCGCGTAGGTTCGCTGCAGCACAGGGGATCGAAGCTTTCTACGATGCAGGGCGGGGTATCTGCCATCAGCTCATGGTGGAGGAGCATCTGGTCAGACCAGGCACGGTGGCGATAGGGTCGGACTCCCACAGCACGACCTATGGTGCGATCGCCGCCTTTGGCACGGGAATGGGCACCACCGATATCGCGTTGGCTTTCGCTACCGGACGCACCTGGCTGCGGGTGCCGGAGACCGTGCGAGTGAATCTGGTGGGGAAGATGTCCCCTTTGGTAGATGCAAAGGACATCGTGTTGCACTTGCTGAGTCGGGTCCACGCGGATGGGTTCACATACCGTGCGGTGGAGTTTCATGGGGCAGGCGATCTATCGCTGGCCTCCCGCATGACGCTGTGTAGCATGACCACTGAGATGGGTGCTAAGGCCGGCCTGGTCCCCCCGGATGCGCGAACCCGGAGCTATGCCGAGGTCCCAGATTGGCTCTTCCCCGACGAGGACGCATCCTACTGCGATCGGCTGGCGGTCGATGTGGGAACCCTTGTGCCTTCCGTGGCGTGTCCGCCGCAGGTGGATCTCGTCAGGCCGGCAGAATCCCTCTCGGACGTGCATGTAGATCAGGTCTTCCTGGGCACCTGTACCAATGGGCGGTTGCAGGACCTCCGGGCAGCGGCTGAGATCCTGCGTGGACGCACGATCGCGCCAGGTGTGCGGATGATCGTTATTCCAGCGTCGCACAGGACGTTGCAGGCAGCTACAGCAGACGGGACCCTGGCGACGTTGCTCGCTGCTGGTGTCACCATTGGACCACCGGGATGTGGCCCTTGCATCGGGCGTCACCTGGGCGTGTTAGGCTCAGGTGAGGTATGTCTCTCAACTGGCAATCGCAATTTCCCGGGCCGCATGGGGGCTCCGGATGCCCAAATCTATCTGGCCTCTCCTCAGGTCGCCGCGGCGACCGCTGTGCGGGGGGTGATCACTGATCCCCGTGAGTTTGCGCTGGACGAACCTGTGTGACAAATGCGTCTAAGGAGGTTGCCTGATGAATCGGATATGGCTGTTTGGTGATGATATCGACACAGATCAGATCGTCCCAGGGCGTTACTCGCCCTACATGACTTCTGAGGAAGAACTGGCTCGGTATGCGTTCATCGAGCATCGGCCGGAGTTCGCCGCCAATGTGCAGCCTGGGGATATTATCGTGGCGGGTAAGAACTTTGGCTGTGGGTCGTCTCGTGAGTATGCGCCACGGGCCTTGAAGAAGAGCGGCATTGCGGCCATCATCGCCCCATCCTTCGCGCGGATCTTTTTCCGTAATGCCCTCAACCTGGGTCTGCCTCTGTTCGAGGCCGATCTAACCGCTGAGGTGCAGGACGGTGACTGGGCGCGGATCGATCTTGAGAATGGACGATTGGAGACCAGTCGTGGGATCTTCGAACTGCCAAGTCCCCCCACGTTCGTGCTGGATATCCTGGCCGCCGGAGGGATTGTGGCCTATTACAAACGCACCAAGCGTTTCCCAGGCCAGAGAGACTTTACCTGAATTGGTGACAAGGGGTGTGGTACAATCACCCTGGATGATCATGGCCGTTGGTATTTTGCATTATTATGTAGAGAAAGGAGACGGAGATGTTTGCGGAATGTCCTGAATGTGGAGCCTCAGTGGAGCTTGCCGAGGATACCATTGTACATGAGATCGTGGTCTGCCCGGACTGTGGGCTAGAGCTTGAGGTTGTAGACCTGGATCCCCCGACGCTGGCTGAAGCGCCTGAGGAGGAGGAAGATTGGGGGGAGTAAGTCTGGGACTCAGGAGCGCAGTTGAAATGCTCGCGGGATTCAGCTATGCCTCCTGCCGTGTTGTATTGCTGAGCAGAAACCTTTGTTGTCCGTGATCTTTCTATGAGGGGGATGAGGAACGATGGAGCCCAGGGTTGGGATTTTGCTTTCTAGAGTGCGTACTGAGGAGAAGCTTCTGATCCGGGAGCTGGAGAAGCGAGGGGTGGAGTACGAGCTGATCGACGATCGCAAAGTGGTTTTCGATATCCAGCAGAATGGCTGGCAGCAGTATGATGTGATCCTGGAAAGGTGTATCAGCCACTCGCGGGCCCTTTACGCCTTACTCCTCTTCAGGGATTGGGGCATACCGACCGTCAACACGTATGACGTGGCCAACGTGTGTGGGAACAAGCTTCTGACCACCAGTGCCCTGGTCCGGGAAGGGGTTCCCACGCCACGCACGAAAGTGGCGTTCACGCCGGAGTCAGCGCTGGAGGCCATTGAGACGCTGGGATATCCAGTGGTGCTAAAGCCAGGTGTGGGCTCGTGGGGGCGCCTGCTTTCGAAGATCAACGATCGGGAAGCGGCAGAGACCGTCCTGGAGCATAAGCAGATCCTCGGTTCGTATCACCACTCGATCTACTATATCCAGGAGTATGTGGAAAAGCCAGGACGGGACATCCGGGCCTTTGTGGTGGGCGATGAGACAATTTGCGCGATCTACCGTGCGTCTTCCCATTGGATCACCAACACGGCGCGTGGCGGACGAGCCTCGAACTGCCCTGTTACCCCAGAGCTCAACGAGCTCTGCCTGGCTGGGGCGCGAGCAGTAGGGGGTGGGGTTGTGGCGTTGGATATCTTCGAAGACCCTGAGCGCGGATTGCTGGTCAATGAGATCAACTATACAATGGAGTTCCGTAACAGCATTGACACAACCGGTGTTAACATCCCGGCGAAGGTGATCGACTATGTGCTCGAGGTGGGACGGGGAGAACGCCCGGTCGTATGACTGTCTTCGTGCCTGATGTTATCGCTCAGCGGTGTGGGGATCAAACCTATGGTGACGGCGAGGGAGGCTGAGGCCTTATTACAGGGGCTGCTTGAGCAGTACAGCCCATCGCGCCGGGAGTCTGGTGCTGTTGTGTACCTGGTGCGGCGTATGGCAGAACTCGGGTTTCAGGCCTGGGTGGATGGGGCCGGGAACGCGGTTGGGCTGCTAGGGGAGGGAGAAACCACGGTGCTCCTGTTGGGACACATTGATACCGTCCCAGGCTATATCTCGGTTCGTCGTCATGATGGGCGGCTCTATGGCCGAGGTGCCGTCGATGCCAAGGGACCCCTGGCGACTTTCGTGGTGGCGGCAGCGCGAGCGGGCGCTCGGGCAAACAGACGCATTATGGTAGTGGGCGCCGTAGAAGAGGAGGCCGCAACCTCGAAAGGGGCAAGATACCTTCTCTCCAGAGTCTCCCCTTCAGTCGTGGTGATCGGCGAGCCCAGCGGCTGGGACAGGGTGACCGTCGCTTATCGGGGGCGGCTGCTGATCGATTACGAGGTGCACCAGGAGATTGGCCACACGGCAGGACCCAATAGCGGAGCATGTGAGGCCGCTGTGACGTTCTGGAGGAGGGTACAGGCCTATGCGGAGGCGTTTAATCGTGACAGACGGCGCGTGTTTGATCGCCTGGATCCCTCCCTGCGCACCATGCATGCTGAACAGGATGGGTTTATCGAGACGGCGTCACTGACCATCGGACTGCGGCTGCCCCAAGGAGTGGACCTCGAGGCGCTGAAGGCCGATCTGAAGGGACTGACGGGGGGTGGCTCGGTGAGGTTCTACGGCGCTGAGTCGGCCTACCGGGCCAGTAAAGCCACCCCGCTTGCACGGGCGTTTGTCAGAGCGATCGACGAGGAGGGTGGGCGTCTACAGTTTAAGGTCAAGAGTGGGACTTCTGATATGAATGTTGTGGGGCCGGTGTGGCAGGTGCCCATTCTGGCTTACGGCCCTGGCGACTCCAGTCTAGACCACACACCACGTGAATTCATAGAGTTGCAGGAGTACCATCGGGCTATCGCGGTCCTCACGCGGGTGTTGCAGGAGCTCTGAAGCTCGGCCTGCTCAGGTCTGTGGCTGGGAGGAGCAAGAGAGTGTTGGGCATGGCTAAGGCAAGCTACTATGATGTAGTGATCGTTGGCGCAGGGCCAGCAGGGATTTTCGCGGCTTTGGAACTGTCGCGGATCCCCGGGCTGCGTGTTGTCGTGTTGGACAAAGGAAGAGACATCGATCAGCGCCATTGTCCACTCCGTGAGGGTAGCCCCGAATGTCTCCACTGTCGGCCGTGTGCCATCCTGGATGGCTGGGGAGGTGCAGGGGCATTCTCCGATGGCAAGCTCACGCTCTCCCCTGCCGTAGGAGGGCATCTCGCCGATATGATCGGCGGGGCTGCCGCCGCGCGGCTTCTGCAGGAGGTCGATGCGGTTTACCGTGCGTACGGCGCGCCCGACACAGTCTACGGGACCTATAACGACGAGATCGAGTCGCTGGCCAAACGCGCTTCCCTGGCAGGGTTACGCTTCGTTTCAGTACCCATTCGTCATATGGGCACCGAGCGCTGTGTAGACATTATGCGCGGCATGCGGGATACCTTGCTGGAACGTGGGGTCACGCTGCGTATGTTGACGCCAGTGGCCGAAGTTCTGACTGAGGGTGGGCATGTCTGCGGTGTGCGTACGGCTTCGGGAGAGGTGTTTAGGGCCAGGGCTGTTATCGTGGCACCGGGGAGGGAGGGAGCGAGTTGGCTGGAGGCAACAGCTAAAACGCTGGGGCTCAGCCTGACACGTAATCCTGTGGATCTTGGGGTCCGTGTGGAGCTCCCTGCCACGGTCCTGGAACCTATCACCGATCTGGTCTACGAGTCGAAGTTCATCTACTACTCCCGTGCTTTCGACGACAGGGTGCGAACCTTCTGTATGTGCCCGTACGGTGAGGTGAGCACGGAATTCGCTGGCGACGTGATGACGGTCAATGGTCACTCTTTTGCCGATCGCAAGACGTCCAACACGAACTTCGCTATCCTGGTCAGCAAGAACTTCACCGAGCCATTCGATGATCCAATTGCTTATGGGAAGAGCATTGCCCGTCTGGCTAATCTGCTGAGCGGAGGCATTATGGTGCAACGTTTGGGGGATCTCGAGGCCGGGCGCAGGTCAACGCCGGAGCGGCTCTCCCGCTCCATTGTGCGTCCCACGCTGCCCACAGCGACACCTGGGGATCTCAATTTGGTGCTTCCTTACCGCTATGTTGCCAATATCCTGGAGATGCTCTATGCGCTTGATGAGATTGCCCCTGGTGTGGCCTCTCGCCATACCCTGCTTTATGGGGTGGAGGTCAAGTTCTATTCCAACCGCTTGAAGGTCACATCTGAGATGGAGACTGAGGTTGCGAATCTGTTTGCCTGTGGCGATGGGGCAGGTGTAACACGTGGGTTGATTCAGGCCTCGGCTTCCGGTGTGTTGGCTGCCCGAGCTATCTCGCGACGTCTGGGAGAGGATACGGCCTGAGGTCATCCTGTACTCTTGCGCCTGCGCTTCATAAGACTTCCCTTCTTCCTGGGGGAAGAGAGACTGGCAAGGTAAGGGTTCCGTGCTGTGTGGTATGGTGCGATGGACACACCGAGGGGACCGTAAAGAGTGACGGCCGTGGCCGTCTGTCGCGTCGTAGCGATGGTCTGATGTCCGGTTGGCGTTAGGTAGGCACCGGGAGGTTTGGCTATGTCCCCTTCGACGGCCTGGGTGTGGGTAGCTCGTGTTGGGGTTGTGCTGCTGGCCCTTGGCGCGTTGGGTGGGCTCGCCTGGGGCGTCGCGCGGTGGCTGACCCGTCTCTGGTCACGGCAGGCGTCATCGTTGAGCGACAGGTTAGAGGAACGCATTCGTGGCTTCGGAGAGAAGCTGGATCGCCTGGAAGTTGAAGCGCAGCGCTACCCTCCTGACGCCAGACCCCCATACAGTCCCTTTGCCCAGACCCTGCATCAAGCCCTGCAGCAGGCTCGCAGCCTTCTCATAGCACTGTCCACCGGGAAGACTGATATGGGACCTGAGCCGTTGCAGCCGACGGGGAGCTTTTGGCAACGAGGCCTTTTTACCGTGTGGTATGAGCCACGGCATTGGTGGCTGAGGCGCGCACACTGCACCACTCAGATCGGCAAGGCGGAGCAGGTGCAGGCACTCCTGACGAAAGCCGATGAGCTTCTGCGGCAGCTTCGGGGGCAGCCGCTGGAAGCGGCCCGCTGGGCGCGGGAGCTCTACGGCCTGGCCGTCCAGGCCCTGGATACCGCGGGTGAACTGCGGGCGGCCGGATTGCATGGTGAGCTGCTCGATGGGGCGCAGCGTATGTTGGGAACCCACCTGACAGCACTCCAGGCTTTACCGCTCTATCTGCTGGGCGGGGCCGAGAGCCAGATTATGCGCCGGGCGGAGCCGAAAGAGATCTCTGAGGCATGGGCCCTGCTGATGGCTCACGAGGCGGATATCCGCCATCAGGCAGCCCAAGTCCACACATGGCAGGAGCAGTATGGCCGGGCTGGGCAGGACCTGGAGGCGATGCGGCAGGCTGTGGACCTGGCACGAGCCTCTCTGGATCAAGCCAATCCCATGCTTGACGTCACTGAGCTGGCTCAAACGTGGGAACGCCTGCATGAACAGGCCCAGGCTCTCCAACTCCTGTACGCTTCTCCCACCGTAGAGGATCTACCGCGCTTGGCTTCCATCAATCAAGTGACGCAGGCTGCCAATCGGCTTGTGGGCCGGTTGGCAGCGGTAGAGGCTCTGCGGACGCGGTTGATCGCCCATCTGCACGATCACGGTCGCCGCGTCGCCGAACTCGAGCGTCACCTGGCTCAACTCGGGGCTGCCGCACCCTATCCCCTGGAGACTGCCTCCTTTCATGAGGCTTTGGCTCAGTTGAAGCGTACCGCCAACCTGTTGGGAGACACCACGCGTGTGCGCACACCTCAGGAGGTTGAGGAAGCCCTGGCAAAGGCGGAGGTGCTTCAACAGCAGGGCCGTGCGCTGCTGGCACGTGTGGTCGAGGCCCGTGAGGCCCGGGCCAGGCTCATCGCGCTGTTGGACAGCACGGCTGGGGCCACCCCGGCGGAGCTGGAGGAACGGGTGAGGCACCTCTATGAGAAGGCCTGTCCGTACGCGGAGGATAACTGGGAAGAACCCGATGAACTGCGCGTGGGCGATCTCGTAGTTGACGTAATGGCGTTGGCGCGACGCTATGAGCGATGGGTGCCCAACCAGGCTGATCAGCGGCTGTCACCCGAGACTCTGACTCAGCGTGTGGAGGCAGTAACGGCGCTTTTTGACGATATCGAGACCTTCGAGCGACGTCTGGACCGGGTGACCCGCGGCTTGCAGGTGCTGCAACAGGCAGAGGAAGCTGCCCGCTCGGAACTTGAGGCTTTGTATGGGGCGCTTGATCAGCTCGATCTGGTGGCCGATGATATCCTGCCGACGTCGCTCCGTGAGAAGCGAAACCACTGGCGGAAGGTGCGCAGCCTGCTTGATGAAGGATATGCGTTAAAGCTAGCGCTGTCTGACCCAGGGACCGGCACGGTCATGACTAAGGCGGATCAGGTGCACCAGTGGGTGGGCCGGTGCCTGGCCACGCTACGTGCCTGGCGGGCGGCATTAGAGGGTGAGATCGCCGTTGCCCTGGCTGATCTTAGGGACCTGGTCGTCGATGTCGCGGCGGTAGCTCCTCTGACCGAAGAGAGCGCGGTATCCCAAGCCGAGGCTCTCCTGGAGGAGATGGTGAGTGGACCCTCCCAGGAGGAATTGTCTGCAGCCGGGCCTGGGTCGGTGGAGGGGGGAGCTATTGAGGGGGTCCAGCAAGCGGGAGAGATCACGCGCCAGCTACGCCTCCTGACGCGCCTGGATGAGGCCCTGGCTGCTTTGAGAGATCAGGTGGTGGATCAACTCGCCGAGCCGGTGTCGCGATGCGGCGAGGCGCGCGAACGCGCGGAGGCCGCTCTAGTTCAGTTGGAACGCCTTCAGGAGCAGGCCCAGAGGCTGTGGCCGCCGTTGGATTGTGGTCTTGATAGCGTCCGTACGCAGCTTGAGCTGGCGCAGCAGACCCGCGAGAGGCTACAGGCCCAGGGGGATACGGTACCCCATGCCCTGAGCCTGCTTAAGCTCCTGGAGGAGCAGTACAGACAGGCTGCGGCGTTGGCTGAGGCGCGAATGCAGTCCTATGAGGAGACGCGACCGTCCCTTGACGCCATGTTAGAGCGGCTGGAGCGGTGGACCAAGGCGCTGACGGAATATGGGACGCGTCGTCAGGAGGACCCTGCGGTGTCGGCTGCTGTGCGGGCGCGTCTGGACGCGATCGCAGCAGGCCTGGCCCATCTTCGTCAACAGTATGGGGTAGCAGGCCCGGTCTCCGGTGAGGAGGCTCGCCGTGCGTTGGAGGCTCTGTGGCGTCAGGCCTATCGAGACCTGCCGGTGGGCAGTGGGCAGGAGACCATCGCCGCGGCAGAGATCATGGAGGTCCCCTCGTAAGGAGCATACCCGCTGTACCTATGCAGCGCTCTGCGATTGTTTGATACTCCCCCTCAGGGCCCAGCCGCTCCTGCATGCTCTTCCCTCTTTGCGTTCTGAGGACGGAGGCGCCACGCTCTGATCGCTGCAGTAGCCCCGCCGATCAGGATCGCCGCTAGCGTCAGGAGAGTAACTCTTGCCCCGGTATGATCGGCGCTCAGGCGGCTCAGTCCCACGCGCGTCGGGTCCTCGACCGTTGCGCTGACGTCGTCTATGTAAAGATCCAGGGAGTCAGCCCACAGGAAGATACACAGGTAGAGCCCAGATGCGGAGGATGGAACGGTGAGGGAGCCTTGGAACAGTGTCCATTTACCTGCGGGCAGTTCCTCGGCCGCGTCTCCTATGGTCGTGCGAGCGTCGGCGTTTACACTGCATGATGAATCGGCTATGGCTGCCTGGATTCCCCCTGACGTCCCGCCCACAGTGTACATCCAGCCACTGACGCCGATTGTCTGGTCGGCATGGGATGAGACATCGATGGCTTGATAGTATTCGGTCAATTCGGAGCCGCTGTCGAACGACAACGATTGACTCCCAGAATGGACATGGTCTTCTGCTATGTGGGCACCTGGGCCGAGGCTTAATGTCCAGCCTGTGTGGTAGATTGTGGTGTTGTTAGTGTCACTTTCAAATCCGCCATTGACGACACCAAGGTCCTCCGCTCCATAGACGACCAACGAGAGGACCAGAGCAAAGAAAAGGGAGACAAGCACAGCCGAGACCAACCGAGGGTTACTCACAAAGAACCTCCTTAATGTAGGGGGAGGAGTACTGCATTCATTATAGGATGTATTCTGGAAAGCCACAAGTT
>CAZHBB010000099.1:0-10784 GCA_964530185.1 uncultured Anaerolineales bacterium
CACAGCCATGCACCACAATTCAAATGATCAGGAGGAAATGAGCAATGGGTATTAGTCTTGGATTAGTCGGACTGGGCTCTTTCGGCAGCGCCTTTGCGGATCTCTTTATGAGCCATCCACTGGTGGACCGAATCGCCCTATGTGACCGCGAACCGGAACGCATGAAAGCATTTGCGGACAAACCGTCATGGCAAGCCAAACTACCTCATGATGGTCTTTATCCTTCCCTGGATGAGATCTGCAAAGCCGATCTCGATGCCTTAGTCATCATCACTCAGCCCTGGCTCCATGCCCCCCAGGCCATTCAGGCCCTGGAGGCCGGTAAGCATGTCTACAGTGCCGTGCCCGTTATCAGCGTGCCGGATGCCGATGAGATTCTGGACTGGTGCGACCGTCTGGTCCGGACTGTAGAGCGCACTGGCCTGCACTACATGATGGGAGAGACCACCTATTACCGTCCGCAAGCTCAGTACTGCCGACGACGTGCACGAACAGGCGATTTTGGCGAGTTCGTTTACGCCGAGGGTGAGTATTTTCACGATGTCGACTGTGGCCTGCGCGAAGTACGACGCTCGCGACTGACGGGCAAGGCGGGTGCAGAGTGGGTGGCGTTGATGGAAGACTACCGTCGCCGTGGTGTCAAGGGTGGTCCCATGTACTATCCCACGCATTCTACCAGCGGCCCCATCAGCGTCATGAGAGCTCATCCGGTCAAAGTCTGCGCCTGGGGATATGCCAATCGCTCGGGGGATCCCTTCTTCGCGGATGATGCATTTAGCAACGAGACCGCTCTCTTCACTATGAGCAACGGTGCCACCATGCGCATCTGCGAGTTCCGCGAAATCGGGCACCCTGGCCGCGAGATCTTCCGCATCTACGGGACAGAAGGGAGCTTCGAGAACGATACCTGGACTGACGATAAGAGTCAGACACCGGTGGCCGTGGACACCATGAGAGATCCCTTGCCAGAGGAAGTAGTGGCCGCCTTCACAGCCGCCGTGGGGCCCAATTTCTATGGTGGACACGGTGGGTCTCATGCTTACCTGGTGCACGAATTTGTGGACGCCATCGCGCATGATCGCATCCCCGCCGTCAATGTCTGGGAGGCTGTACGCTACATGGCCGCTGGGGCCATGGCTCACAAATCCGCCCTGCGCGACGGCGAGATACTCGAGGTACCTGACTGGGGTGACGCGCCGGTCTGAAATCGTGGAGGTGACGGTCACCTGCGGACAGACGGGCAGGTAACGGCTCCTCTGCCATCGGGAAATGCCACAAAGAAGACTATCCTGTCTGGGTGACAGTCACCTATCAGAGGCTATCATGGCGTGGGGAGACAGAAATGGACGTCCCCCAGCATGTTGCGCTGACTCTTCACATGGGAGGAAACAAGATCGGATATGGACATCATCAGCGAGTCTTTCACCTCATTGCCAGTTCGTTATCCCGAACTCGCCGATAAGGTCGCCATCATAACCGGATCCAGTCGCGGCATTGGCCGCGGTATCGCACTGCGGCTGGCTCGCGAGGGTATGAAGGTGGTCATCAACAGTCGGACGCCCGAGGCCGTGCAGGCTACAACCGAGATGCTCAAGAGCCTGGGGGCCACAGCGATTGGGGTGGCGGCCGACCTGAGCGGAACCGCCGGGGTGCGTGAGCTCTTTAGCCGGACGCTGGACGCCTTTGGCACCGTTGACCTGTTGGTGAACAATGCCGCTAACCTGAGACGCCACCATTTCTTCGAGGTGGATGAGGCACTGCTCGACAACGAACTGGCGACTAACATTCGGGGCCCGTATCTCTGTGCCTGTTACGCAGCACAGGAGATGCGGGATGCGGGACATGGCGGGAGTATTGTGAACATCAGTTCGGTGGGTGGGCTGCGCGCACACTGGCGCGGTCTACCCTACGATATGACGAAGGGGGCCTTGGATGCAATGACGCGTGCCATGGCCCTGGAACTGGCGCAGTACGACATCCGCGTCAATGCTGTGGCACCGGGTGCCACACTGACAGAGCGGTGGTCCGATCCCAGTAGCCCGCGCATGCAAGAGGTCGCCGCCAGGATACCATTGGGTCGGTTCGGGCGGGGGATCGAAATCGGAGCAGCCGTTGCCTTCCTGGCCTCGTCCGATGCCGCGTACATCACTGGGCAAGTCCTATACGTAGATGGCGGGATCACGGCCCAGCTATCCCCCCCGGGACAACCTATCTAGAGGGCGGACATGGCGTCCCATCCTGGCATGAACGAAAGCCGGATGGGACGCCACGCCTGGACTTTGATGCCTTAGAACTCCCGGTCGAGGCCGAGCAGTTCCAGCAGTGCGTCGATCAGGGCCTGAGCTTTGTCCTCGCTCTCAGCCTCCGCGAATATCCTGAGGATGGGCTCGGTGCCCGAGAACCTGAGCAGTACCCAGGCGTCATCCTCCAGATAGAACTTAACCCCGTCCATCTGTGAAACGCGTTGCACCGCGTAGGGACCAAGCTGCAGTGGCTTGGTCTGGTGCCCTTCGATCAGCGCCTCCACCTGTTTCGGAATCACAATCCTCATCTCCGAGGTGGCGGGTAGATTGACCTCGACCATCTTCATGTAACCCGTCATCTCGTAGATCTGGGAGAGAAGCTGAGACACCCGCTTACCCGTGACGGCCAGCATCTCCACGATCAGCGCTGCGGCGAAGATGCCGTCCTTGCCAAGGATATGTCCCCGGATCGTCAGGCCGCCACTGGATTCACCCCCCAGCAGGGCGTCATGTTCCACCATGGCGGCGGACACGTGCTTGAAGCCGACGGGCACCTCATAGGCCTGTTCCCCAAAGCGGGCCGCCAGACGATCCAGGAGATGCGTCGTCGCCAGATTGCGCACGACACCCCCACGCTGTCCCCGGACCTCGTGTAGATACCAGTAGACCAGCAGGAGGATATCGTTGACCTCCACGTAGTTCCCCTTCTCGTCCACGATGGCGATCCGGTCCGCGTCCCCATCGGTTGCCAGTCCAAGGTCGTACTGCCCATCGCGCACGTAGGTCATAAGGAGGCGCAGGGCATCGATGTCTGGTGCGGGTGAGCGTCCACCAAACAGAGGGTTGTGGCGCTCATTGATAAAGGCGACACGACAACGGGCCTCCGTCAGGATGATCCCCAGGGTGAGCTGACTCACGCCGAACATGGGATCGACGATGACGCGCAGCCCGGCCTCGCGGATGGCGGCCATGTCGATCAGGCTCTCCACAGCATCGACATAGGCGTTGGTGAAGTCGCTAGGACGTACCACCCCGGCCTCCAACGCCAGGTCAAGGTCGATCTTGACCACGTCCTGTGTCGTAAGCTGATTGGCCTCCTCCTGGATCTGCTGCACCTCATTGTCCTGAAGAAGCGAGCCGTCACTGCGGAAGACCTTGAGCCCGTTCCAGTCTGGTGGATTGTGACTGGCAGTGAAGACTAGGCCATAGGCTGCATGCTGCTGTGCCGTGGCAAACGTGACCAACGGTGTGGGGACGGCTTCCTCCAACAGGAAGACCGGGATGTTGTTCCCTGCAAACACCTCTGCCGCTGCCTGGGCGGCCTTGTCCGAGAGGAAACGCCGATCGTACCCGATCAGCACCCCTTGCGCTTCAGCATTACGCCGGATGATCGCGTTGGCCAGGGCCTGGCTCAGACGCCGTACATTGTGCAGCGTGAAGCCTTCGCCAATCACTGCCCGCCATCCGCCGGTGCCAAAGGTGATGATGTTGAGTTCCTCATGACGGCGCGGGCGGAACATTCGCTTCTGGAGCACAAAGGCTGCCCGATCAAGATCCTCTCGGCTGTTGATACCCAGCACCTCGTCCTGATCATAGATCTGATACCCTTCTACACGCATCCGGCTGCGGATCATGCGATGGGCACAATCGGTCAACCGATATTCGCCATCCACCGTCGACGGGGCCAGCGTCTTGAGCACCTCGAAGATGGTACGAGCCTTGACCGCATAGGCCCCGACATTGAGCTCTTGAATCTCACGCACCTCGGGCGAGGCCTCGGTGTCCTCGATGATATCGATGATGCGATCATTCGCGTCACGTATGATCCGCCCGTAGGGAAGGGGTTGATCGACCACCGCTGTTAACAGGGTCAGGTGAGCACCCTTGAGGCGGTGACGATTGAGTAACCCAAGGATCGTCGAGGGGCGGAAGAGAGGCGTGTCGCCGTAGAGGATGAGCAGGTCACCCTCATAGGTGCCCAGATAGGGTTCCAATTGGAGCACCGCGTGCCCGGTCCCTTTAGGTTCGTCTTGAACCACATACGTGACGCCTGGATAGTCCAGATAGGTCCTCACTGGTGACTCTTCTCCCGGGATCACAATGTACAGATCCTGCGGTTGGACAATCTGAAGGGCATTACGGATCACATAATCGATGACCCGTAGATTCCCCAGCCGCTCCAACAGAATTGCCTCCTCTCCTCCCTCGATACGCTCCTGCCCAGCGGCCAGGATAACGACCTTGAGAGGTTGGCTTCGAGCTTGCTCCTCAAGCGTAGCGTACGTCATCGCACCTCCACAAAACACAGGCTACCGGGACAGCCTACCAGTTAGTGTATGAGCCATCCCTCCGATGGAGGCGTGGCGCCTCCCAGAATTTGAACGATTGGGACTGCACATAGTCCTCGTTGACCTCAACGCCGAGTCCGGGGGTGTCCGGTACGGGGAACCAGTTTCCCTCCAGCTTATGCTGCTGCGGAAAGATCTCTGCACTGGGATAGTTCTGCTGCTGAGTGGGCGAGATCCAAATCTCCATCCAGGCGAAATTGGGCACTGCAGCCGCCAGATGGACGGTGGCAGCCGTACAAACGGGGCCCAGCGGATTGTGTGGCATCAGGTCGATGTAGTGTGCCTCCGCCCATCCAGCTACCTTCATGGCCTCCGTCAGTCCACCTACGTTGCATACATCCACGCGGGCGAAGTTCGTGAGCCCGCGTTCGATATAGGGCAGGAACTGCCACTTGCTGGAGAACTCCTCACCTATGGCAAAGGGCACGTTGGTCATTTGGCGCAGCATGGCATAAGCCTCAGGTGTCTCGTCGCGGATCGGCTCCTCAAGGAAGTCCAGGGTGCCCGAAGGCATTCGCTGGCAGAAAGAAGCAGCTTCGGCAACTGACAGGCGATGATGATACTCCACACCCAGCACCGGGCCCAAGCCTACAGCCTCTCGCACCTTAGTGAGCCACGCCGCCGTGACGCCAATGGATTCACGGGGCTCAAACAGTGTCCGATCCCCGGTCACCAACTCACCTTTCTTCCCGAAGGGCCCCTGCGCTGCCCCGATTCGAATGACGTTCCAGCCATGGTCCAGTAGAAGCCGGACGTTGTCCAGAAGTTGATCCAGGGAGGAACCGCCCGTTGTGGCAAAGCAAGGCACATAGTCCCGGTGTTTCCCTCCTAGAAGCTGATAGACAGGCACGCCCAGCGCCTTGCCCACCACATCATGGAGCGCAATATCGATAGCAGAGATGGCACCGGTCAGCACACGTCCACCCTCGAAGTACTGACTGCGGTACATCTCCTGCCACAGAGCACCTCGCTGCATTGGATCCTTGCCAATCAGGAACTCGCGATAGTGCCTTATTGCCCCTGCGACGGCCAACTCGCGGCCCGAGACCCCTGCCTCGCCCCATCCATAGATCCCTTCATCGGTTTCCACTTTGACCAGCAACTGGTTGCGATGTCCGACCCACACCGGATAGGGTTTGATGTCTGTGATCTTCATGCTCTGATTCTCCTCTCATATCCCTGACGGGTAATCTCCTACAGTGGCTCTGGACAGCCGTCTCATCCCTGACGTCCAACATCCACTGGATTGTCAAAGCCTTCCAGGTTCCCGACGGCGGCTCTGAGATGTGTTGCGTTTGTGGTCCCCCTGGTGATGGACATAATGTTCCAGAGACTACTCCCACGAAGCACACCGACAGGAAGTCCCTCCAAATATCCGCGACAAGATCATATACGAGAAACCGTGGAAAGGCACACGCAAGTGCCCCATGGCCATCTTCTTACACAGAGTCACTCTTCACAAAGTCAATCAGATCCTGCACATACCCAAAGGCGAGGGCCACCACGGTGTCCGCACCGCCATAGTAGATCGCCAGACGCCCTGTGGGCGCATCACACAGGGCTGCACAGGGGAAGACGACGTTGGGCACGTCCCCCACGCACTCATAGAGAGTCTGGGGGGACATGAAGTAGCGGCGTGAGCGGGCAATGACCTTCCAGGGTTGATCGAGGTCCAGCAGCGCGGCGCCGGCACTGTAGACGTAGCCGTTACATGAAGTCAGCACGCCGTGGTAGATCAGGAGCCATCCTTCTGAAGTCTCAATGGGGATCGGTCCCGCTCCCACCTTGGTACTCTGCCATCCCCCTGCCGGCCCGAAGACGAAGCGGTGATTGCCCCAGTAGTGCATGTCTGGACTCTCACTGTAGAAAATATCGCCGAACGGTGTGTGCCCCGTATCGCTCGGACGGCTCAACATGGCAAACCGGCCATTAATCTTGCGCGGGAAAAGCACACCGTTACGGTTGTAAGGCAGAAAGGCATTCTCTAACTGATAGAAGGTCTGAAAGTCATACGTATATCCCACCCCGATGGTTGGGCCATGATACCAGTTACACCAGGTCACATAGTAGCGATCCTCGATCCACACTACGCGCGGATCATAACCATATACAAACCGGCCTATCTCCTCATCATCGGCCACGAACCTGATGCGCTCCTCGTCGATCTGCCAGGTGACACCATCCTGGCTGCGCCCCGCGTGCAACTGCATCTGTCGTCCGGTGTCATCAACTCGAAAAACACCGGCAAAGCCCTCCTGATAGGGTACAACCGCGCTGTTGAAAATACTGTTCGAGCAGGCAATCGCGTCGCGTGGGATGATAGGATTACGTCTGGAGCGCCACACCACGCCACGTGCATCGGCTGGTCGCTCCTCCCATGGGATATTGGGCAATGGCTCCCCTATGACACGAACACTCATCTCGACCTCCTTGGTATCGTTTATATCCTTGCCATGCGCGCTTGGGGGTGCAGCCCACACGTCGATGCATGGGGGTGTTACACCCACTGGGTCCGTCCCAGGTACGGAGGCGTCAGATCTGGTATCGGTTTCCCGGTCCGGATCGCATCCTGCAACGCCTGGTTGCGTGCCAGGTAACGGTCCAAAGGCTCAAGGTTGAACTCCTCCACGAGGTCCGCCACGTGCAGGTCCGCACGCCTTGTCTGCAGGGTGAAAAAGCTCTCCTCATCCCAAACCCGGATGATTACATCGGAGCCATGACGACGGCGGATCTCGGGGATTACGCTGGCGTTGAAGTCGCAGTGAAACAGCGCGATGTCGAGGTCAAGGGTCGTGGTCAGCACGGGGTCAAAGCGGTTGCCGCGGGCCACCGTCTCCCCCATGATGTTCACCACGCGGGCATAGCGCGACTGCACCGCCGACACGATGAAGTAGTGATGCTGCCATGCCAGGTGTTCCAGATGCCGGCCTCCATCGTAGGCCGAGCACCAGAAGACGATTTCCGCCCCCTGCTCTTTGAGTGTGGCCCAGCCGTCTGGATACGTGATATCGAAGCAGATCTGGAGCCCGATGCGTCCAAAGTCGGTCTCGAAGACGGGCGTGTCCTCTCCGGGGGTTATACCAAGCTCGAGGTTTGTGAACTCTGACCCCTGGACTACCGGATGGAGCTTGCTGTAAACCCCCACGATGTCCCCCGAGCGATCCAACAACACGGCGTCGTTATGGTATTTCGTCCCGTGGACCCCTATGAGGGGGCAGATGACGTACGTGTGGTGCTTACGTGCATAGTCCGCCATCAGCTCTGTGGTGGGGCCCGGGATCGGCTCAGCGACCTCGGCGACAGACGCATAGGGGACACCCACCAATGTGAACGTCTCGGGGAGTACGACTATGTCAGGCTGCTCAGCAGCCGCCTGCTTCATCAGCCTGTGGACATAGTGTCGGTTCTCCTCCACCGTGGGAGCCCTCCGATGCTGCAATGCAATCGAGACCACCCGCACGTAGCGTGCCATCAACATACCTCCCTGCTGAGAGCGCTCGATGCTGTAACAAGGAGAGAGCCACCTGGCTCCACCCCTCTTGATATCTCTATCATATCCCGATTGAGCCGATATGCTACCAGGTGTTACAATGTCACTGAATGTAGCGAACCATCAATGCTGTGCTGAGACGACACGCATCGTCTGATCCCCGGTGTGTGGTATTCTTGCTGTGTTAGCAGCAACTTTCGCCTATTTGCACCTGCTGCGGTCTGACACATTGGGGTATCTCAACGGGCGCAGCTCATTCGCCGCGCTGTTAGCATTCCGCCGGGAGATAGATCATCACGCTACGCTATCGTCTTGAGCTGGCAGGGAACGCACTACTGGCGCTGCTCGATCCCGAGAAGGACCTGATGCCCACCGGTGGTTATGAGGTCGCGCATGACCTCGGGCGATGGTGGGATGCCGTGCTACGGTTGGAAGAAGCTATCGGCTTCGTGATCCCTGCTGAATATGAAGCCGCATGCCTGGGGAATCTGCAACGGCTGACCGATAATCCGGACCGCCTGCTCATGAACAGGAGAGACATACCCTGGCTCCGAGGGGAAGTCCGGATCAACCCTCACAATTTTCGGGAATCGTTGTTAGCCTTCGGTGGACTTGTGCGGCGCCGCCACAGTCGCTGGGCTCGCAAGGCCGGGCTCCACCTGGTGCGGGTGATGGACCGGTCGCTCCGGGCGGACGGAAGCTTCGATTTCACACAGTTGGGATCTTGGGGGCACGTTCCACACACACAGGATCCCTCACACACCGAAGTGAAGCGCGGCGGGTGGTTCGACGGCACGGCGACCAGTGGACGCAGCCTCGAGGCGCTTGTGAGGAGTCAGTCTCTCTGGCCGTATGTGGTGAGCGGTTGTCGCTGAGACGACTGGGCATGTTCGCGTGGGTGCCGAGGGATGTCCTGGGTAACTGTGGCGAAGTGGTTATGTCATACGATCTGCCGGAGAGATGGACGGAGGAGTGGATGCCGTCAGGCAGACGCTATCGGTTCAGATGGCGCGGAGATACAATCATTGGCATCGCCCCACAGGACGGACCGCTGCCGTTCTACCCGGCGCTGCAGGAGGGGGGCTGAAGGTGTGAACAAGCTTACAGCGTCCTTCCTGGTCGCGGGGTTTTGCGTCACTGTGGCGTTAGCCTGCGTCGGGGGGGCACGTCCAACCTCAGTGCCATCAGTGGTGCTTACGAATAGGAGAGAGTCCAAGATTCCCGCGAGTGCAGTGAAGATGTCACCGGAAACGGACGAGGCTCCCCCGATCGTGCACCTGGATGAGTTCAAGTCGCCGATCCCCGTGCCTGGAAAGATCAACACGGCCGGCGCGGAGGACTCGCCGTTTGTTACTGAGGATGGTGAGACGCTGTATTTCTTCTTCACGCCCGATGTGAACGTTCCGGTCGAGAAGCAGATTCTGGATGGCGTTACGGGGATCTACGTGTCTCGTTGGATCAACGGGGAGTGGGACGAGCCGGAAAGGGTCATCCTGCAGGATGCCGGGAAGTTGTCGCTTGATGGCTGCGAGTTTGTGCTCCACAACATGATGTGGTTTTGTTCGGTGCGAGAGGGCTACAGCGGTGTGCACTGGTTCACGGCAGAATACAAGGATGGGCAGTGGCGGAGCTGGAAGATCGCGGAATTTCCTCCAGAGTACGGTGTGGGGGAGTTGCACATCACAGGCGATGGCAGGGAACTTTATTTTGCATCCGATCGGCCAGGGGGAAGAGGGGCGCTCGATATCTGGGTGTCTGAAAGGGCAGGTGAGGTCTGGCAGGAGCCAAGCAACGTGACTGCTGTGAATACCGCGGACAACGAGGGTTGGCCCGCGATCAGCCCAAATGGAGATGAGCTGTGGTTTGCCAGGAACAACGGCATCTGGAGGTCGAAGAGGATAGATGGGACTTGGCAGGAACCGGAGTTAGTTGTATCGCCGCTTGCGGGAGAACCTTCGGTTGACAGCTTCGGGAATCTCTATTTCGTTCATCATTACTATTCGGGTGGCGAGATGATAGAAGCGGACCTATATGTCGCGTACCGGAGATGAGGGACGCAGGGCGACACAGTGTGAGGTTATTGGTTTGGATAGGATGGCGCATCAAGAAGTTTGAGGGAATCGAATAGGCTAGCGTCTTCGTCTGACAGCTCGCTACAATCGGCCTCGTTATCGAGCCAGTTATTGAGGTGAGGTTAGGTTTGCTGAGCGATGGATCAGGTTCGGACTCACTGCAAAACCCGTGCGGGTGCTGAGTCCTGTGCCGTCTGTCTCCGACGGTTGGCCGGGCGCTTGGGCGCCGGGTTGATGATTCTCGTCACGTCCATCTGGGCCTTTTGGGGCGTGGCCGAGCTTTACTACGAGGCCTGGGGGCTGCCGTTCCCCGAGCCCCTTTACTATCTCCTGCCGTTCGGCATCACGCTGGCACTGACCGTGTTGGCACTGACCTGGCCACGGGTAGGCGGTGGGATCATCATCCTGCTGGGGGGTGCATTCACTGTCTTTGTCATGCGCCCGCGCATCATGGGGGGCCAACTGACCGTGCGGACGTTTCTCAGTTGGTTCCCCGTGACCTTCCTCACGCTGGTCGTGGGGGGATTATTTGTCTGGGGCGGGCGGGCCTCGTTTTCTGGGGGCCAGGAGGCAGGTGTACGCCCGTGGTGGCGGCGCCATCTGCGATATCTGTTGGCGCTGGGACTGCCGA
>CAZHBB010000100.1:0-7438 GCA_964530185.1 uncultured Anaerolineales bacterium
CGGCAGTACCCTCGTAAGTGACAGTCACCTATACGGATGTGGATCCTTGCGTCGAGCGTCCAAGGTGCGGACTTCCGCAGTCCGTGGTATAGTTTTTGCTCAGACGGGGTGCCCGCCGTGGGGACGGGGGATCTCCTCATGTAAGTGATCTGAGTCGCACGCGGCCCGGTATCCCTCGAATCTCTGTCTCAGGAGTGTCGAGCATGGGAGTTGAATCGTTCGCTGCGCGTCTCGAGCGGCTGCAAGCGGCCTATGAGGCGCTGGTGACCCGCAAGAATGAAATTGACACCACCTGGTATAACGGGGTGGTTGATCGCTACAAGTACCCTATCCTCACAGCCGCGCACACGCCTTTGCACTGGCGCTACGACCTCAATCCGGCTACGAATCCCTACTTGATGGAGCGCATGGGGATCAACGCCGTGTTCAACGCGGGTGCCATTGAGATGGAGGGCAAGATCCTGCTGGTCTGTCGGGTGGAGGGTGTGGATCGGAAGTCCTTCTTCGCGGTGGCCGAGAGCACCACCGGCGTTGACAATTTCCGCTTCTGGGATCGCCCTATTGTGATGCCAGAGACGGAGGACCCCGATGTGAATGTCTACGATATGCGGCTCACGCAGCATGAAGATGGGTGGATCTACGGCATCTTCTGCACCGAGCGCAAGGACCCCAACGCGCCGCCTGGTGACACAAGCCGTGCGGTGGCCCAGGCGGGTATCGCCCGCACCCGGGATCTGAAGGTGTGGGAACGCCTGGATGACCTGGTCACACCCTCGCCGCAGCAGCGCAATGTGGTGCTGCATCCCGAGTTCGTCCAGGGACGCTATGCGTTTTATACGCGCCCCCAGGATGACTTTATCCTGGCCGGTCGCGGTGGGGGCATCGCCTTTGGCCTGGCGGACGATATCGAGCACGCGGTGATCGAGGAGGAGACCATCATAGATCCCCGGGTCTACCATACGATCAAGGAACTCAAGAATGGGGCCGGTGCCCCTCCGATCAAGACTCCGGAGGGGTGGTTGCACATCGCGCACGGTGTGCGGGGCTGTGCGGCCGGGCTGCGGTATGTGCTCTACGCATTCCTGTGTGATCTGGAGGAGCCCGACAAAGTCCTCTATCGGCCAGGCGGGTACCTGATGGCCCCTTACGGTGAGGAACGGGTTGGGGACGTCTCCAATGTCCTCTTCTGCAATGGCGCTGTGGCCCGTGATGATGGCACCCTGTTCATCTACTATGCCTCCTCGGATACGCGGATGCACGTAGCAACGACCTCAGTGGATCGGATGTTGGACTACGTCAAGAACACGCCGCCCGATGGCGGACGTTCGGCGGCCTGTGTCGCCCAGCGGCTCGAGTTGATCGATCGTAACCTGGCGTTTTTGGGCCAGCAGCGGTAATGTGTGATCCCCTATCGTTGAAAGCATGTGGAAAGGAGATGGGCAATGGCAGATCCCTATGAACCCAAGCCTGAACACAAGTTTACCTTTGGCCTCTGGACGGTGGGCAATCCCGGTGCGGATGCCTTCGGGGAGGCGGTGCGACCACGGCTTTCTCCGGCCGATCTGGTGTACCTGCTCGCGGAGGTTGGGGCCTACGGCGTCAACTTCCATGACAACGATCTGATCCCCATCGACGCCACGCCCGCCGAGCGTGCTTCGATCCTCAAGGCCTTCAAGAAGGCGCTGGCGGATACAGGGCTGAAGGTCCCCATGGCGACCACCAATCTCTTCGCCGATCCGGTCTTCAAGGACGGTGCCTTCACCTCCAACGATCCCCGTGTGCGGGCCTATGCGCTGCACAAGACGATGCATGCGATCGACCTGGGCGTGGAGTTGGGTGCGGAGGTCTATGTTTTCTGGGGTGGACGTGAGGGGATAGAGTCGGACGCCACCAAGGACCCGGTCACGGCGATCAAGCGCTTCCGCGAGGCTATCAACTTCCTGTGTGAGTATGTGATCGACCAGGGGTATGATCTCAAGTTTGCCCTGGAGGCGAAGCCCAATGAGCCACGCGGTGATATCTACTTTGCCACCACGGGCGCTTATCTGGGCTTCATTGGGACGCTCGACCACCCGGAGATGGTGGGGGTGAACCCGGAGGTCGCCCATGAGCACATGGCAGGGCTGAACTTCCTCCACGCAGTAGCCCAGGCGTGGGAGGCGGGCAAGCTCTTCCACATCGACCTCAATGACCAGAACTACGCGCGGTTCGATCAGGACTGGCGTTTTGGCGCGCAGAACCTCAAGCAGGCCTTCTTCCTGGTGAAGTTTCTCGAGGATGTTGGCTACCAGGGCAGCCGACACTTCGATGCCCATGCCTACCGCACGGAGGATTACGAGGGCGTCAAGGACTTCGCCCGTGGATGCATGCGCACCTATCTCATTCTGAAGGAAAAGGGCCGGAGGTTCAACGAGGACCCGGAGATCCAGGCCCTCCTGGCTGAGATCAACGCCGACGACGGAGAGATGGATCGCTTCAAGGGCCCCTACACCTCGGAGAAGGCGGCGGCCCTCAAGGCCTACCCCTTCGACCGAAAGGCGCTGGGGGCTCGTGGGCTGAGGTATGAGCGGCTCGATCAACTGGTCAATGAGCTGTTGCTGGGCGTTCGCTGAGCGCGTGGGTGACGCGGTCACAGGGGAGGCTCGGATCTGGTAGGGCGGGGGGTCTCCCCGTGGGTTGGGCGGTGCAGATGTTCGGGAATTGGAGGTGAAGACGATGCGTATCCTGGTTACGGGAGCCAGTGGACGTCTGGGTCCGCATGTGGTCCGCGAGCTGGCTGCGGCCGGCCATGAGTTGGTGTTATTCTCACGCCGGGAGCCATCCCCTGAGATCAGGAAGTGGCCCTGGGTGCAGGGCGATCTGAATCGTTTCGAGGATTGCGTGCGGGCGGTGCGGGGTCTTGGCCCACAGCGTACCCTGGATGCGATCCAGCATCTGGCGGCGCAGCCGGACCCCACGGATCATCCTCAGTTGCGTGCGCGTTACGAGGCGCAGGGCGTCCCCTTCGATCAGACGATGCGGACGAATATCCTGGGCCTCTACTATCTGCTGCAGGCTGCGCTCCAGGAGGGCGTGGGCATCTTTGTCATGACGGGCTCCAACTGCGCCCTGGGCCATGGCTATCGGATCAGCTCACAGCCATTCCCCTTCCAGTATCTGCCTGTGGATGAGACGCATCCCTCCGCTGTGGAGGACTCCTACTCCTATAGCAAGCTGGCAGGGGAGCTGTTGCTGGCCTCCTATACCCGGGCCTATGGCATGCGAACCTACAGTGTGCGCGCCGCGGGTATCTGCGACGAGACACGACGGCGCGCTATGGCGGAGAACGCCAAACCGGCGACGCAGTGGAGCCCCTGGCTGTGGGCCTGGGTGGGCAGCGAGGACGTCGCGACGGCTCATCGGCTGTTGATGGAGCGTGCGGCTGCCCAGGACCCCCACCTGGGTTCCCATGGCGTCTTCTTCTGCAACGGGGATGACACTACGGCGCTTGAGCCGAGCCGGGAACTCCTTGCCAGGTTCAAGCCGGAGTTGCTGCCGCTGGTGCGTGACTTGGAGGGCCATGCCTCCTTCTTCTC
Organism: uncultured Anaerolineales bacterium; assembly: GCA_964530185.1. GTDB lineage: Bacteria > Chloroflexota > Anaerolineae > B4-G1 > SLSP01 > PWVB01. Next base: position 3,576 of record CAZHBB010000100.1, read on the forward strand.
CAATCAGCGGCTCAAGGCAGCCGTGGGATGGGAGCACCGGACGTCGTGGCGCGAGTATTTGTGAGGTAATCTGGCCCTGTGGTGGCGGGCGTTCAATCGGAGGTGATGAGTATGGCATCAACCGTGGGCATGGGCGTGGTGGGGACGGGTGCTATCGGCATCCGGGGGGCATTGACGCACCTGACGATGCCTGACGTTCAGGATCGGGTGCGTGTGGTGGCGGTGTGTGATCCTGTGCCGGGCCGTGCGGAGGCGGCTGCCAGGCGCTTCCATGTGCCGGCCTGGTATCTGAGCTACGAGGAGCTGCTTGCAGATCCCCATGTCGATGCGGTGACGTTGTGTACCCCGATCGGGCTGCACTACCAACAGGGGTTGCAGGCCATCGCGGCGGGCAAGCATGTGCACTTCAACAAGACGATGACCATCACCGTCGAGGAGGCGGATCACCTGATCGCGGCCGCAGCCGAGGCGGGGGTCCATCTGGTTGCCTCACCCGGGATGATGCTCCACCCTTATAATCAGCGCATCCGCCGCCGCATCCTGGAGGGCAAACTCGGCCGTCTCACCTGGGCGATCGCCGGGACATCGGGGGTGGGCGACTACCATCTGAACGAGGAGTTTCGCACGGGGGAGGACATCCTGACCAACGTCGATCCCAGTTGGTATTTCAGGAAGCCCGGAGGCGGCCCTCAATATGACGTGACGGTCTACTGCCTGCACAATCTCACGGGCATTCTGGGCCCTGCCCGGCGGGTGAGCGCGATGTCTGGCCTGGTGGTGCCCGAACGTCGCTATCGTGATCGGTTGATCCAGTGTGATATGGATGACACCACGTTGCTGCTCCTCGACTTCGGGGATTCCCTGTTTGCCTTTGTCTACGCCACTGTGTCTGGACATCCTACCTATGGCTTCCAGCCCAACATCTACGGGACCAAAGGGGCTATCGTTGGCACCAGGTTTGGCGAGGAAGAGCTGAAGCTGCCCGGCGAGCACTCTCCGCACGTGACAGAGGCCCACGCGGCGCTGCCCGAATCCCACGTGTTCGAGGATCTCATGCAGCTTGTCGACTGGATCCGCGAGGGGACACCCTCTATCGCGACCGCCGAACACGCGCGTCACGTGATCGATATCATCGAATCTGGCTATCGTGCCGCCGAGACGGGGGAGACACAGGTGTTGCGGACCACATTCACGCCGTTGCCCCTCGAGGCGTTGACGGCATGAGATGACTGCCCTGAAAAGAGGGCAGCCCGAAGGTGCTGGGTGTGGTATGTTGTGTGCACGCAGAGCGCGCACACAACATACCCTTCCTTGATTCTCCGCTGAAAAGGTTTTTTCAGTGGAGCCATGAGACATGATCTGAGGTGAGAGACAGGGAGGTGGAAGAGGAGATGAAGGCCCAAACACTTTTCCTGGGGATCGATGTTTCGACGACCGGGGCCAAGGCACTGCTGATCGACCCCCAGGGCGAGGTCGTCAGCACGGCGACGACGGCGTTGCCTCTGTCGACCCCCCGCCCGCTGTGGTCCGAGCAGGACCCTCATGAGTGGTGGTCGGGTGTGTCGCAGAGCATCCGCCGCGCGCTGGCAGAGGCCGGGGTCGACGGCGGGGCGGTTGAGGCCGTCGGCTTGACCGGTCAGATGCACGGGCTCACTCTGCTCGACGCGCAGGGTGAGGTGCTGAGACCGGCCATTCTGTGGAACGACCAGCGCACAGGCCCGCAGTGTGATGAGATCAGGGCCCGCATGGGCAAGGCCCGGCTGATCCAGGTGACGGGAAATGACGCGATCACGGGCTTTACGGCGCCCAAGATCCTCTGGGTGCGGGAGCATGAACCGGAGGTCTACGCCCGGGTCGCTCAGATCCTCCTGCCTAAGGACTACATTCGCTATCGCCTGACCGGCACCTATGCCACCGACAAGGCCGGGGCCGCGGGTACGCTGCTCTTCGATCTGCAGGCGCGGGACTGGCCACCGGAGGTACTGGAGGCCCTGGAGATCCCACGCGCATGGCTTCCTCCCACGTTCGAGGGGCCTGAGGTGACGGGGACCATCAGCGCCGAGGCGGCGGAGTTGACCGGCTTAAAGGCAGGAACACCGGTTATGGCTGGCGGCGGCGATCAGGCGGCCGGGGCGGTCGGCGTTGGGGCTGTGGAGCCGGGGATCGTGAGCCTGGTGCTGGGTACCTCGGGCGTCGTCTTTGCCACCACGGGCGAGCCCTTCATCGAGCCGGAGGGCAAGCTCCACGCGTTCTGCCATGCCGTGCCCGAGACGTGGCACCTGATGGGGGTGATGCTGTCCGCGGCCGGGAGCCTGCAGTGGTATAGGGATACACTGGCCCCTGAGCAGTCCTTCGACGCCCTCCTGGCGCCCGCGGCTGAGATCCCCCCTGGGGCTGAGGGCCTGCTTTTCCTCCCCTACCTGACCGGCGAGCGTACACCCTACCCGGACCCCCTGGCGCGCGCGTGCTTCGTGGGCCTTACACTCAGGCATGGGCTGCCTCACATGACGCGGGCTGTGCTGGAGGGCGTGGCCTTTGGGCTGCGAGATAGTATGGAGCTCATCAAACAGGCGGGCCTGGGGGAGATCAGGCAGATCCGTCTCTCCGGTGGGGGAGCTCGAAGTCCGCTCTGGCGGCAGATCCTGGCCGATGTTTTGAATCAGGAGCTGGTGACGGTGAACACGACTGAGGGCGCTGCCTTCGGCGCGGCCCTGCTGGCCGGTGTCGGCTTTGGGGTGTGGCCCGGCGTGCCAGAGGCCTGTCGACAGGTCGTCCAGATTGTGGACCGGGTGGTGCCTCAGGCCGACGAGGTGGCGGCCTACGAGGGGCTTTATCCCCTCTACCGTCAGCTCTATCCGGCCCTGAAGCCGACGTTCGACGCCATTGGAGCGATGACAAAGTCATGAGGCATGGCCATCACGTGGCCGAGAGGGATGGACTATGGCGGTGACGAAGTTGGGTGTTGGGCTTTACGGTATGAATGGGCATCAGATCCATGGGGCTCTGGTCGCCCATCCCAGGGCACGCTGTGTGGCGACCGCGGGGCTCGATCCCGACAGGTTGCCTGAGCCATTGCGTTCAGCACAGGACATCAGGCACTATGACTCCCTGGAGGAACTGCTCCAGGATTCACGCGTCGCGCTGGTCTCGCTGTGTTCACCCCGCCGTCGCGATCAGGCACAAGAGGCCATCCGGTGCCTGGAGGCGGGCCGGCATGTCTATGCCGAGAAACCCTGCGCGATGACCGAGGAGGCGTTGGACAAGATCATGGAGACCGCCCGGCGCACCGGCCAGGTCTTTCATGAGATGGCGGGGACAGCCTTCGAGCAGCCCTACCTGACGATGCGCGAGATTGTGCGGGCGGGCACCCTGGGCACGGTGGTGCAGGTGCTGGCCCAGAAGTCCTACCCCTATCACGACCGGCGGCCTCAGGATGAGGACATCGACGGGGGTCTCGTGCTGCAGGTTGGTGTCCACGCCCTGCGGTTCATTGAACACGTCGCGGGGGTCAAAGTGCAAGAGATCTTCGCGGTCCAGACCCGACTGGGTAACCCTGGGTCTGGCAACCTGCGCATGGCGACGTCGATGATGATGCGGCTGGCCAACGGCGGCGTGGCCAGTGTGCTGTGCAACTATCTCAACCCGCCGGCGTTCGGACGCTGGGGCAACGAGACCCTCAGGATCTTCGGTACCGAGGGGTTCATCGAGGCTGTGGACGGGGGGACCCGCACGAGGCTGGTCCTGCGGGACGAGGACCGTGGGGCGCTGGATATCCAGGGACCCAGTCGATCCTACTTCGACATGGTGGTCGCCTCTATTCTGGATAGGGCGCCCATGCCCATGACACTTGAGGATGAGCTGCA
>CAZHBB010000100.1:7538-10599 GCA_964530185.1 uncultured Anaerolineales bacterium
CTGCGGGCCATGCATTTCATGCCCGTGGATAGGGTTCCCTTTGCCCCCGGCGGGCCCCGCGAGTCCACGTTGGCGGCCTGGCACCGCCAGGGCCTGCCCGAGGATGTATCGTGGTATGAGGCCCTGTTGGAGCACCTGGGGATGGAGCCGGAGGTCACGCGGCCCCGTGTCCGTCTGGGGGTCTCGTTCATCATGATCCCCACCTTCCAGGAGAAGGTCCTGGCCCATCGTGACGGACACTATATCGTCCAGGACTGGATGGGGGCCATCACAGAGATCTCCGACACCTACGACTACACGTATATCCGGGCTGCCAAGGATTTCGTCACCCGTAAGTGGCATCGCTTTCCCGTGGTGAGCCGAGAGGACTGGGAGAAGAAGATCAGGTGGCGCTACGATCCGCACGATCCCCAACGCTTCCCCCGGGATTTCGAGGCGCGGTGCGCTGAGCTGCGGGCGCGCGATTACGTATTGACCCTCAATTTCAACGGGCCCTTCTGGCAACTGCGTGAGTGGTGTGGCTTCGAGGGCCTGTGCCTGCTGATGATCGAGGAGCCGGCGTTCGTTGAGGAGATGGCTGAGTTCTGGACCGCCTTCGTCTCTCAGACGTTGGACCCCATTTTGCGCCTGGCGCCTCCTGATCACGTCATCATCAGCGAGGACATGGCGTACAAGTGCCACAGTATGATCTCCCCGCAGATGGTGCGGCGGTTCCTGATGCCCGCATGGCGGGCCTGGATCGCGGCTCTCAAAGCGGCGAACCCGGAGTGCGTGGTGGAGATGGACTGCGATGGCTACATCGCTGAGCTTCTGCCCCTGTGGGTCGAGGCGGGCTTCGATGCCTGCTCACCGGTGGAGGTAGCTGCCGGCAACGACATCGTCGCCTACCGCAGGCGCTATGGCCGGACGATGGCCTTCCGAGGGGGGATCGACAAGCGGGCCCTGGCGAAGGGCGGCGAGGTCATGCGACGAGAGGTGTTGCGGGTGGTGCCGCCTCTGTTGGAGGAGGGCGGGTTCATCCCAGGGTGTGATCATGGTGTACCGCCTGATATCTCCTGGCCCAATTTTGTGGCCTACGCGCGTCTGCTGGCCCGCCTTACCGGGTGGCTTTAGGCATGGACGGGGGCTGAGGACACTCCCCGTCATCTCGCCTGACCGGAGCGCGTGTTCCCACGGGGACCGATTGGACCCTGGTGGTTGACGTGACCATGTTGGGAGGTCTGACATGTTGAAGGGTCTCTATCTGCTGGACCCCAGTGCCTTTGACAGGATCTATGGAGAGACCGAGCGTGCGGCCATCGCAGAGCTCGTCGATATCTACGCCCCCTTACAGACGGCTGAGAGCATTGCGGCCCAGCCGGAGGTGTTGAGGGATGCGGAGGTCATCTTCTCGGGTTGGGGGATGGCGAAGATGGATGAGCCGTTCCTCGCCGCAGCGCCCAGGCTGCGGATCGTGTTCTACGGAGCGGGCTCCATTCGTTACTTCGTCACTGAGGCCTCCTGGGATCGTGGCGTCCGTGTCACCAGCGCCTACGCAGCCAACGCGGTGCCTGTGTCGGAGTACACGCTGTCACAGATCCTCTTCGGCCTGAAACGGGGCTGGTATCACGCCCTGACCATCAAACAGAGGCGCGCGTGGATGCGACCGGCCGATGTGCCGGGGGCCTACGGGAGCACAGTGGGGATCATCTCTCTGGGCATGATCGGCCGGCTGGTGGTGGAACGCCTCAAACCCTTTGACGTCCATATCCTGGCCTATGACCCCTATGTCGGCCCTGAGGATGCCGCGAAGCTGGGCGTCGAACTCTGCAGCCTGGAGGAGGTCTTCCGTCGAGCCGATGTGGTCTCCCTCCATACCCCCAAGCTCCCCGAGACTCTGGGCATGATCCGTGGCAGTCACTTCGCAGTGATGAAGCCGGGTGCCACTTTCATCAACACGGCCCGTGGGGCCGTCGTCCGTGAGGACGAGATGATCGAGGTCCTGCGGGACAGGCCCGATCTCTATGCGATTCTGGACGTGACGGATCCCGAGCCCCCGGTGCCCGACTCCCCGCTTTACACGCTCCCCAATGTGGTGTTGACGCCGCACATTGCGGGGTCGCTGGGGCCGGAGTGCTGTCGGATGGGCCGCACTATGGTCGAGGAGCTGCAGCGCTACGTGGCAGGCCGCCCCCTCAAGTGGGAGATCAGCCGCGAGCGGGCCAGGATCCTGGCCTGAGCCACGCGCCAGAGGGTGGGATGGATTCCGCGATCGGGAAGCGACGAAACTGGGGAGAGGTGAGGCGATGAGATTCTCTGACAGCCTGGCATACGAGGTGCGGCTTGAGCGCATGCGTCCGGAGCAGATCGTGGCTGCAAGGCAGCGTCAACCGGCGATCTATGTACCCTTTGGCTCCATTGAGTGGCACGGCTACCACAATCCGGTCGGGTTGGATGCGCTGAAGGCCCATGAGCAACTGGTGGGGTTGGCGACGCGCGTGGGAGGCGTGGTGTATCCTCCCGTCTTCTTTGGGGCCGGTGGAGGCCATACGGCCTGGCCCGCCTCGTACATGGTCGAGGCCGAGCCTATGGTGGGGCTGGTGAGAGACCTCCTGCAGCGGTTCGAGCAGGATGGGTATCGGAAGGCTGTCCTGCTTTCCGGCCATTATCCCAACCGGCCTGAGTATCTTGACGCGGCCGTGGCGGCCTACGTGGAGGGCGGCGGAACCATGGCGGTGCTGTCGCTGATCGAGAACGAGATCCCGGATGGCGTTGGCGATCATGCCGCTGCCATCGAGACGTCGTTTATGCTCTACCTCTACCCCGAGCTGGTCGATCTGGCCCGGCTGCATCGAGGCCCCGCGCATGATGTGGACACCTCGGAGACGATCCACAACTGGATGGGGGCGGAGTATGAGGACCATCCCTGCTATGGCCTGGTGGGCATGGATCCCCGGGCTCACGCCTCATCCCAGTTGGGCGAGCGGGCTACGGAGCGGTTGCTGGGCTATCTGGCCGAATGGGTCCAGGCGCACTAGGGCGTACACATTCGAATGGAGAGCGATGTAGGACAGGCTTTCTA
>CAZHBB010000101.1:0-10480 GCA_964530185.1 uncultured Anaerolineales bacterium
GAGGTTGGCTACGCCGGAGCACAAGCGTTTCCAACGGATAGTTGCCCAAGGAGTCTTGGCGCATGGGAACCATCGATCGGTTCCCTCTACAGGCGCCAAGACTCTGCGCTCATGCGAGGTCTTCCAACACGATATATGTGGTCCCATCAGGACGACCGCGCCTCACGGATGCGATGGTACTCTGTCAGGTCAGTACATGACAGCACTTCGCCTCGATGGATTGCCCAAATGCGGGTCGCGAATCGCTTGATGAAGGTGCGATCGTGGACGGCCGTGACGACTGTGCCGCTGTAGTTAAGCAGAGCTTCCTCGAAGTTGACGCGGCTTGGAATATCCAGGTGGTTAATCGGCTCATCCAGTAGCAACAGATTGCAGCCGCTGGCCACCAAGCGGGCCAGGATGAGCCGGGCCCGCTGCCCGAAACTGAGGGTGCTGACGGGCTTGAAAACCTCGTCGCCGGTGAATAGGAACAGGTGCAGGAACCGACGCGCCTCGGTCTCTGACAGAGAGGCGACCTGGAGAATCACATCCAGGGGTGTATCATCAGGCTGCAATCCCTCTTGTTCCTGTTCATAGACACCCATAATCACGCGGCTACCTGATCTGATGTCGCCAGAGAGGGGAGCAAGACGGCCACTGAGTGCGCGCAACAAAGTGGATTTTCCGCTGCCATTGGGGCCAATCAACGCGATCCGCTCGCCCTGGCGGACGGTATCGGAGAAACCTTTCAGCAGAGGTTGTCCATCATAGCCGACACTCACGTGATCCAGGACCAGCACTTGCCGCCCGCTCTCTGGCGTCATGGTGAAGTCAAGATTCATCTGCCACGAGCGGCTTGGTTTCTCGATACGTTCCTGGGCGAGTTCACGTTCAATTCGGCGCCGTTGAACCACTGCACGTCGCGCAATCCCCTTGGCGGTCTTGCGCGGCACGAAGTCAATCGTGCCGTGTTCGATGCTCTTGGCGTAGCCGCTCAGACGCCTTGCCTCTCCTGCCAGTTGAGTCAAACGCTCCTGCTGAGCGCGATAGGCCTCCCACTGCCGAGCTCGTTCTCTTTCCTTTGCTGCTGCGTAGTCGGTATAGGTACCGGGGTAAGATCTGACCTGGTGTGTCCTGGCGTCAAGTTCAAGGATCCCGTGGATGGCACGGTCGAGAAGCGCTCGATCATGTGACACGAGCAGGATACCCCCATGATAATTTACCAGCCACGTCTCCAGCCATTCCAGTGCTTCGATATCTAGATGGTTGGTGGGCTCGTCTAAGAGCAGGATCTGGGGGGCCTGAAGGACGAGACGCGCCAGACCCAGGCGGGCCTTCTGCCCGCCGCTTAGCTGCCCTATGGGGGTATCCAGCGCAATATTGGTCATGCCGAGGTCTGCCAGGACCTGCTGAGCATCGTGAGATGAAGGTGTTTCCTGAGTGAGCTCTTCCAGGCGTGCCACGGCATCAGCGTAGGCCTCCATCGTCGATGGGAGTGTGGCCTCGGATGCGTCGGCTATGGCTTCCGCCAGGTGCAGGACTTTGGCCTCGGCAGCCTGAATGTGCCTGACCTTTGGCCGTAGGATGTCATCCACTGTGCTCCCTTCACAATAGTCCAAACCCTGGGGCAGGAATCCAACCCTGGTCATGGGACTGTCTATGGAGACATGCCCACTATCGGGTGTTTCGATGCCGGCGAGGATGCGGAGCAGGGTGCTCTTGCCGCATCCATTGGGTCCGGTGAGTCCGAGGCGCTCGCCAGGGCTAAGGGTGAAAGAAACATCTCTGAGCACGATCTGATCGCCGTACCACTTGCTGATGTTGGATACTTTAAGCATCTAGCATGCCTCCTGAAGTGCGTGAGATATATGAGCGACGTTCGGGTTGGCCATGTTGGGAGACCATCGGCGAGGAGTACCTGGAGAACGAATCAGGCCGTGGTCTCAGAAGAGCACCACGGCCTGCAAAGGATCGATCGAGATACGGAGCTAGTACGTGAACGGCGCGCGGCCCGCCGGCGCTCTTCGCATGACGCAAACACGTACCAGCTCTATCATTATCTTTAGGACCTCACATTTTCACTTTCGAAATAAACATAGCAGGAGATGCTGGATTGTCAAGCGCCGCCCAGCAAAGACAAGACCGCATTTAGACTGCGCGCAAGTAGGATGCCCATTGCTCCAGACCTTCCTCAGGCGCGCTATAGTCACCGTTGCGTTTGTAGATGCGCACGACCTGAGGGAGAAGCCCGGTCGTGACCTCATAGTTGATCGTCTCGGCCCAGGCGGCAACCTCTTCAGGGGTGATCTCCTCATCGCCTTGCTGACCGATGGCCACTACCTCGTCGCCAATCCTGACATGGGGAATGTGGGTTACTTCGACCACAAGCTGATCCATGCACACGCGTCCACGGATAGGTGCGCGCTGTCCCCGGATCAGGACGGCGCCACGGTTGGAGGTCAGTCTGGGATAACCATCCCCGTATCCCAGGGATATGAGCGCTGCCCGCATCGGGCGAGTGACCCTGAAAGTGCGCCCGTAGCTGATCGTGGCACCTGGCTTCAGATCGCGCACGTTGATCACTGTGCTCTTCAACGTCAATGCTCGTCGCAGTTTGAAGGGGGGCACTACGTGCGGTGAGGGTGTCATCCCGTAGATGAGGATGCCGGGCCGTACGGCCGCCAAGTGTGCTTCGGGAAGGTTGATTAAGCCAGCACTGTTGCAGATGTGAGGGACCGGGATCGGGACTCCGGCATCGGAGACAGCACGGACGATCTCCAGGAATCGGTGGAACTGAACATGGGCAAAGGCAAGGTCGGGCTCATCCGCCGTGGCAAAGTGTGAAAAGAGACCTTCCACCTTTATCCTGGGTAGTCGGGATACCTGGCATACAAAGTCGACCACACCCTCTGGGTCCCTACCGTACCGGCTCATGCCGGTGTCGACTTTGATGTGGACGGCAACCGTATGCTCGGCGCGGGAGGAAATCATCTGCGCTGTGCTCCACTCTACGATGGTGGGAGTGATCTCCTGGGCCAGGATCAGATCCACTCCGGAGGGGGGGACGTGCCCCAGGAGCAGAATGGGGGCCTTGATACCCGCCTCGCGCAGAGAGATCGCAGCCTGAATCCGGTGGACCGCGAGGCGAGAGGCCCCTGCCTCTAACGCAGTGCGTGCTACGGGCCTGAGGCCGTGTCCGTAGGCGTTGGCCTTTACACTGGCGATGATCTCCGTGTTGTCACCGACAAAGGTCTTGATCGCGGTGACATTGTGGGCAATGGCGTCGAGATCGATCTCGGCCCACGTCACGACACCATCGGGGACTGTGATCATGTGGGCGTTCTCCTGGTCAGGCCCGGCTGCCGCGCAGGTCGTCGGCGGAGAAGCTATCCGGCAGCAGCTCCGAGAGGGTGCGGGTCCGGTAATTCCCCTGCGCGTCGGCGATGAAGATGGGCATTGACTGCGGGCCGAACTCACGCATCACCTGACGACAGGCGCCGCAGGGGGAGCCTCCGTTGCTTGTGACCACGGCGAGGCCAAGGATCCTGCGATTGCCAGCGGCGATCGCAGAGAAGATCGCTACGCGTTCGGCACAGAGCGTCAGGGGATAGACAGCGTTTTCGATGTTGACGCCCGTGTAAATCTGGCCGTCTTCGGCCAAGACCGCTGCACCGACGCTGTAGCCGGAGTAAGGCGCATAGGCGTTATTAAAGGCCTCTCGGGCGGCGCTTACAAGTCGTTCGGGGTCGATAACGATGTTGTGTTCCTCTTGCATCCTCAGTCCTTGTTCTCCGTGCTGACGTCCGAGTGGGTACCTGTGTCCTTATGGATGCCAGACTGCAAGTGAGCGAAAGGACCGAGCACGCGGCCGTGTTCTACCTCACTCTCTTCGACAACCGAGACAATGACCCGGCAACGGTCACCGAGCACGCTGTTTTCGATAAGGGTATTTGGGCCGATCTCACATTGTGTCCCGATCACGGTCCTGCCGCGCAGGTGGGTGTTGGGCAGGATGATGGTATCCGGCCCTATCACGACATCGGGGCCAATATAAACTGTCTCGGGATCTATCAGCGTGACGCCCTCCAACATCCAACGAGTGTTAATGCGACGCTGCAAGACCCGTAGGGCCGCAGCGAAGTCGACACGTGTGTTGATGCCCATAGCCTCGGTGGGGTCCTCCAAGATCAGTGCCACGACCTTCTGCTGGTGCCGTGTTGCCGCTTCGACCATGTCGGTCAGGTAGATCTCCCCCTTCACCGGGCTGGGTTTGATCTCGGGAAGCGTAGACCACAGGAACTCTGCATCGTAGACGTAGATGCCGGCGTTCAGTTCGCGGATCTTGAGCTGTTCGGGTGTGGCCTCTGGTTCCTCGACGACACGCAGGACGTTGCCATCCACATCCCTCAGGACGCGTCCAAAACCTTGAGATTCGTCGCGCACGATGGTCAGCATCGCCATCGCCGCGCCCGAACGCTCGTGAAGGTCCAACAGATGCTGTAGAGTCTGCTGCTGCAGCAGGGGCATGTCGCCATAGAGAACCAGCACGCGGTCAGCTTTCCCCTCGAGCACGGGCCGTGTCTGGAGGACGGCATGTCCGGTACCGAGGCGCTCCCGCTGGAACACCAGGGTCGCCTGATCGCCTACTAGAGCCTGCATGGCGTCCAGTGTCTCCTCGCCCACGACCAGGACAGGCAGTAGATCGGACAGGCGTTGCGCTAACTCAAGGGTATGGACGATCATGGGGCGCTCCCCGAAGGTGTGAAGCACTTTGGGTGTAGCTGATTTGAATCGCGTACTTTTGCCTGCGGCGAGGATCACGACTGCCAGACTCATGACATCACTCCTTGGAGATTCCCCGGTATCGTCGCGCCGCGGATTATAGCACGAGGAGGGTGAGGATCAACTTGACGTCCTGGGTGGGATCAGTATGATAGGGTTGTTGGCTTGGTAGCCTGATGAGGGTGCCACATCTCCCGAAAAACTCTCAGGGACCTTCGTAGTTGGTAGGTTGTGTGGGTCCCCCGGCTGAGGCGGGGCCGAGTCAGAACAGTTGGATTGTGTCTCGGAGATAGAGGCACTTCGTACGGAGTTGCCACGCAGGACACTTGCTCCTTGGCGGGTGGACTCCCTGGAGTGCAGTGTTGGGTAGTGGGGGTGACCAGCGGGCATTGGGGGTGCAATAGATGTCTCGGGATCGGGGGCGCCGGAGATTGCTCAGTCTTTTGAGTGTGTTTCTGCTGGCATGTGGGGCGCTGATCTTGACCTGTCGTGGAGTAGTAGCTGCTGATCCTGGCCCCGCGTGGTTTACAGAGTTCCAGGTACCGGGCCAACCACGCCACGTTGACCTGGAGGGACCTGGTCGGATCTGGTTCACTCTACCTCAAGAGGATGCCATTGGCCGTCTGGTCGTTACCTCGACGACGGAGTATGCGGTTTCGATCTATACTACCACCGTGACCGAACCATATGACCTCAAGTTCAGCCAGGGTTACGTATGGTTCACAGGCAGGGCGGGGAACCAGGTTGGCCGTCTCGACATCTTAAGTGGCAATGTGGTGACCTTTCCTGTCCCTACGGCAGATAGCCAGCCGGCCCGGCTCGATGTCCTGCCCGGGTCTCCGACCGTGATCTGGTTCGCCGAGTCTGGCGCCGACAGTCTGGCCTCATTGACGGTGACGGACACGACCGATTTCGCGTTTGCAGAATATCCCCTCCCCACTGAGTATACTGGTGCCGTTCCCGAGGACATCGCCGTGTGGACAGCCAATGAGATCTGGTTTTCTGCGCCGGGCGTGCAGCGTATCGGACGGCTCATCCCTTCCCGCTGGGGCTCCGGGTTGTCCCCATTCTTCTTCCAGTGGATGTCAGATGGTACACCTCTATCCCTCGACATCGCTGTGCTGGATGGCAACTCGACTGTCTTTGTCGTTGATCCGGTGGGTAATCGGTTGATGCGGTATTTCCCGCAGACACTGTCGGTTTGGCTTCCTTACCCGTTACCCTATGCGGATAGCTCGCCCTATGATCTGGTGATCTCGGGTGGAAAGGTCTGGTTTACGGAGCAGGCAGGTGGCCGGGTGGGGTGGCTGGATCCCGGCACCGGGGGAATCCATGAATACGCCCGCGTGAGCGGTGACCCACTGGGCCTCGATCGTGATGGTGTGACGGGCTGTGTGTGGTTCGCCGAGGAGGGGGGCGGGATAACTGGCTACATCGGGATGTGGTGTCCTCCCTATCTCAACCACGCCTTTCTGCCGCTGGTACTGAAAGGATCTTGATGGCTACAGGTCGATGGCGAGGGTTGGCGTTGGCGCGTGCTGCGCTCGGCATGAGTGGAGCCGTGGTAGCGGTTGCGCTGTTGGCGCTGGTGCTGCGGACGGATGTGGCGTTGGTTCGGTCTGCTGGGGCCGGCGATGACTCGCATGTGGCCTCGGAGCCGGTTACGTATACCACGTTTTTACCTCAGGTGTGGAGCGACCACGCAACTCCTTCGCCATCGCTATTTGGCGTTCAGATGTATGGTGCGATTTCGGAGGAGCGTGCGCGTGTGTCTGCTGCCCCTGATGGTGGGGTCCGCTGGGTCCGATGGTCGGTCTCCTGGGCCGCTGCCTATCCGCCTGATTATGATCCAGAGGGCGGTGAGCCCCCTGTTTATCGCTGGGAGGCCTATGACCAGAGCCTCCAGGCCCTTTATGGGCATGGGCTGCGCGTGATTGGGACGATCAGGTCGAATCCGAGCTGGGCGGCTATTTACCCGGAAGGACCGATCTCCCCCACACAGCTCAGTGAGTTCGTGGCTTTTGTCGGCGCGCTTGTCGAGCGCTATGACGGCGACGGCTATGACGACGCTCCGCACTCTCCGGTGGTCAGGGAATGGGAGTTCTACAACGAGCCCGATGGTGCCAATCCGTACGCCGCAGAGCACTACTATGGGTCCTACTGGGGGCACTTTCCCGAAGAGTACACAGAGATGCTGTGCGCCATCTATCCGGTGGTCAAGGCGGCAAACCCCGATGCCCGGGTTGTGTTGGGGGGGATTGCCTTCGACTCGTTCGAAAACGAAAACGGCTCGTTCGTGCGGGAGTTCCTGCCGGACATTCTGCGGCTTGGCGCTGGAGACTGTTTCGACGTGATGAATTTCCATTACTACCCGGCTTTTGACAAGCGCTGGAACACCTTTGGGGACGGCCTCCTCGGCAAGGCGATCTACCTTCGCACGCATGAGCTGGCGACCTATGGAGTGGCTGACAAGCCTCTGATGGTCACCGAGGCGGGGTGGCATTCCAACGACTATCCTGGGTTCCCTGGTACACCCGATCTCCAATCAGGATATGTGGTGAAGGTCTTTGTGCAGGGGATGGCGGCCAACGTGGAGAGCCTCATCTGGTGGACCTGGATCGATCCACCGCATCCTTATGGGGAGAATGGCCTGCTGACTATGGCGCTGAGTAAGAAACCGGCGTACTACGCGGCACGGTACGCGGCACTCACGCTGGCCCGGGCTCAGTTTATGGAGGTTCTTAATCTCGATGGGGACCGTCGTGGATACCGTTTCCAATCGTCAGCGGGACGACGGCTGTACGTGCTCTGGGTGTGGCACGACCCAACCAGTTCCGAGGGTGCCACTGGAACATACGACGTCGGTCTGCCTCTCAGCCGTGCTCAGGTGACCGATATGTACGGCAATCCCGTAATGGTTGTCCGTGATGACGATGATGGCAAGCATGATGGCACAGTGCATGTTCAGATCGGGGTTCATCCCATTTATGTAGAGGCGATACCTTGAATCGAGAGATACGCCACCGGGTGCGTGGTGCATGGTGGACAGTAGGAGCGTTCGCGCTATCTGTGATTCTAGTTGTGGGCTTGAAGCCGGCGTTGTTCCCCCGTCAGGTGGCGAGCCCTGTCGATGCGGCGGAACCGAACACATTGGTCTACTTGCCCCTTTCCTTGCATGGCTATGTACCCCCGGAGGGTAAGCTCTGTCGATTTGGGGTGGGGGCTACGAGCGGGATTGGTGACTACGAGATCAACAGCCTGTCGATTGGCTGGTATCTCAACTTCCGGGTGACTTCTACGCCGGATACCCCGGGCGGGATCACTTATATGCCGGTGATCCGTCTTACGCAGACAGGAGTGCTTTCCTATACCCACACGCCTGATGATGCTGGTCTGGAGGCTTTCCTGGCTGCATATCCGGGGTCTGTATGGTTGGTTGGGAATGAACCGGATCGACGTGATTTTCAGGACGATCTGGAGCCCGATGTCTATGCCATGGCCTATGGAGATCTCTACCATTTCATCAAGTCACGCGACCCCACCGCTCGGGTTGCTGCGGGTGGAATTGTGCAACCGACGCCATTACGGATGGCATACCTGGATGCAGTTCTGTCAGCCTATGAGAGTCAGTATGGCGTTTCGATGCCAGTGGACGTCTGGAACATCCACGCTTACATCTTGAGAGAGCAGAGCTGTCAGTGTGACCCGACGGCCTGTTGGGGCGCTGGGATCCCGCCCGGCAGTGATGCCTGTTACGGTGAGCTCTACGAGATCGAAGACAATGACAATATCCAGATCTTCAAACAGAACATCGTCAATTTCCGTGCGTGGATGTCTGAGCGCGGGTATCAGGACGTGCCCCTGATCATCACGGAGTTCGGAGTGCAGATGTGGAGTGATTTGGGCTTTCCCCCCGCCCGGGTTAATGCCTTTATGGATGAGGCCTTTGACTTCCTGTTGACGGCAAGTGACCCGGCGACGGGGTATCCGGCTGATGACTACCGTCTTGTCCAGCGCTGGGCCTGGTATAGCGTCAGTGACAAGACGTTCAATGGTTGGCTCTTCGACCCTGCGACAAAACAACGGAGTACCATGGGTGATAACTTCGCTGTTTACACCTCCCAGGTGGTTCGGTCTCTCAATCTGAAGCCGCTTGACGTCTGGGCCGACGCGGAGCCTGTTTCGGGAACCGCGAGCCTGACTGTGACCGTGCACGCGCGGGTTGCGAACAACGGGAACTTTGCGGTGACGAAGCCCTTCGTTGTGGGTTTCTTTGAGGGAGACCCGCAGCAGGGAGGGATCCCCATTGGGGAGCAAGTGATCACGCAGACCCTCGACGGTTGTGCTGACTGGCGTGAGGTTCAGGTTGTGTGGGCAGGCATCGCACCTGGAGCCCATACAGTGGCAGTGGTGGTCGATACGACGGACGTCGTGGGTGAGTCCCAGGAATTGGACAATACATTGATCGAGGTCTTGGAAGTCTACCCTCCCCCGTAATATCGGACCCGAGCAAAAAAGAGGGGGGGGCTGCCAACATCTCGCTCTTACACGGGCGTGAGTTGGGCCTGGTGGCCATATATGGCTGACTATTCAGAGGATACTGGTGTTCCAACCCACAGCGTGTTACTCGTTTTGCTGATTGGGGTTGGGCTGCTGTTGTATATCGCGTTCATCCAGTGGACGCCTGTTGGTTGGGATCCTGTGGCCTATCTTTATGCGGCGGCCCAGATCGCAGATGGCCACGGCCCAGTGCTTTGTCATCCTCTTAATGCCGTGTCAGGTCCTTATTTCACGATGTCGGGGTTCAATGTTCCCACGCATGACCCTGCCTGCCTGCGCCTGAACTTCCCGGTGGGCTTCCCTGCCCTATTGGCGTTGGGGATGAAGCTGGCAGGTCGCTACGGGGCTTTCTGTGTTGTGCCACTTATGGGTGTGTTGGGGCTTGCGAGCACCGCCGGTCTGGCGCGTCGAATAGACGGTTGGCGGGTGGCCTTGCTGGCAGCGCTTCTGACGGCGTTGGCCCCTGTTTATCTGCAATTTAGCACTGTAGTGTGGTCTGATGTCCCGAGTGCGGCGCTAGGTATCGGGGGCATATATTTGTTTGTGCTGAGCCTGGAAAGCCCGCGAGTTCGGTCACAAAGCCTGCTGGGCTTCGCTAGTGGGATGTTGATAGGTGCTGCGACTCTCATGCGTTATGCAAATGCGACGCTATTCGCTGTGCCACTGCTCTATGCGGTTGTTGCTGGAAAGAAAAGGCGTTCGGCAGCACTGGTGGGTTATGGAGTCGCCTCGCTGAGTATAGCAGCTTGCATCGCGTTGCTCAATATACGGTACTATGGGGGTCCTCTCCGGACGCCATACAGCCCCGAGCTGGGATGGTATCCTTGGTCGGCGTTTTCCCCGGCTTATAGCTTCGGAAAATCACCAGTAGGGGCCTGCAGCCTATGTGCCGTCGTCAAGACGCTCTGGGCTAATTTCGGAGTGCTGTTGGGTTTTGCTATCTTGGGCGCAGTCCGTCTCCGTCCCCATCACAGAGTAGCGGTCGTCACGCCGGTCCTGCTGGTATGCATCTTGTACGGGCTCTACGCTTTCCCTGCGGAGGGCATTAATGCCCGGTTCCTTCTCCCCGCTGTGCCCTTCCTGAGTATTGCTGTTGCTCACGGTTTGAGACGGCCTCCACGCTTGCTAAACGGTAGGGCCTGGAGGGCTGTCGTGGTAG
>CAZHBB010000102.1:0-1377 GCA_964530185.1 uncultured Anaerolineales bacterium
AGCCAGGGACCGGGGACGGCATTGGAGTTCGCGCTGGCGCTGGTGGACGTGCTCTTTGGCGATCCGGCGTTGGTGCGGGCATTGCGGGAGCGGATGTTGGTGAAGTGAGCCAGGGGTGTCAGGGTCGGCTCGATGTCCGGTGTGGGAGGGTCAGGCATGGCAGAGCTACGTGACAGGTTCTTCGGGTGCATCGCGGGTGTTCACATTGGCTCGGCGATGGCCGCGCCTGTGGAGGGCTGGTCGTACCAGCGGATTGAGGAGACCTACGGGACATTGGATCGCTTTCTCCCCTATCATCACTATCCGGAGACGACGGACTGGGTGCGAGAGCCCGGTACGACCGAGGATGGGGTTGAGCGTCAGAAGCTGATCATCACAGCGATCATGCGCAAGCAGGATCGCATCACGGCCGAGGACCTGCGGGCGACCTGGGTGAGCGACATGAACCCTGAAGGGGCAGGCGTTGTGTCGGAGCCGTTTGAGGGGGAGTTGCTCAAGATGGCGCGCACGCCCATGCCGGCGCGTGATATTGGCCGTTACTGCGACTATGCAGGGTTGGTGTCCTTCGCCCGTTCCTGTCATCCGATCGGCCTCATCAACGCCGGTGACCCCGAACACGCCCTTGAGGATGTTTTGGAGGTCGGGCAGGTGTACCAGACGGCCAATAGCCGTGGGCTGCAGTGGGCGGCGGTCACGGCCATAGGCGTTGCCGCCGCGACCAAGCCTGATGCGACGCTGGACAGCGTGCTCGGCGCCATTTTTGACATCTGTGGCACGTTCTCCGGGCGCTTCCTGCAGGACGCAGGCGTTGTGCGGGAGCTGGAGCGAGGCCTCGACCTCACGGCAGACTGCACTGACTTCCGGCAGCTACGTGCGCGGTTCGATGATGTGTACGGCGGGCGCGGCATCCCCTATGCGATGAGTTACGCGAACGAGGTGGTGACCAAAGCGGTCTGCATCTTCCGCATGGTCCAGGGTGACCTGACGCGAGCCATCATCGCGGGCGTCAATATGGGGCGCAACACAGACTGCGTGACGGCGGTGGCGGCAGGGCTGGCCGGGGCGCTCAATGGCAGTCGTGGGTTGCCGCAGGAGTGGGTGGACCAGGTGGACTATGCCACCAGCGTTAATCCGTACACGAACTCGCGGCGGACCATCCGCGAGCATGCCGATGGTCTCTATCGGGCCTTCAAAGCCCGGCTGGCGCGGATGCGGACCTATGTGGAAACGATGGACCGCTAGGGAGCACGGGCTGCTGACTCTGCCCGCAATGGCTTGAGATCACCTGGAGATGCAGACCCTCGCGGAGAGCAAGATACCGGCTGCGCTGCGGGACAGGCTGACCGGCTATCGTGAGGAAACTGTCACGCTTGGTTG
>CAZHBB010000102.1:1477-10466 GCA_964530185.1 uncultured Anaerolineales bacterium
GGGCTACGGTGGTTTCACGCTCTGCCGGTTGATGACTGTCCGTTTGATGCCAGGCTGGACGTGCGCCTGCGGGAGGCTAAGCAACGCCTGGATGCCGGGTTGGTGGATGAGGCGGACTTCGACCCTGAGCGCCAGGGGCTGGCCGCCGCGGACCTGTATCCGATGTTGCTGCGCGACCGTCCAGCGAGTGAGGATCTGGTGGTGACGCATGGGGACTACTGCCTGCCCAACGTCCTCCTGGCCGAATCCGGTGTCGTGGGCTTTGTCGATGTGGGGCGGGCGGGCATTGCTGATCGCTATCAGGACTTGGCGCTGGCGGCTCGCAGCATCAGGTACAACCTTGGCGAGGCCCTGGTACCGTTGTTTTTCAAGGCGTACGGCTTGCCGCAGGACACAGCGCGTCTGGCCTACTATCAGTTACTGGACGAGTTCTTCTGACGGCTGGATCATAGCCGCAACGCCATTACATCCGTTCGCGGTTGAGGTATGGTTCGGTCCGTGCTACAATGCCTTTGGACCACTCAATGGCAACCGGAGGCCCAGGTGGCGGTTAAATTCGGCGTCCATTGCTATGTGTTTGTCGACCGGTGGTGTGATGCGCAGCTCCATGTACTGGAGACTGCCAGGGAACTGGGCCTCGAGGCATTCGAGATCGCGGTCGGTGACGATGTGCGGTTTACCCCATCGGCTACCCGAGAGCTGGCTCAGTCGCTTGGGCTGGCGCTGACGATCAGTCCTGGGGGGCTGTGGCCTCTCGACTGCGATCTGTCGTCGGACGATCCAGTGGAACGTGCTCGGGGATTGGCCTGGCACAAGCGACAGGTGGACGTGGCGGCGGAGCTTGGAGCGGTGGCTTACACGGGGGCGCTCTATGGCCATCCTGGTACGGTCAAGCGACGGATGCCTCCGTCGGGGGAGCTCGGTTGGACGGCTGAAGGGCTGCATGAGCTAGCGGCTTACGGCGCTTCGTGTGGGGTGAAGGTTGTGTTGGAGCCGATGAGTCGCTTCCGCACTCACCTGGTCAATACGCCCTGGCAGCTCGTTCGGCTCCTTAAGCTCGCGGATCATGACAATCTCTTCGGTTTGCTCGACACGTACCATCTGATCACCGAAGTCCGCGATTACGGGGCTGGGATCCGGGCCGTCGGTGCGCGTCTTTGGGGCCTGCACGCGTGTGAGAACGATCGTGGAGTGCCTGGTGGAGGTCTCGTGCCGTGGGCTGAGATCTTTGCCGCCTTGCAGGACATCCATTTCGATGGCTATGTCTATCTAGAGACCTATAATTCCAGTGTGGGCGATCCGCCTGGGAGCTTCGCCCGCTCTCGTGGTATCTTTCAGGACCTCTGTCCGGATGGTGGCGCTTTCGTCCGGCAGGGTCTCGCTTTCTTACGCACAGGATTAACAGGAGGTCGGGGATGAAAATCGATGCTCACAATCACCCAGACTGGCATGGACACAATCTAGACCGTTTCCTCGAGGATATGCGGCAGCAGGGTATTGATCGCACGTGGTTGTTGACGTGGATTGCCCCGCCGGATGAGTGTGATCCCAGTTATCATGCGGTTCTTCCTCCGGGTGAGGCGGGCCCCATTCCATTTGCCCGCTGCCTGAGCTACGTCGAGCGTGCCCCCGATCGCTTCGTGTTGGGATACGCACCGGATCCCAGACGTCCGGAGGCCATGGATCAGTTGCGGGCTGCTGTTGAGATCTACGGCGTCCGGGTGTACGGTGAGTTGAAGATCAGGGCTCGCTACGATAACCCCGATGTCATCCGGATGTTCCGGCTCTGTGGTGAGCTCGGCTTGCCAGTGATCGTGCACATCGACTACGAGTTCGACACCGGTCAGACATATCCTCGGCCTAACTGGTGGTACGGCGGGGGGATAGAGGCTCTGGAACGTGCCGTAGAGGCCTGCCCTGATACCGTGTTCATCGGACACTCGCCAGGTTTTTGGTCTCATATCTCCAACGATGATCTTTATCTTTCTCAGGCCTACCCCTCAGGCCCGGTGGTTCCCGGTGGCAAGGTTGTAGAGATGCTCCGACGCTATCCGAATCTTTATGCTGATCTGTCGGCCAATTCAGCCCGCAACGCCTTGCGGCGTGATCTGGCGTTTGGACGTGACTTCGTGTTGGAGTTCCAGGACCGCCTGCTCTACGCCCGAGACGATTTCGGCGATGCGCTAGATGTACTGCTGGAGGAATTGGCGCTGCCCGATCAGGTGCTGCGGAAGATCCATGCGGAGAACGCTCTCAAACTGGTCCCTCTGGACACAACACCGTTGCCCACTGTGTAGACGGGGTGGATACTCGGCGCTCTATCAGATTGATGTCGACAAGGAGAAGGGCATGTTCCTGGATGTCGTGCTGCTGATGGTCATGATCGTTATCATCGGATTGGCGGCGGCGGAGGGACTGGTTCGGGCTCTGATCATGGCACTGATTTTCTACGTCCTGAGTGTTGTAGTTGGAATGGCGGCTCTGTCCCTCGACGCGGCTCAGGTTCTGGGTAACGCGGTGATCACCTCCATGGGCGGGCCGCGCACCCCCTACTTCTATCAAGGCATCGTGGCGGTCGTTCTGCTGATTCCTGGATTTGTGGTCAGTGTACTGATGTTGCACCTGGCCTTGGATGAGACGGGAATTCCCGCTTTAGGCTGGGGCGACAATGTCCTTGGCACGCTGGCGGGCATTGTGCTGGCGCTGGTATTCGCTGCGGTGCTGTGCAATGCCTGGGGCGTGATCGTACGTCAACGCTGGCATCCCTATGACACATGGCTGGCCATGAAAACCACCTACGCCAGCTCGGTGCTGCGCCCCTTGCTGATGCGCGTGTTGGTGCTTTACCAGAAGCTGCTCTTCCCATTCGCGCTGTCTGGTTACCCGGTCTTTTTTGTCCCTCAAACTGTCTGATCGGAGGTCTTTGTATGATGTCGACAAACCCACAGTTAGCCCTTTTAGGCGGCCCGCGTGCGGTAACGGTAGATGCCGGTGATACATTCAAATGGCCAATCGTGACACCTGAGGATGAGGCTGCCGTACTCGAGGTACTCCGCCGTGGTGCGATGTCCGGTCTGGATGTGACGATGGCGTTCGAAGAGGAATTCGCGCGATGGCAGGGTCGCGTCTATGCCCTGGGCTTCAACACGGGCACGGCAGCGCTTCACGCAGCGATGTTCGGGGTGAAGCTCGGGGTAGGAGATGAGATCATCTGTCCTAGCGTGACCTACTGGGCCTCGGTCCTGCAGTGCTTGACCCTGGGGGCGACGCCGGTCTTCGCGGATATCGACCCCGATACGCTATGTGTCGACCCAGGCGACATCGAGCGGCACATCAGCCCCTATACCAGGGCCATCATGGTCGTCCACTATCTGGGGCATCCGGCCGACATGGACGCGATCATGGAGATCGCGCAGCGTCACGGGCTTGAGGTTATCGAGGATGTCTCGCATGCGCATGGCGGTCTGTACAAAGGACGCAAAGTAGGAACTTTTGGAAGGGCTGCAGCCATGTCGCTGATGAGCGGGAAGTCGTTGCCCATCGGCGAAGGCGGCATGCTGGTGACAGATGATCGGGAGGTCTACGAACGGGCCATTGCCTTCGGACATTACCGGCGCTACGATGATCGGATTCAGAGTCCGTACCTGCGACAGTTCCGCGGTCTGCCCATGGGGGGGCAGAAATGCCGTATGAATCAGTTGGGCGCGGCGATGGGGCGCGTACAGCTTAAGTACTACGATGAGCGGGCAGCCGAGATCCGCAAGGCAATCAACACCTTCTGGGACCTGCTGGAGGGGGTGCCTGGGCTACGTGCCCACCGCGTTCCACCGGATGGAGACAGCACGATGGCCGGTTGGTACAGCGCCAGCGGTCACTATGTACCTGAAGAGCTAGGTGGCCTTTCGGTTACACGCTTCTGCGAGGCAGTGCGAGCTGAGGGTAGCGCCTGCGCGCCAGGGCTTAACAAGCCGCTTCATCTGCATCCTCTGTTCAACACCTGTGATATCTATGGCCACGGTAGACCCACCCGACTGGCCTTTGCGCATCGCGATGTCCGGCAGCCGCGGGGCAGCCTGCCGGTATCCGAGGGAATCGGGGCGCGTACGTTCAAGATCCCGGCGTTTAAGCGGTATCGCGCTGAGGTCATCGAGCAGCACGCAGCAGCCTTCCGCAAGGTAGCGGAGAACTACAAAACCTTGTTGGCAGACGATCCGGGCAATCCTCCAGATCTCTGCGACTGGGGCCTGGACTGAGCTGAGCAAGGTGAGCTCCCGAGAACCCTTCTCGGGAGCTCAATGTCAGAAGGGCTGCATTGTACCGTCTCGATCGAAAACTGGGACGGCGCTGCCCACCACTTCAATGTCGGTGTGCTCAGCCACCTCCTCGAGTACAGCCTCTGAGACGTAGAGCTCGGCAAGGTGGAGTGTGTCGTGGATGCGGAGCACGCGTGCCTTGGAGAGTGGGGTGGGGCCGCAGCTTCGCAAGGCCCACTTGAATGCTGTCGCGTCGTCTGGCGCCACTAGCGGGATCTTGCCGCGTTCAAAGAAGGTGCTGGTCACGACATTCTGGTTGGTGGCCTCAAGGTCGATCTTGTCGAAGAGCCGGCGGGTGATGACGTCAGCCAGGCCGGTACCGACCGCGTTGCCATGTGAGGCCGGCGTCAGGTCATGCACGGTGATGGCCTTGATGCGCGGGCGTTCTGGCTCGGGTTCGCCACGGATGTAGGTGCGGCCGATGATGTTCGGATCGATGCCGGCGCCGCTGATGTCCTTCCCCATGCGGTCGATGATCAATACGTCGATGTCGTCAACGGGAAGGCTTGGCATGTTTTCACGGGCCAGGTTCAGGAGCTCAGGCTCTCTCACCATGATCTCGTCAGCTCCCAAGGCCTCGAGGTGCATGGTCTCGTCGTAGGCATTCTCGACGATCGCCAGACCGAAGCGTATTCTCCCCGTTGCCAGGATCTGCTCAGCGGTCCATGGGATCAGATGGCGCAATCCGTAGACACCATATTGATGAATCTCCAACGCCTGTCGGTGTTTACCCAGGCCGATGACGCTGAGCTTGACCAAGCCGCTTTCGTACGGCCCGTGGAAGTCGGTGTGCACCTTCACGCGGTTGATCAGCACAACCCCGTCGGCTTGATACGCGTAGCGGTCCATGTAGACGCGGCATCGGGCGTCTGGAGGGGTAAGCTCGACGGTTTCCATGGAACTGTGGATAGGGCATCCCATAGCGTCGGCGGTGATCCCATAGCTTGCCAGTACGGCTTTCTGTCCCTCGGCTGTCCCGCCGCCGTGGCTGCCCATTGCCGGTACGATGAACGGGTGGGCATTCCAGGACTGCAATGTCATGACCACTCTTCGGACGATAGTAGCCAGATTGGCGATGCCGCGGCTGCCGACGGCGATGGCAATGGATTCCCCTGGGCCAATGTGCTTCCGGCAACGCTCGAGCGCGTCGGCGACAGCACTGCCGACATCGGAGATGCGGGGACGTGGGAAACGCTGGCGGATCTTGGTCAGTTGCAGGTCTAACGTGTGCTGAGGTCTGTGTACGTTTGCGTTCATGGCAGTGTGGCTATCTGAATTGTGGGAGCCACTGGGCTTCGGCTTCAAACATCTCGTCCACCATCTGGCGGATCTGCTCCAGCGTCAGTACGGCGCTGGTATATTTGTCTAGAGCGACCGCGGCGTACACGAGGTCTTTGCTGCCGCTCTGTGCTGCCTTCACGGCGCAATCCTGCACGGCGATGCTGCCTGCATTGATGCCTGCACAGGCTGGTGGGAGATCGCCAATGTAGGTGGGCTGAATGCCTTGAGCGTCGACCAGACATGGAACCTCCACGATGCAGCCTGGCATGAGATTGGTGATCAAGCCGGTGTTAGGAACGTTGCCATAGATGACACGGGGGGTGTTCGTCCTCATCGAATCGATGATATAGGCTCCGTACTCGTGGCCGGGCTCTAGAGGAGTTTCGGCCAGCTCGGCAGCGCGGCGCTCCAGAGCTTCGAAGTCGTGGTTCTTGCAGATCTCGTAATAGTCCCAGCGTTCGGGGATCCAGTAGTCGACCTCCTCCGGTGTGCGGCGGAAATAGGGGAGATACTCGGAGGCATGGTGGCTGGACTCGGTCTGGAAATAGCCTGTGAGGTTCATGATCGCCGTGCGGACCTGTTCGCCACCTCCGCCGTAGAGCTCGTCGCTTGTGTTGCCTTCGGCGCGCGCAGCCCGGGCCTGGGCGGCAAACTCATTCATAGTCTTGCGGAGTAGGGGGAGCACGTCTTTGCCGTTGTGTTTGAACTCGATGAACCAGGCCTGGTGGTTAATGCCTGCGCATTTAAAGGACCAGGTACCAGGTTCGAAACCCATTCGGCGGGCCAGCATCTCTGAGGTGCCCTGCACGGAGTGGCATAGTCCTACGGTCTTGATGCCTGCGTCAGACGTGTACCAGCAGTTGATCGCCATCGGGTTGGCGTACTGAATCAGCAGCGCCTCGGGACACACCTCGTGCATCGTCTCAATAATAGGGTCGAGCGCGGCCGCTGTGCGGAGTCCGCGGAAGACACCACCAGGGCCCAAAGTATCGCCCACAGTCTGGTCCAGGCCGTACTTGCGGGGAATCTCCACATCAAAACGGTAAGCGTCAAGGCCGCCGATCTGGAAGGTGATGACGACAAAGTCCGCTCCCGTTAGCGATTCCCGTAAGTCCGTGGTTGCCTCGACTGTGGCGGGTAGCTCGTGACTCGAGATCAGACGCTGGGCCAATCGATATGTCCGGGCCAGGTTCTCGGGCGCGATGTCCATCAGACTGAAGCTGACCCCCTGCAGTGCCGGGAATGAGAGAATGTCGCGGATCAGGGTCAGCGGAAAGACGTACCCTCCGGCTCCGATGATTGCAACCTTTGGCATAGGGAAGCTCTCCTCTCTGAAAGGGACAATGAACGGTACCTGCGTGGCGGTCCTGTGCTTGCCGGACTACCACTCCGGTTAGCCACTCCAGTAGTCCAATATACTTCAGGTTGTCACTGTGCACCAGCGTACAGGGCGTTAGGGTATCTGGGCCAGCGGGTTAGGGCGTATCCTGTAGAGGGATATAGCGTCGTAATAACAGAGGCTAGTACGTGGACCACGACATACAACTACTGGAACGGGCCAAGCGCTGGGATGAAGAGGCGCTTGTTGAGGTCTTCGACCGCTACGCCCCAGCAATTTACCGATACGTGTACCGGCGTGTTGGCGATGGGCAGACCGCGCAAGATCTGATGGCGGAGACCTTCCATCGTCTGCTGGATGCGCTTAGGAGGGGTGCTGGGCCGAGGGCGCATCTTTCCGCGTGGCTGTATCGCGTCGCACACAATCTCGTGGTCGATCACTACCGCCGCCAGCCGGCTGACCCCGTTGTGGCTCTGGACTCGGTGGATCCCGCTGGCGGTGCACTGGAAGAGAGGGTGTTGATTGAGAGAGAAAGGGCCGCGCGTGTGCGGGCTGCCCTGCGTCAGTTGACGCCGTTGCAGCAGCAGGTGATTCTGCTGCGCTATCTTGAAGGGATGAGCCTGGAAGACGTAGCGCAAGTCCTTGAGCGGACGGTGGGCAGCGTCAAGGCGCTACAGCACAGGGCAATACGAAGCCTCCAGCGTCTGCTGGAGAATGCACGTGTGGAGGAGGCAAGCTCATGAGCCGTGGACAGGATGCCAACAATGACCTGCCGCCGATAGTGCGCGAAGCGTTAGCTGCTTTGCGCTCTGTGCCTGAGCCGGGACCAGAAGACTGGGCGAGTCACCGTCAGGCTTTTCTGGCTCAGGTGCGAGACCTTGCGGTAGCGGGGGCCGTAACCCCTGATGAGAAGCCGCGTCGTAGTGGGTGGAGCACAGTGTTGGGATCGATCTTCACATTTAGAACAAAGGAGGCTACACCCATGTCGATCATAGCACGGTTGGTTGTCATGATAGCGTTGGCTCTTGGGGGGTCTATCGGCACGGTGCAAGCCGCGCGAGAGAGTCTGCCTGGTACGCTGCTTTATGCGGTCAAGACTCAGCTTGAGCGACTGGAGATCTTGCTTGCTGGCGGTCCAGAACAGGTCACAGAGAAGGCTTTGGCTCAGGCCCAGGAGCGCGTCGAAGAGGTCGCGCGGTTGGCCGAAGAGGGACGGCAAGTCCCGTCCGAGGTCGCGCAGCAGTATCAGCGACACCTGGAGGTGGCGCTCCAAGCCAGCAACCAACTGGAAGAGCCCATGCGTAATCACGCTCAGGAGCAGATTCAACAGGTGCTCCGACGGCAACTGGCTCTGATGGCAGAGGTGGAGGCGCGCGTTCAGTCCAGAACAGGGGAGTCAGATGGCGAAGCCGTAGAGGCCATCATGCGCGCGATGCGTCAGATGCAAGAGCGGCTGGGAGAGCTGCAGTTACCACCACACGATACTGTACCACCAATGCAGGGCACATCCCCCGTCGAGATGGGGCATGGTCATCAGGGTTCGGACATGGCGACAGAGACGCCAATGGGAATGCCAACCAGCCAGACGGAGACGCATGAAGACACGGGGTCGATGGATCATTGCGGCGATTGTCATGACACAGCGCCAATGCCTGAATGCACCCCTGCGAACCAGCCTGGATCTGATCAGGATGAGGGGGCCATGGATGATCATCAGGATGTAGCAACGCCGACCTCAGTTCCAACCACTGAGAGCAATCCTGCTGATCCGGGTGGCGCTGATCAGCAGGATCAGGGGCGTATGCAACAAGATCCGACGCCGACACCGATTCCCGCCGATCCGGGTGGGGGAGACATGGGTGGGGGGCATGATGACGGGCCCCGTGACCCAGGCGGTGGTCATTAGCCATGAGTCTGCTGATGGCCCGCTCTCGACCCAGCAAGTCGAGAGCGGGCTGCTTGTTCTTAGTGTTGGTTCGCGTTGTTGAATTGACTGTCTTCACGCGCATCTAGCCTCTGAAATCCTGAGGCAGGTGGGCGTGTCTGTTTGGTCCTC
>CAZHBB010000103.1:0-10428 GCA_964530185.1 uncultured Anaerolineales bacterium
GAGCACTTCACACTGGCCATTGGCTTGCAGGACTTCCAGGGTCAGCGCAACACGGCCTGGAACCAACTGATGGCAGCCTCTGTGGTCTTTACCGCACCCATCATCATCGCTTTCTTCTTCGCACAGCGGACCTTCATCGAGGGTATCAAGCTGACCGGCACCAAAGGCTGAGCCTGGCGTGAGCCGAGACACCAAAGGAGTGACTTATCATCCAGACCACAACAGATAGACTGATTTAATTGAGCCATCATATTATGACAGAGAGGTGGAAAACGATGAAAGTAACCGTCATTGGGGGAGGATCCACTTATACCCCAGAGCTGATCCAGGGGTTCCTGGAGCGAGTAGGCAGTCTGCCGGTCAGTGAACTATGGCTGATGGACATCGATCCCCAACGGCTGGAGATCGTCGGCGGCTTTGCCCAGCGGATGGTCGCGGCACGTAGCGAGGCTGAGGGGCGGCCCTTCTTCACGGTGCATCTGACCGACGACCTGAAAGCCGCTATCCAGGGGTGCCGCTACGTCATCACCCAACTGCGGGTGGGTGGTATGCAGGCTCGCCGGGAGGACGAGTACCTCGGGCGAAGGCATGGCCTGATCGGCCAAGAGACCACCGGCGTAGGGGGGATGGCAAAGGCGCTACGGACCATCCCCGTCGTGCTCAACGTAGCGGCGACTATGCGCTCCCTGGCTCCGGATGCGCTGCTCGTCAATTTCACCAACCCCTCTGGCCTGGTCACCGAGGCGCTCTCTCGCTATGCCTCAGACGTGCCATCGGTGGGCGTCTGTAACGCCGCCATCACCGCCAAGATGGAGATGCTCAAGGGCCTGAAGGAACGTCGAGGGATCGAAGTAATCCCCGAGCGCGCCCACCTCAACACGCTGGGCCTCAATCACCTCACCTGGCATCGTGGCCTGGAGGTGGACGGAGAGGAATTGTGGCCACAGGTGATGGAGACCTACCTGGAGGAACTGGCCACCGAGTCCGAGCCGGCGTGGGATCTTGAGACCATCAAAGCGCTGGGCATGATCCCTAACTACTACCTCCAATACTACTACTACACCGACTACAAGTTGGCCGCCCAAGAGAAGTGGCCGCCCTCGCGTGCCGAACAGGTAATGGAGATCGAGAGGGCCCTGTTGGCTCAGTATGCCGAGCCGGGACGCACCGAGCCTCCAGCCGACCTGATGAAGCGCGGCGGTGCCTATTACTCCACCGTCGCTACGCAGTTGCTCAATGCCCATTATAATGACCTAAATGAGATCCATGTGGTCAACGTGCCCCATCGGGGCGCTGTGCCCGGATGGCCAGCGGATTGGGTGCTGGAGATGCCCTGCCGTATCGGCAAAGGGACGATCGAACCATTGCCGGCAGATCCCCTCCCTCCCGTCTGCGCCGGGCTGGTGGCACACGTCAAGAGCTATGAGCTGCTGACGGTGGAAGCGGCTGTCCACGGAGACTATCGGGCGGCCTATCAAGCGCTGTTGGCACACCCACTGGGGCCAACCGCCGACAAGGTGCAGACAGTGCTTGACGACCTCTTAACCACCCACCGGGCTTACCTGCCACAGTTCCAATAGAATCCGAGTGAGGTGCTATGACAGGGCGGTACTTTCTAGGGGTAGATATCGGAGCGACGAAAAGCCACGCCCTTATCGCCGATGAAGCGGGCAACGCTGTGGGGTTCGGTGAATACGGCTCTGGCAGTTACGAAGTCGTGGGCCCAGATGGTTTGCAGCGCGCGCTGCAAACCATCTCTGAGCGTGCACTGACATCCGCAGGGATCACCTGGGAGCAGATTGCCGGAGCGGGCTTTGGCATCGCTGGCTACGATTGGCCGGCTGAACTCGAGGTTCATCAACGCGCCATCGAGGCTTTGCCGCTCTCGGCGCCTTACGGCCTGGTCAACGACGCGATGGTCGGATTGATCGCCGGAACAAGCGAGGGCTGGGGGATAGGCGTGGTCTCCGGTACCGGGAGCAACTGCTGGGGGCGTGACCGCCAGGGACACGAGGGACGCGTGACCGGCTGTGGCGACATGTTCGGCGAATATGGCGGTGCCGGTGATATCGTCTATCGTGCGGTGCAGCACATTGGTCGCGCCTGGACCATGCGAGGGCCCCGCACCCGCCTCACCGAGGCCTTCATGGAGTTGGTCGGTGCCACCAGCGAGCTTGACCTCCTGGAGGGGCTCTACCTGGGCCGCTACACCTTCTCCGCCAAGGCTGCGCCCGTGGTCTTCCGTGTGGCTGCCGAGGGCGACGCCGTAGCACAGGGGATCATCCATTGGGCGGGTCAGGAGCTGGCAAGCCTGGCGGCTGGAGTGATCCGCCAACTCGGTTTCGAGGCCCTGGACTTCGAGGTCGTTCAGATCGGCAGCGTCTTCAATGGCAGCCCGGTCTTGGGCCAGACCATGATGCAGAAGATCCACGAGATAGCTCCTGGCGCGCGGGCCGTCCGCCTCACCGTACCCCCGGTGGTGGGTGGGGTCCTGCTTGGCATGGAACAGGCCGGGATTGACTATCCTCCGGTGCGGGATACCTTGATCGAGTCGACGGCCCGGCTGTTGCCAGCCCAAGAGAAGCCATGAAGACCAATAAGTTACATGTGGGCTATGCTCAGGACGTGATCACTCCGTCCATGGACAGGACGGTCTACCTGGCAGGATTCGGACGCAATCGCCAGGCGCGTTCCATCCATGACGATCTCACCGTGCGGGTTTTGGCCCTGGCCCTTGGCGCGACCAGGTTGGTCATTGCCGTGATGGATCTGATTGGCCTATCTCGTTATCACTGTCTGGAGATCGCCCGCAACGTGAACGCCCAGGTTCCAGACACGCACGTGTTGCTGGTCAGCACCCATACTCACCACGGGCCCGATACCCTGGGACTTTGGGGACGCAACATGTTTCGCTCGGGGATCGATCCACTTTATATGGAGGCCCTCAAAGCCACAGTGAGCAGGACAGCAGTGACCGCGCTGCAGCATCTCGAGCCCGCACGTCTCACCAGTACAGCGACCCATGTACCCGGTGTGGCAAAGAACGCCCGCGATCCTGCAATCGTCGACAACGAGCTGACATGCCTGCACTTCACCCATCGGGATACCGACGCGCCCCTTGCCACCGTCGCGATCTTCCCCTGTCACCCGGAGGTCCTGTGGAATCAGAATACCGCCATCACTGCGGATTATCCTGCTTATCTGCGGCGCTCCCTCGAAGAGTATACCCACGCCCCGGCGCTCTTCCTACCCGGAGCTATAGGCGGCATGATGACCCCCGATGTCGAGCGCCACACCTTTGACGAGGCACAGCGGATCGGAAACACCCTGGCGGAGGCCGCGTACCAGGCCCTATGCGCCGCAGTGCCCCAGGAGATCGCTCACCTGTGGTACAGACGTACAACGTACCAGGTACCACTTACCAACCCGCTCTTCAAACTCGCCCGAACCCTGGGGGTGTTGCCCAGGACCGCCGTACCCGGTCGGATGATGACCACCGAGGCAAGCCTGCTGGCCCTGGATTCGACCCTGCTGATGACCGCGCCAGGGGAGGTCCTGCCACGGCTAGGGCTCAGGGCCAAGGCCATGCTTCAGGAGGCAGGTGCGCAGGTAGCGGCCGTCATAGGACTCACCAACGATGAGCTCGGCTATATTCTGCCGGCGGAGGACTTCGTCTATCCCCGCAACCCCTTCCGCCCCGGTGATCACTATGAAGAGACCATGGCCCTCAGCAAGGAGGCCGGGCCAGCCCTTCTGCAAGCCTGGCAGGCGCTGCTGGCAGACTACCGGGCAGCTAAAACAACTTGATACATCTTTATTGCTTAAGGAGAGGTACGATGTCAGATCTGGCTATTTTGGGCGGCACACCTATTCGCACGAAGGCCTATCCGGCCTGGCCTGTCTTCGACGAACGTGATGTCGAGGCCGTGACCGAAGTGGTACGATCGGGGCGGTGGGGCGGCTTCCCCTACCCCGGTCCCCGCACCCAGGAGTTCATCCAACGTTTTCTGGCCATGCAGGGCGGCCACTATGCCGTCGCCATGGCCAATGGCACAGTGACCATGGAGGTAGCATGTCGCGCCGCCGATATTGGCTGGGGCGATGAGGTGATCGTGCCCGCCTACACCTTCCAGGCCACGGCCGCCGGCCCGATGGCAGCCGGCGCTATCCCCGTCATCGCCGACGTGGACCCCGAAACTTACTGCATCGACCCCCAGGCGGTCGAAGCCGCCATCACAGAGAGGACCCGGGCCATCGTCGTCGTGCACCTGGCCGCACAGATGGCCGATATGGACGCGATCATGGAGATCGCCGACCGGCACAACCTCATCGTTATTGAGGATGCAGCCCACGCCCACGGGGCCCAGTGGCGGGGACAGGGGGCTGGCACCATTGGGCACTTCGGGTCCTTCAGCCTGCAATCCTCGAAGATCCTCACCTCCGGAGAGGGCGGCATCCTCATCTGTAAAACCCAAGAGCTGGCAGAGCGAGCCGCCAGCATCATTGACTGCGGCCGTCCCCACGACGCTGAGGGCAGGGTCTATACGATGGGGGCCAACTACCGCATGACCGAACTCCAGGCCGCCCTGGCGGTGGTGGGGCTGGAACGGTTCCCTGAGCAGGCCGCCCAACGTGAGGAGACCGCGGCCTACATGGACGAGGCGCTCAGTGAGATACCCGGCGTGCGAGTGCTCAAGCGCGATCTGCGCCACAACCGCCGTTCGTTCTATCGCTACGTCTTTGCTATTGATCCCGAGGTCTATGGAGTAACGCACGAGGTGATCACTTACGCCCTGCAACGTGAGGGCATCCCGGCCTGGGAGGGCTACCCTGCCATGCACCATTACGATCTCTTCCAACCCCAGCTCTCTCGTCTACCCGTGCCCAGTGCCTTCCCAGAGTACTTCCAATTTGACCGCATGCACTTCCCAGAGGCGGAGCGCGCCGCGGAGCGGGAAGCGATCTGGCTCGACGAAGCCATCTTCCGCGCCGGGCGCGAAGGGGTGGACGATGTCATCCATGCATTGGAGAAGATCTACGATCAACGGATCGCCCTGGCTGCCTACGCCAGCCGCGCCCCGGAAGAGCGATCGTGACTCACTCCCTTCGCGGAAATCTCTACGCAGGTACCAACGGGCCGGTCGCCAAGACCGGCCCGTGGTATTTCAGCGAGAGCCCCCATCCTCTCATCCCCCGCTCCTCCCCTCCTGTCTTCAGGCGTGAGAGCAGCGGGATCGATCTGATACAAGAAGATGAGCCATCAGCTAGCTGAGCAACCCCGGCTTCAGATATCGTGGTCCATCCCCAGGTGCCGATGCAGATGACGCACAGTGGCTGCCACCTGATCTTCAGGGATGCAGAAGGAGACGCTTGTCTCGGTGGCCGCCTGAGCCACAGCGATCACGCGGGTCCCTAGCTCCCCCACCGCAGTGAAGACATGCTGGACCACACCCATCTCGTTCCAGCCGGGCACCCCCACCACCGAGACCGTCGCCACGCGCTCCTTGGCCTCCAGGACCAGATCGCCGGTGGTCAATGGCCCGACGTATAGGGTGCGCAACGTCCGAAGGCAACGCTCCTGATCCTGCCCCCGCACCACCAGGTTCAACGTGTGTTCCGAGAAGGACTGCGAGAACATAGGCACCTCGATACCCGCTTCACTCAGGCTCTGAAGCGTACGCGCAACTTCGAGCAAGGACCAGGTATCGTCCCGGCCACCGATGGTGATCAACGTCAATCCCTCGGTCGAGATGATAGCAGGCAGCCGCTCACGCCCTGGGTCGGGATCGGCCACGATCAGCGTCCCCGGGTCCGCGGGGTTGAAGCTATTGAGGATACGGAGTGGGATGCGGCCCGCCATCACTGGTTGGATGGTTTTGGGGTGCAACACATCTGCACCGTAGTAAGCAAGCTCTGTGGCCTCCGCATAGGAGAGTTCGCGAAGTGTCCGTGCCTGGGGGACCAGGTTGGGATCCGCCGTCAGGATACCATCCACGTCACTCCAGATCCATACCTCATCGGCATCCAGCCCTGCCCCCACGATCGCCGCGGTGTAGTCGCTGCCTCCTCGACCCAACGTGGTGGTAATCCCTGCCTCCGTCGCTGCAATAAAGCCGGTGACCACTGGCACGACGCCTTCCGCCAACAGCGGTCTCAGCCTGGCCTGCAGGCGAGCTCGGGTCTTCGCCAGCAAAGGCTTGGCAGCCCCAAAGTGGTCATCTGTCACGATCAACTCCGTGGCTATCAGCGCCTCAGCAGGCACCCCACGCAAACGCAGAAGGGCCGCCAGGATGTGCGCTGAGAGCTGTTCACCGAAGGCCACCACATGATCCCGGCCTCGAGCAGTCAGCTCACCCAGCACAGCGATGCTCTCATAGAGGCGGCGTAGGTCCTGCAATCGCCGGGTGACCAGCCCGCTGAGCGAGTCCAACATCTCCCCCGGAGGGAAGAGAGTCTCGATGGCCCGCTGATGCCGCTCTGCAAGCCCCGCCAGAATGCGCTCATAGTCACGAGTCCGCCCCTCGGCTGCCGCCCAGGCGCCACTGAGGAGCTGATTAGTCACCCCACTCATGGCCGAGACTACCACGACGATCCCATCACGCGCCCCCATCGTGGTTGTCGCATACTGCTCACCGACGATGTCCGCCACCGCGGCAAAGCGCTCGGCGCTACCCACCGAGGTACCCCCAAACTTATGCACGACCAGCATCATCCCTCCTGCTAGACCGCGTCAAGCGCCTGAGCCACATCAGCAATGAGGTCGTCCGCGTCCTCCACACCTACGGCATAGCGTACCAAGCTGTCACTGACACCTGAAGCTCGTCGTTCCTCAGGGTCCAATGAGACAAAGAGCGCCTGCTGCTGGACGATGCTCTCCACCCCCCCTAATGTTGGGCCGATATAGGGGATCTGTAGATGATCGACGAAGCGTGACGTATCCTCCTTGTCCCCGGAGAGCTCGAAACTCACCACCCCGCCGTAGCCTTTCATCTGGCGGCGCGCGATCTCGTAGTCCGGATGGCTGGGCAATCCCGGATAGTAGACCCGTGCCACCTTCGGGTGCGTCGCCAGGAACCGAGCCAGGCGCAGCGCGTTATCGTTCTGCCGTTGTATCCGCAGGGCCAGGGTCTTCAGCCCCCGCAACAACAGATAGGCATCATGAGGACTGCCGACACACCCCAGCAAACCACGCGTGGCTTCAATAGCCGTGACCCACCGGTGAGATCCCAACACGACACCCGCCAAGAGGTCATTATGTCCTCCCAGGTACTTGGTCGCACTATGCACCACCAGATCGACCCCAAAACTCAACGGACGGAGGTTGATGGGGGTGGCAAAGGTGCTATCCATCACAGTGAGGATCTCCCGTGGGCGGGCCAGAGCCACCATGTGCTCCAGGTCTATGATGCGCAGGTGTGGATTAGTGGGGGTCTCCCCAAAGATCACCCGTGTGTTGGGTCTGATAGCCCTCTCCAGGGCCTGACGATCGCCGATGGGGATCAGGGTCGTCTTGACCCCGAAGCGGGGCAGGAAATCGGCGGCGAACTCACGAGTCCGCCGGTAGACATCCTGCATGACGACCGCGTGGTCTCCGGCGGAGAGCAGAGTCATCAGTGTAGCGGTGATCGCCGCCATGCCAGAGGCAAAAAGTATCGCGCCCTCGGCGCCCTCCAAAGCCGCCAGCTTGGCCTCCACCGCCTTCTGCGTGGGATTGGAATAACGTCCATACTCATCGCGCAGGGGGAGGTCACCACCCTGCTCCCGGGCGACCGCGCGTGCAGCCTTCTGTTCCATGAAAGCCAGGATAGCGGCGGTGTCCTCAAAGGTGTAGGTGGATGTCTGAACGATGGGGGTCGTCAGGGCACCGAACGGCTTGGGGCGGGTCTCGCCAGCGTGAACGGCCAGGGTGCTGATACGTCTACTCATCGTGCTCTCCTCTCTCGGCTGGTCCAATCACCATCATTTCGGAAACTATCAGGGCCCATCTCGAGAGAGGCGCCACGGCCAGCTACAGAAAAAGCGCCCCTTCAGCGGAGAGAAGAGGCGCTTAGCATTGACGCTGAGCTCTCATCTTCCAGAACCCGCTTCCGCTGAGGCTCTGCCGGACTTGGCACCGTAGGCACGCAAACGCGCCTGGGTTGCCGAGGTTTCACAGGGCCGGTCCCTCCACCTCTCTCGATAAGAACCGACCCAAACTATACCATAGCCGCCAGGAGTGTCAACCAGCCCACGTTATTTGACAGGGATCTCTTTTCATGTTATGATTGCGTTGAGTTGGTTTCTGCTCCGGCAGAGGTCAAGATAAGATAGGGGGAGTACTATTAGTAAGCAGCAATATCGAGTAAACGAAGGAATCCGTGCGCGTGAGGTCCGTGTCATCAACGCGGATGGTGAGAATCTGGGCGTGATGCCAACGTACCAGGCCCTGGAGCTCGCCGAGGAGGCTAAGCTGGATCTGGTTGAGGTGGCGCCCAATGCCGAGCCGCCTGTGGTACGCATCATGGACTTCGGAAAGTTCCTGTATCAGCAGGCGAAGAAGGAACGGGAAGCGCGCAAAGCACAGAAACAGGTTGAGATCAAGGAGATCCGTCTACGGCCCAAGACCAATGACCATCATGCCATGTTCAAGGTCAAGAACGCACGACAGTGGCTGAAGGACGGCAACAAGGTAAAAGTGCGCATTCGGTTCCGGGGGCGCGAGATCACCTATCCCGAGGTCGCATTAGAACAGCTTCAGGACATCGCGCGTGAATTATCCGATGTTGCGGTGGTGGAACAGGCACCACAGATGGACGGCCGCACAATGTTGATGGTGCTGGCCCCAAAAAAGAGCTGACAATTCAGGAGGAACAAAGGCGTGCCTAAGATCAGAACGCACAAGCCGACTTCTAAGCGCTTCCGCATCTCTCGAGGAGGCAAAGGTAAGCTCCTGCGGACGAAAGCGGGCAAGAGTCACTTGCGTCGAAAGAAGTCGCGTCGCACGAAAGCATTGTTTGACGAGATGGTAGATGTGAAGAGCAAGGGGTTAACGCGACGGGTCCGTCAATTGGCCCCTTACCTGAGTGAGAAATCATAATCGAGGTGAAGTGTGAGAGTTAAGGGTGGAACCGTAACACGCCGTCGCCATAAGAAGCTCCTGCGACAGACCAAGGGGTTCTTTGGGACGCGCCATAAGCTGTTTCGGCGAGCCAATGAGGCCTGGATGAAGTCCATGGCCTACGCCTACCGTGATCGTCGCGCCCGCAGGCGCGACCTCCGCCGTTTGTGGATCATACGCATCAACGCAGCGGCACGGGCGAATGGTACAACCTACAGCCGTTTGATCCATGGCATGAAGCAGGCAAACATTCAATTGGATCGTAAGATCCTGGCCGACCTGGCAGTCAACGAGCCAGCCGCATTTGCCGAGGTGGTAAAGGCCGCGCAGTCATAAGCTAACAGGCATCGCGAAAGGACGAGGGCAATGTAGGTCCACATTGCCCTCTTTTGTGGTTCATGGATGGTAATCGCTCACCGTAGGGGCAGAAATTTCCTGTGTCCATGGGTTCCTGGGCTGGAGGGAAAAACTGGTAACCCCTGCTACGGCGCGCTTCTCATACTGTAGGCTGCGAGCCTTAACCATGGATAGGGATGACAGCGCCCAGATGCAGGCTTATGGACGAGACCTGCATCTGAGGAACGCTACGGCTTGTGGCGAGTGAGGAGCTTGTATAGGACGCCAATGGCACCTATTAGAAGCGCCAGTATGGCTGCCGCACGTACATCGAAGAGAACCGTGACGTTCTCGCCGGTGACCTCACTGGATGCCAGGAAGATGACGCCGCTGTCCTGAATGTGCGCCTTCT
This sequence comes from uncultured Anaerolineales bacterium, assembly GCA_964530185.1. GTDB lineage: Bacteria > Chloroflexota > Anaerolineae > B4-G1 > SLSP01 > PWVB01. The sequence goes on from CAZHBB010000103.1 coordinate 9,846, forward strand.
CGGCAGCCATCACCACGGCGCCTCCATCTGTCAGGTTGATCTCCTGAGCCTGAGCGATGACAATGCCGCCATCCCGCACATGGATGACCTGTGCTTCGGCCCGGTTGATCCCACCTTGCTCTACAGTGATCTCCTCAGCGCGCGTTGTGTCGTCACTGGGGGATGAGGGTCTAGATGCTTCTGGCTCTGCGGTATTCACAGACACCTCCCTTGAAGTAATTATATATAGAGAAGTGTATACGGATCGGGATGGAATGCAATCGGGCTATGCTCAGCCTCCGAGTGGACAGACGTCATATATGGCTAGGTAGTTTATCACTATCCTTTCTGGGGAACTGTGCTATTATTATGCTCGATGAGGTAAGGATGGTGTGAAATCCATCGCACCTCTCCTCCTTTCCTTGGCTGGTGGCCCCCCGGATCCCCCCCTCGCCGGGGGGCCAGCTCATGGTAAGGGCTTCCCTCTCTTCACCGATGAGCTACGGCTTGCTCAGTCCCTGAGCGACCTCGGAAAAAACCCGCTTGCTGCCATTCCCGGGTGAGAAACCAAAAGAAGCACACCTATACGTCGCACCTGTTCCAC
>CAZHBB010000104.1:0-10308 GCA_964530185.1 uncultured Anaerolineales bacterium
CCCGGGCGCTCAGCCAAACCGCCGCCCCAGGTCTACGCGTCGGTCGAGCAGTGCCTGAAGCTCCTCGGGGGTCTCGGCCACCACGGGGTCATAGCGCACGCCGGGGTAATAGGTCTCGAAGAAGGCCTCGATATCGTCCTCCCATGCCTGCGGGTTAACCACGGTCACGGCGCGCTCTGTGAGACCTGGCCCATAGGCCGCGTCATCCGCACTGAACCCGATGGTCACCTTGAAGGTCTCCCAGTAGCGCCTGCAGGCCGCGATCCAGCGCCAGGTAGCGTTCTGGGGGAGCAGGAGATAGTGACGGCTGTACGCCTCCCTCGGAGCCTGGATTGGCGCCTGAGGCGGGCTGGGAGGTGCCGGTGTGGGAGAGGGCTCCTCATCCTGAACATCCTTTTCGGCGACGATGTAGGCGATCAACTCGGGAAGGAAGCGGGCGAAGTCGTACTCGGGCCAGGCCCCGGCGCTCCCCAGGGTGAAGAGGTGGGCCCCGACGACATAGCGATCGCGGCGCAGTTGATGGTCATACCAGGTGATCTGGGCCAACCACTCCTCGGTAGACAACAACGGGAGAGGATGAGCCACATTGACCTCGGTCAAAAGGAGGGGGATCACCTCCCCCCGTGGGATCAGGAAGTCCTCGTACCACCAGCGGTAGCGACAGGCCAACGGTCCACGGTCGGGGTATGCGGGCCGCCCGGGAAGGGGCTCGCCGAACCAGCGATCCATGGGGTAGGCGTACTCGTGCAGGGCCAGGACGTGCCCTCCGGCCTTCGCCTGGGCAAAGACCCCTGTCTCGACCACAGCCTCCATCTCCTGCCACTCGGGCACACCCATGCTGTAGGAGAAGAGCGCCAGGTGATACCCCTCACGCTCAGCGATCTCCATGCAGTATCCCATGAACTCGGCGAGTCGGCGGTGCCCATCGACGCCCACCGGGTCCTGTTCGTTGATGATCTCCCAGTAATCGACATAGGCCCGATGCTGCTCCCACCGTGGCAGAAGGCTGTCCATGACACGCCGGGCGCTCTCGCGCAGGTTCCCATCCAGTGCGGGGCCCTCCACGTTTACCCCAGGGTTCGTGCCACGCATGAAGCGCGCCACAGTGACCGTGTGAGGGTCGAGATCCTTGACCTCCCGCAGCCATCCCACGGAGGAGACGGCCTTGACGGTGCACAGGTGAGCCCCGGCCGCCTGCAATTGGCGCATGACCGCCGGGGTCTCCCCGGGCATAATGGCGTGAATTCCCAACTTGCTAGGCATTGTCGCTCTGGATACTCTCTAGGGTCAGGCCAGATCCTCCGCCCAATAGTATTGATCAAAGAGATGGATCAGGTTCCTCGGGTTGTCAGAGAGGAGCTCACCGAACCGTATTGGCGTGACCCTTCGCCTCGGCCCGGGTGCGTTCTCTTGATACGCGACCGCGCGAGCCTCCTCTTCGGTTGGGAACGCGATCCACTGCCCCAGGTCATCCCTGAAGGCATAGAGCTCACTGTCCAAAGGGGTGTGGATGTCTGTGATTCCTTCCACAAACGGCCTGATGCGTTCCTCTGAGGCCCCATGCGTGCGGAGGAACGTGAGCCACGCGTCCCGCATCCTGTTCGCCACATCAGGGTACGCGTCGATCACGTTGTGGGTCTGAGCGGGATCCTCCCGCAGATTGTATAGCTCCGACGGAAGTCCCTCGGGCATGCAGATGAAGGCCCAGGTGTCGTCGGTGACCGTGGCCGGTTCCACCACCCGGTCTGATCCCACCCACCCGTCGAACGCAGCACCCCCCACCTGGCCGGTGCTCTGGGGATAGCGGTTGGAGAAGGCATAGGTCCGTCCCTCAGCCTGCCCCTCCACCACAGGCCAGAAGGAGCGTCCCTCCACCCCAGGGGGCACCGGAATCCCCATGAACTCCAGGATGGAGGGGAACAGGTCGGGGGGCTGCACGATACCTGGCACGCGTATCCCTGCCCCCAAGCCCTCGGGATGGTAGACCAGCAGGGGGATGCGGGTGGTCACCTCGTAAAGCCGGCCCATTTCAGCGCCCGGCTTCCCCTGCAGATCGTGTTCGCCGAAGAGATGACCGTGGTCTGTGGTCCAGATGATCAGGGTGTTCCGAAACAGGCCCAGGCGCTCTGCCATGTCCAGGAAGTACCCCACCCATCGATCCACCAACGTGACACACCCGGCGTAGAGCGCTCGTACATTTTGATGTTCCTCCGGTGTCATGTAGGTCGGCCGTCCGTACTGCGGGTAGTTGATCTGGTCGCCCCTGTAGTTCGGGTCCGCGTAGCGTCCGTAATCGTACCAGGGACTGTCGAAGGGCTCATGAGGATCCCACATATCGACGTAAAGGAAGAAGCGCTCATGGCCAGCGTTGGTCTCCAGCCATTCGATAGCCTCCGTCATGGTGCGCGCCACACAGTACTCGCGCTCATGCCGTCGGTCGAAGTGGTTGCGCAGGTACCCCGCCAGGCTGGGAAGATTCTTGATCTTGTGGGGCTGGGCGGGGAAACGGATCGGCAGGTCAGGCGCCGTGATCCAGGGGTCACCCTTCTGGCCGTGGACGAAGGTCACACCCTTGAAGCCCCGGGTGTAGTTGTAATCATGCAGCCCCAGCATGGGGGTATCCCAGATCATCTGCGTGTGCACGCCATGTTGGGCCAGGACCTGGGCCAGGGTGACGTCACCACGGCGCAGCGGCTCCCAGCTTCGCGTGGGGAAGCCAAATCGGCCCACTGCCATATCCCATCGATTGGGGACGGTAGGGTATGAGGCGATAGTGTACTGGTCGAAGACCGCCGAGCGCTCGGCAAAGGCATCCAGGTTAGGGGTGTGGACCCACGAGGAACCGTAGCACCCCAGGTGATCCCGTCGAAACGTATCATTGACGATCACTATGACGTTCATACATCACCTCCCAGCCATCTCCACATCCCGGTCACAGAGCACAAGCGCACAGTCTACAGCCCAGGGGACAGGAGCGCCAGCATCTCCTGTGGGCACATCGGACGTCGCCTTTGCCCGGAGGGCCGTACCGCCCCCCACATCAGGACAACATGGCAATGACTTCGTCTGGGGCCTGAACCTCCTCCAGCCACGCGATCAGCATGGCGTGCAGCTCCTGGGCCACGTCGGGGTGGTCGGCGATCACATTGTGTTCCGCCAGGGGATCGCCCTGGAGATCGAAGAGCTCCTTCCCTCCTTCGGGCCCAATGGGCACGTAGGCCCAGCGACGGGTGTAGAGGGCTGGCGTGACGGCCTCCTTCACCACGTGCCCATCCTCCTGTCTCAGGTAACAGCCGCTGATGACATAGGACCTTGCGGTGGGCTGGGCCTCGCCTCGCAGGGCCGGGGCGAAGGAGCGGCCGTGGAAGGGAGCAGGTGGGATCAGGTCCAGGCCGTTAAGGTCGATCAGCGTGGGCAGAATGTCGGCCGGCTGTGCCAGCACGTCGACGGTGGTGCCCTGCGGCAGCCCCGGGGCGGCGATGAGGAAGGGGATGTGGGTGATCTCGGGATAGAGGGGCCAGTAGCGATCATCGTTGGGATTGATGTTGCTCTTGCCCGTGCGATTGTGCTCCCCCAGGCTGATCCCGTGATCGGTGGTGAAGATGACGATGGTGCGGTCCCACAGATCCAGATCATCCAGTTTCTGCAGGATTCGCCCGACCCAGCGATCCACCAACTGGGCCTCGGCGCAGTAGTGCGCCCGAAGGTTCCGGAGCTCCTCTGGCGTGTAATCCTCGGCCTTGCCATAGTTGGGGTGGATCATAGGGATGCCAGTGTAGTCTGGGTCATAGGTGCGCACCAGATACTCCGGCGGGTCCCACGGCTCGTGGGGATCGAAGAAGTCCACCCAGAGGAAGAACGGTCGATATTGATCGTTCTCCTCGAGCCAGCGTATCACCACCTCGCCGGTGCGATGGGGGAAGGTCTCGGCCTCACAGTGCGAATAGCGGTTGGTCCAGCGGTGCAGGTCGGCCAGGATGTGACCCTGGAAATGGTGCCCGAAACGGGTCTTCTCCCGAGGCACGACCTCCACGATCGGATCGTTCATGTGGAGCAGGTGGATATCCCCCTCCTGTCCACGGATCTGGTACGCCGCATTGAACACCCGATTGAAGCCGGTATTGAACAGATGCGGACAGTCACAGATGAGTTGGGTCACATAGCCATGTTGATTGAGGAGCTGGGGCATCAGGTTCGCCTCGTTCAACTGACGCCAGGGGTACCAGGGCCACCCGTACCGGCCCGAGATGAGATCGGTGCGTTCGGGGATCGTGGGGAAACTGCCCGTGTAGAACCTCGACATGCTCACGGCGCGCCGGGCGAAGGCGTCCAGATTGGGCGTGTGGACCGGCATGGCCGCACGGTCAAAGAGGTTATCATAGCGGAAGGTGTCCGAGTTGATGATGAGGATGTTGTAGGGCTGATCGGGTTTGCGGATGGGGGTGACCTGTTTCCTCTTACTGTCCTGATATTCAGGCCCCGTATCCTCGGGCTCTGTATCCTCAGGCCCTGCGAGAAGTGGTTTGTCCGAAGCCGTCATCTCTACACCTCCTTCTATCCGTTGGGTTTCATGCGAGACGTTCGATGGATTTGCTCAAGCGGACTGGGACCGACGCGGCATATCCCGACTGGCTATGACGTCGATGCCGGTCCCCAACGCATCCGCCAGGATCACCTGGTTCATCTTGACCGGAGCCTCTACCTCGATCTCACGCAGCTTCTGCAGGAGTGAAAAGATCAGCGGCTTCGGAAATGGCTCCGCCGTGTAGACCGGTACCAGGGGATGGAACCCATGCCTGACGCGCACCGTGGTGGCCACCATGCGTCGGGGGTCCTTGAGCTCACGTTCTGCGTAGACCGCACCCCGTGGGCAGGCGTTGCCCTCTACGCGGATCACCTTGTCGCCCTCGTGCGTGACGCGCAGGGTGCAGCCCATCGGACATGTGATGCAGATCATCTCTTCGGTGACTGCTGTCATGGCTCTTTCTATCTACCTCCGTTAACTCTCCCGCGGCACGATGCTGACCCGTAGCTCCCTGGCACGGCTCACCTGATCATAGTGGCGCTCGCGCAGAGTGAGACTGATCATCTCGCCCGGCCTTGCGTAGCGGGCCCCCTGGCGGGCGATACGGGTGTCACCATCCCAGGCCTCGATCCGCACCGGACGCTCGATAGGCCGCGTCACACGCATCTGGAGCTTGACAGGGCGCTCTTTCAAGGTGTCGGCGTGCACGAGCTGGGGGACGATGTACCGCACGTTATCTCCAGGCAGGGTGGGCACGGCGGGCTGCATCGCCGGGGGCCTCCCCTCCAGGGCATGACGGGCGGCCTCCTCGCCGGCGATCGTGCCCGCCTCGGTGACCCAATCGACCAGGTCATAGACATGGACCACGTTACCGGCCGCATAGATGCCCGGGACACGGGTCTGGAAGCGCTCGTCGACCACCGGCCCCCCTGTGATGGGGTGCAGTGGGACCCCGGCCTTCTGGGATAGCTCGTTCTCGGGGATGAGCCCCACGGACAGCAAGAGGGTATCGCACGGGATGATCTCCTCGGTGCCGGCGATGGGCCGCCATCGGTCGTCGACGGCCACAGCCTCGACGGCCTCCACCCGCTTGTGGCCGAGGACGCGCTTGACCGTGTGACGAAGCTGTAATGGGATGTCGAAGTCGAGCAGGCACTGCACATAGTTCCGGCTCAGGCCAGACAGATAGGGCATGACCTCGAGGACCCGCTCGACCCTGGCGCCCTCAAAGGTCAGCCGCCGCGCCATGATCATGCCGATGTCGCCCGAGCCCAAAATGACGACGCGCTCGCCGGGCATGTAGCCCTCCACGTTGACCCAGCGTTGGGCCGTGCCCGCCGTGTACACGCCTGCGGGTCGCGGGCCAGGGATCCCAATCTGGGCGCGCGTCCGCTCCCGGCACCCCATGGCCAGGACCAGGGCCTTCGCGTCCAGGGCCAGCAGCCCATGGCGTGTACTGCTGGCGTAGATCCTGCGATCGGAGGTGACGTCGAGCACCATGGTGTCGGTCAGGGCCTCGACACCCACCTCACGGGCCTGCTGAATGAAACGCTGGGCGTAGCTGGGCCCTGGCAGGTCCTCGCCAAAGACCTCGACGCCAAAACCATTGTGGATGCACTGGAGCAGGATCCCCCCGAGCTCCAGGTCCCGTTCGATGATCAGGACATCCTCGGCGCCTGCCCTCCTGGCGGCAATGGCGGCCGCCAGCCCTCCCGGACCGCTGCCGATGACGACGACATCATAGCGCTCTTTCATCCCGCATCCTCCGTGGCCCCGTTCCCGGCGTCCGCCTCCCCGGCGGCCGTATCCTTGGTCTCACGGGCGAGAAACTCCGAACCGGGGCCCTTCTTGGTCACCTGTAGGGGATCCACGGGGAGCTCCCGCGCCAGGATCTCGACCACTCTTGGCATGTCAAACGCGCCCTGGCAGCGTCCTGTACCCAGCCAGGTCCGCCGCTTGATGGCGTCGTAGGTGTCCGCCGGGATTGGGGCGTGGATCGCCGCGACAATCTCGCCCTCCGTCACGGTCTCGCAGCGGCAGATGATGCGCCCATAGCGCGGGTCCTGGCGCACCAGCTCTGCCCGTTGCTCGTAGGACAGGTGGCGAAAGACCGGTCTTGCCGGCCGGATCGGGTCCCATGTCCTCTTCACGCGCAGCTCCTCCCCGGCATCCCTCAGCATCTCAACCACTCGCTCGGCGATGGCGGGCGCCGCGGTCAACCCCGGCGATTCGATGCCGCCCAGGTTGACGAAGCCCCGCACTTGATCAGGGATCTCGATGACGAAATCCCGGTGGTAGTCGATAGCCGGGTTGGGCGACGGGGCGTTGCCCCCGGGGCGCAGGCCGGCAAAGATCGCGATGACATGACGGCGGTTGAGGGAGGGCACCAGCTTCTGAGCCCCACGCCACACCTCGTCAAGCCCCTCTGGGGTCACGGCGGTATCCTCTTTGTCCTCGATCTCCTGGGCGTTCGGCCCAATGATGGCGTTGCCGTGCGTGGTCGTCGTCACCAGGATACCCTTGCTCACCTCGCTGGGGACGGGGAAGAGGACATTGTGGATCTGGAACTGGTTCTGGTCCAACACGTAGTACTCGCCCCGCCGCGGCGTGATGGTGAACTCCGGGCGGACGCCTGCCCTGTGCATCACGGCATCCGCGTACAACCCTGCCGCGTTGACCACCCAGCGGGTGCGAAAGACACCGCGGTCTGTGCGGACACCGACGATACGGCGCGGATCTGCCGGGTCCCACACGAAATCCTGGAAGCGTGTGCGGCGCAACAGGGTTACGCCGTTCATGACGGCGTTCTCCCCGGCAGCGATGGTCGCCCCCCAGGGATCACAGATGCCGCCGGTGGGGCAATAGAGCGCCCCAGACGTATTGGGGTTGATAGCGGGCTCCCGCCGTCGCATCTCCTCGCCTGAGATGATCTCCACCGGCACACCGTTGGCAATCCCCCGCCTCTCGAGCTCCTGAAGCGCGTGGCGCTCCTCCTCTCCCACCGCCACGACGTAGGTGCCACAGCGGTCGAAGTCGAAGTGGAGTTCAGAGGCCAGCGCATCCCACATAGCGTTGCCCCGTACATTCATCGCTGCCTTCAGGGTGCCGGGGAGGGCATCGTAGCCGCCATGGATGATGGCGGAGTTGGCGGAGGAGGCCCCGGTGCAGATGTCGGACTCCTTCTCGAGCCAGAGGATCCGCAGGTCGTACTTCGCAAGTGCGCGTGCGACCATAGCGCCCACGATGCCAGCTCCGACGATCACGACATCGTAGGCCTCATGAGTAGGTTCGTGCATGGTCATGACCTCGTCATCAGGATTCTGGGCCTCTGCCCAGTATCTCATCCAGGTTGATATCCGCTGTGCTCGGATACCGGAAGTGCGCGTGTCCCACGCGCTCCGACGGCCCAATGCCCACCGCGATCATGCCGGCAGCCAGGGCCGCATCGATACCGGCGGTGGCATCCTCCACGACGACGCACCGCGCGGGATCGACCGCCATCTGCGCCGCGGCGTAGAGGAACAGATCCGGGGCTGGTTTGCCCCGGGTGACGCTGTACCCGTCGGCGATCACATCAAAGGCGTCCAGGACCCCCAGGCGCTCCAGGACGGTGCGGGTGTTCTTGCTGGCCGAGCCGATGGCCATCTTCAGACCCCGCTGGCGGATCCCCGCCATCAGCTCTCGCGCCCCTGGCAGGAAGTCCTCCTGGGTGATCTGTGTCAGGAGCTCCTGATACATGCGGTTCTTGCGGGCCATCATCTCCTCGAACTCGGCTTCGGTGTAACGTTGAAGGTGGTCGCCCAGCAGGATCTCCAACGAGCGCCGCCGCGAGACGCCCCGCAGGGCTTCGTTGTCCGCTCGCGTAAAGGGGATGCCCTCCTCATCTGCCAGGCGTTTCCACGCCCGGAAGTGATACTCCGCTGTGTCGGTCAGCACGCCATCCAGGTCCAGGATGAACGCCTCAATGCGGCGCTGGCGCTCTGTCTTCTGTGTGGGTTCCGAACTGGCTGACATGGTGGGGATCCGGGCGTTATGCCTCAACCCAGTTGAACGTCCGCTCGACCGCTTTCTTCCAGCCTCGATAGAGGGCCTCTCGCCGCGCGGGGGCCATCTGTGGCTTGAAGATCCTGTCCACGCCCCAGTTCTGACGCAGAGCCTCGGTGTTCTCCCAGAATCCCACCGCCAGGCCGGCGGCATAGGCGGCGCCCAGGGCCGTGGTCTCCGTGACCTTGGGCCTGACCACCGGGACGTCGAGGATGTCGGCCTGGAACTGCATGAGCAGCTCATTGGCGACCATCCCGCCATCGACCTTCAGCGTCTTGAGCGCCACGCCGGAGTCGGCCTCCATGGCCTCCAACACGTCACGGGTCTGGTAGGCCGTGGCCTCCAGCGCCGCCCGGCAGATGTGGTACTTGTTGATGTACCGCGTCAGGCCCACCATGACGCCCCGCGCATCGCTGCGCCAGTAGGGCGCAAACAGGCCCGAGAAAGCGGGGACGATGTACATGCCGCCAGCGTCCTCCACCCGGCGGGCCAGCTCCTCGATCTGGGGGGCGCGGTCGAAGAACCCCAGATTGTCACGCAGCCACTGGACCAACGCGCCGGTGATAGCGATGGATCCCTCCAGCGCATAGACCACCGGGGCATCTCCGAACTGGTATGCGACGGTGGTCAACAACCCACGCTGGGAGGGCACGGGTTCGGTGCCTGTGTTGAGCAGCATGAAGCAGCCGGTGCCGTAGGTGTTCTTGGCCTCGCCCGCCGTGAAGCAGGTCTGCCCCACCAGGGCGGCCTGCTGGTCGCCCAGGTCACCGCAGACCGGGATGCGCTCTCCGAACGGTCCGTGTTGCTGTGTGAAGCCGTAGGCCCTACCGGCACTCGAGGGCTGGATGGCGGGGAGCATGGCGCGCGGGATGCCGAGAAGCTGCAGGATCTCCTCATCCCAGGCCAGGGTGTTGAGGTTCATCAGCATGGTGCGGCTGGCGTTGGTGACGTCGGTGATATGGACGCCGCCATGTGGGCCGCCGGTGAGCCACCAGATGATCCAGGTGTCGATGGTGCCAAACAGGGCATCTCCGCGCTCAGCGGCCTGGCGCACCTCAGGCACGTTCTCGAGCAACCAGACGATCTTAGGGCCCGCGAAGTAGGTGGCCAGGGGCAGCCCCACTTTCTCTCGGAACCGGTCCTGTCCCCCTTCCTGCGCCAATCGGTCACAGATCTCCTTGGTCCGCGTGTCCTGCCAGACGATAGCGTTGTAGAGCGGGGTGCCGGTCCTGCGGTCCCATACCACGGTGGTCTCCCGCTGGTTGGTAATGCCCACCGCGGCGATCTTGCCGCTGGGGATGTTGCCCTGGGTGAGGGTCTGTCGGATCACGCGTTGGGTCTTCTCCCAGATCTCCAACGGGTCGTGTTCCACCCAGCCCGGCCGGGGATAGATCTGGCGATGTTCCTCGTAGTGCCAGACCACCGGTTCGCCCTGGCGGTTGAAGAGGATACAACGGGTACCAGTCGTACCCTGATCGAGTGCGGCGATGAATTCAGGTTCTGACATCCTAACCTCCACGGGTGACAACATGCCGTGACGATCCATGGGGCATTATACTGGAGGCCGACGGTCTGTCCAAGGGTAGGGGAATTGGATCTGTTGATGGGCAGGACGTGACATCCCACGTAGGGGCGAGCGGCCGGTCGCCCCTACGGTGGTTTGAGGGCGGGGTTCGCTCGCACAACCGACGCCAGGCATGTCCGAAAGGGCGTTATTGCACCTCGGCGGACGCCCCTGC
>CAZHBB010000105.1:0-10175 GCA_964530185.1 uncultured Anaerolineales bacterium
CTGGTTGTGGTGGGACATGCTGCACTCCTCTGGGCCGCCGTCAGGATCGCTGACTTTTATGTGCAAGCGGGCGATCAGGAGATCTACGTCTATTGGGAGACTGGAAGCGAGTCTGACAACCTGGGCTTCTATGTCTGGCGGAGCGAAAACGCCGACGGCCCGTATGAGAAGTTGCCGCTTGGCCAGCCACAGGATCAGTTCATCCCGAGCGATGACTTTGGGGCGGGGGCGTTTTATGAGTTTGTGGATGTACAGGTCACGCCCGGGATCCTTTACTACTACAAGGTGCAGGATATCCCCAGTGATGGCTCGACAGGGGAGTTCGTGGGGCCCGAGTCAGCCGGCATCAATGTGGCACCACCGGACACACCAACGCCTACGGCGACTCCCAGTCCGACGCCCACGAGCAGTCCGGTAGGCCAGCCAACGGCTCCTCCAGAGGCTTCTGTCCTCTTCTGGGCGGATCCTACTGAACTGAACGCTGGCGAGTGTAGCACGGTACAATGGCAGACCAATCATGTCCGAGCTGTGTACCTGGATGGGGCAGGAGTGTCTGGCTTGGGCGCTAAGACGTTCTGTCCGTGCTATGATGAGACCCATACGCTGTATGTCACGTATCTGGACGGACAATCCGAGCTTTTCAGCGTGACGCTGGATGTGACTGGAACCTGTCCTGGCAATCCGCCTACCCCCATCTCTCCTATCTCCCCTCTTGGGTCACCGACGCCCCAGCCCACCCTATCTCCTGGTAAGACGCCTGCTGCGACTCCAACACCCACTGTCATGGCTGCAAGTCCTGCAACGCCTGAGCCGACTCCTCTGCCCTCGGTGCCGTCATCTGCGTTTTCGCCTGTTGAGACTCCTGTATTGGAGGTCACCAACCCCGGGACAGAGGCAAGAGAAGGGATCGGGGTAACGTCTTCGAAGACCGAGGATGTCCCGGCGGTTCCAGGAGAGCCTGTGGCCGACATACCAGTTGTCCTCGGTACCGAGGCAGCCTCTCGTCCTCGACTTGTCACAGGCATGTGGCTTGGCCTCAGTGGTGTGCTAGGCCTGGGCCTCATTGCGGGAGGGATCTGGCTCTGGCGGCGAAGCTGAGGTCGGAGAAAGCCCTTGGTTGTATCCTCTGTCTGATATTGCTGTTGGATCCTCTGGTGGGATGCAGCCGGTCCTCACCTGAATCTGCCCCGGTTCGGTCGACGTTGGCGGCTCGGGGGATTGCGGTCTCGGAGCCGTCCTTGGATCCATCCTGGGTGCTGTGGGTCTCCTCTGAGGGGCCCCGATGGCTGGGCCCGGCATGGTGGCGTGGATTAGGACTTGACTCGGAGGAGGTCGATCCTGACTCCATCCGGCTGACGCGAGATGGGGCCGTGGTGCCATTTCTCTGGCTCGACTCCCCGGGAGGCCCTGGTCTTCTCTTTTATGGAGAAGTCTCTGCACCCCAACGGCAGGCGGTTGAGAGCTATAGGTTGAGCCTGGGGCAGGGAGAGGGACGCGTCGCGGTGGCGTCGACGCCAGCTTCTGTGACGGGCGAGTGTCAACGTGATTCGTGGGTCGAATCCACGTATGAGGTAGATGCGGTCTTCCGTTCCACTGCACCGATGGATCCGCCATGGGTGTGGCAGCCGTTACCGGTAGGGGAACTGGTGACCGTACCTGTGAGCCTCACGGATGTGGTGGCACGGGCATCGGTCTCGGTGACCCTCTCGATATGGGGACAGAGCAGTATGCCGCAAAATCCAGACCATCACCTCAAGGTGCTGTGGGACGGGGTAGTGGTCGGAGATCATCGTTGGGATGGACGTGGTCTCGAACGCTGGTCTGTGGAAATTCCCTCGAATACATATGTTGGTGTGCACACACTCGGGTTAGTCACCCCTGGGGACACCGAGGCTCCGGTGGAGATGAACTGGTTGGATCGCGTGACGGTGGGCTGGCGTGCATCATTGGTTCTCTCGGGGAGTTCGTGGCGTCCTTGGTATGCGGAGCGCGAAAACCAGGTATGCTGGGACCTGGGACCGTTGAGCGATGGGGCGGAGCAGTCATGGCTGGCTGTGATGGTTGGGCCAGGAGGAGTTCGATTTGTACCTCCGACCTTTGAGGAGGCGAGTGGGCTCCTGGTCGTGGACCAACGGTCGGGTGAGCGGGGTTGGATTGGTCTGCCATGGGAGGCACCGGCGCCTGATGGAGTACGTCTTGCAGCATGGATGGATTCGCAGCGGTTTAAGGATGTTGAGTATCTGGTTGTTGCCTCGGAGGCGTTGCACGCAGCGTTGCAGCCTCTGCTGGAGGCTCGGCTGGGTGAAGGACTCCGTGTGGGTGTGACTACGCCAGAGGCGATCTACGATGTGTTTGGATCTGGCGCACCCTCAGCCGAAGCCATCCAGGCGATGGTCCATGAGTATGCAACTCATGGCAATCTGCGATCGGTGTTGCTGGTTGGAGATGCGAGCCCGATTCCAGCCTCGCGAGCACTGCCGGGTTTAGCTTACGTGCCGACGGTGTGGGTACGCACCACCCATGTTGGGTACACGCCGTCGGACTATGCTTTGGCGACTGGGGGTAGTGGCGAAGCCGTGGTGGCGTTGGGGCGGTGGCCAGTGACGGGGGCCACGGAGACTGCGCAGTTGGTGCGCAAGACGCTGGCCTGGGTGCCAGTGTCTCGGGAGCTGCTGATCGTCGATGATGAGCCTGATTTCTCGCGGTTGGCGGAGCGACTGGCTGATATTGGGCAGGATGTCACATGGATCATGAGCGCTGACAAGGACGCGCGACAGCGGGTGTTCAGGTGGAGTAGTGCAGGTCCCGGAACGATTATTTATGTGGGGCACGGCAGCATGCAGATGCTTGGGGATGAGAAGATCCTGACCGGGGCAGACGCAGGTGCCTGGCACAACCCTTCGGTGGTTATCACCTGGGCGTGTCTCTGCGCGAACTTCGCGCATCCCTCGTATCATAGCCTGGCGGAGGATTGGCTTCTGGCGCCGCGTGGGGTCACAGCTATGATTGGCCCGACTGGTGAGACGACGACCGCGGAACAGACGAAGATGGCGCTTGTCCTGCAGGAAGCCCTGAACGCTGGGGATTCATTGGGGGAGGCGATGCAAGCTGCCTGGAACGCCTCCCCTTCCGAGAATGTGAGACATGGGTTTGTGCTGTTAGGAGACCCTGAGCTGAGGCCAATGCCAAGCCTTGTGTCCCTTGAGGTAGAGCATGAGGAGTAAAGGGGTGGGACGCCAGGTTTTTGCCTGGCTCTTTGTAATCAGCGGGAGTGCGCTCCTCATCGCTTCTCTATTGCAGTCCAGCAGATCCCAGATCTGGGAGCCTCTACCTGTGTCGGAGTCTCCAGCCACTCAGACTCCTGAGCCCATCGTTCCCACCGCGACTCGGGCGCCTGAGGCGGGATCCATGGCAACGGAGGATGAGCCAGGGGCCAGTCCTTCTCCCACGTTGGTTGCCAGTCTGCCCAAGAGGGGATCGCGCCTCTGGGTGCTGCCGACGGAACGGTGGAGGCTTGGGGTCTCTCTGCCTGGCAGTGTGGAGACGCCTTACGATCTTGAGGCGTTACGTGTGGGATGGGTGATGGATTGGCAGGTTCGAATCGCGACACCCATCGATCATGTGGTAGACTATGCTCAGACGGTACGTATGGAAGGAGGCTTGATCACGCCAGATAGGGCAACGCTTTCCAAAGTCGCCGTGGCTCGTCCTGGTAGTCTGTGGCTGATCTCGAATGAGCCCGACGTGCGCTGGCAGGACAACGTGCCCCCGGACGTGTATGCGCGTCTTTACCATGAGGCTTATCACGCGATTAAGCGAGGTGACCCTGACGCGATCGTCGCGGCGGGAGGCATAGCCCAACCTACACCCTTGCGTTTGCGTTATCTCGAGGCTGTGCTGCGCGACTACCATGCGCTCTATGGTGCGCCTATGCCGGTAGATGCGTGGCACATTCACAACTACATGTTGCGAGAGGAGCGTGATAGCTGGGGTGTAGACATTCCCCCCGGCTTTACCGAAGAGGTGGGGCGCCTGTATGAAATTGAGGACTCGGCAAACCTCGAGGCTTTTGAGGCCCAGGTATTTGCATTTCGTCGATGGATGGCGGATCATGGGTATGGGGGTTTGCCTCTCTATGTCTCTGAGTACGGAATCCCGATGCCAGAGGACTATGGGTTTCCGTCGGAGGTCGTCATTGATTTCTTGGAGGGGGCATGGCGTTTCTTCTTGTCGGCCTCGAATCCCACTTTGGGCGTCGCCGCTGATGAGGGGCGGTTGGTTCAGGCCTGGTGTTGGTTCAGTATGGCTTCAATGGCCTATCCCACCGGGAATTTAGTGGATCCCGTAAGTGGTGCCTGGACAGAACTTGGCAATGCCTGGCAGGAGATGGTCCGTGACTAGAACAGAGGCGGCTCGAGTGAGGAGACGCAGCGCTTCTAACGAATGGGTGTGGATGGCCGTGCGCTGGTTGTTGGCCCTTGCCGTGATGGCTGTGGCTGGTTGGGTCCTGGCGCGGGATCTTGAGTGGCGGGCTGTGAAGCTTGCCCTCGTCAAAGCTCGCTATCCCTGGGTTCTCCTGGCGCTCGCAGCTATCGTGGGCACCTTTTTCAGTCGCACATGGCGATGGCGCGTGCTGCTTGGGTCAAAGAGTGTGGGCTTCTGGCCCACACAGACAGCTCTTCTGGTGGGTCAGGCTGTGAATACTGGTGTGCCCATGTTGCGAAGCGGGGATGTGACGCGTGCGCTCTGGATCAATCGTTTGCATGGCGTGCCGCTCTCCCGAGCACTGACAAGCATTGCCTTGGAGAAGGTGTGGGATCTGTTGGCGCTGTGTGCAACGGGGCTGATGCTTATTATTTGGGTGCCGCTCCCCGAATGGTTTGTCCAGTCGACGTGGGGGAGCCTGGTGATGGTGGGTTTCGGGCTGACGGCACTCTACTTGCTTGTTCGATGGCGTCGTGGGCTGCGGATGTTGGCCTCTTGGGTCACAAGATGGCTTCCCGGGCAAGCAGGCCGATGGGTCTTGCCGCGGGTTGATAATCTATTGTCGGCCCTCGCAAGCATGCGGCGCCCCGATGTCATGATTGGTGTAGGGGCGTACACAGCCCTTACCTGGTCACTGGGTGGGATGGCGAACTGGGCTGTGATGCGCGCGTTTGGCGTGAATTCCATCGATGGCGCAGTGTTTCTCCTGGCTGCTCTGATGTTGGGAAGTGCCGTGGTTCCGACCCCGGGACGCATTGGTGTCTTTGAAGGCATCTGCGTTGCGGGCCTGACACTGTTCGGAGTATCTGCTGACCTCGGGCTGGCCATTGGGCTCGTGTTGCATCTCGTTGTGCTGGTTCCTGCATTGCTTATGGCAGGCGTGCTTGCGCTATTTAGTCTGAGAGTGGGGCGCTCCCACGGCGTGCCCATTCCTTCTGCAGACGGGGATGCCAGCGGGCAACCGTCAGTCTTGCCGGAGGTGGCGGAGTACCATGAGTGAGTCCAGTCCGGCCTATTCAGTCGTTATCCCGGCTTACGAGGAGGCCCAGCAGATCCACCGCTGCGTGATGGCTCTGACGGAGCAATCGGTCCGTCGGAGCCTGTATGAGATCATTGTGGTGGACGACGGGTCACGCGATGGGACAGCCGCCGTGGCGGCAGAGGCAGGGGCAGATGTGGTGCTCCAGAGGCCCCACAGTGGTGTGGCAGCCGCGCGCAACGCGGGACTGGCTGTTGCTCAAGGTGAAGTGGTGCTCTTCACGGACGCTGACTGCGAGCCCTCACGGGAGTGGATTGCTCGCATGGTTGAACCCATCGTGCGAGGAGATGCGGTTGGGGTCAAGGGGACTTATCGCACGCGGCAGACTCGGTTGATTGCCCGATTGGTTCAACTGGAGTTTGAGATCCGCTACGAGAGAATGTGCTTGCTCCCGCAGATTGATTTTATCGATACGTATGCAGCGGCATACCGTCGTGACGTTTTGGTGGCTGCGGGAGGTTTCGACGTCCATTACCCCGTTCCCTCCGCGGAGGACGTGGATCTCTCGTTTCGTTTGGCGCAACGTGGCCACAAACTGGTGTTTGTTCCTGAAGCCTGGGTGTGGCATACGCATCCTGCGACGCTTGGACGTTATCTGCGCCGCAAGGCGCGCTTTGGGTTCTGGCGTGCCCTGCTGTACCTGCGCTATCCGAGAAAGGCCGGGGGTGATGCACACACCGATCCCATGCTTAAGGTGCAGTTTGGCCTCATGGTGCTTCTTCTCGGAGCTTTGGTTTTCTCCCTTTTCTGGAAGCCAGTGTGGGTCATGGCTGCTGGAAGCATCATTGCGTTTCTCCTGACTACGTTTCCGTTCGTCCGATGGGCATGGCCCAGGGATCGCACCGTAGCCGTAGCATGGCCAGGGGTGACTTTCCTGCGCGTGTTGGTGCAGGGGACGGCGTTGGCTGTGGGTCTGGCCGTTCAGGTTTTGCGGCGGAACCGGCAACCCTGAGCTGGGAGCATAGCATGTCAGCGCGCGAGCGGCTGGGTTCCTCTTTTGTGGTCGTGGGCGCCACGCTGTGGGTCTATGGGGCAACCTTGGCTCCTTCAATCACATGGGAACATCGGGGTAGCGATGGAGGGGACCTAATCGCGGCTGCGGCCATCGGGCGACTTTCACATCCGCCAGGTGCCCCACTTTATCACTGGTGTGCCCGAACGCTCGTGCGGATCGTCGATGTGGACCCCGCACGCGTTCTCAATGGCCTCTCTGCTGTTTCCGCCGCGGGGGCTGCACTGCTGGTGTGGCATTGTCTGAGACGTCGTGGTGTACTGCCCTGGATAGCAACGGCGTCTGCCTTGACGATGGCCTTCGCCCCGTGGTATTGGTCGCAGGCAGTCATTACTGAGATCTATTCGATGGCCGCTCTTCTCAGTGCGGCTGTGTTGTTACTCACGGCTTCCTATGCGTGGAAGCACGCGGGTCTACAATGGATAGCTGTTGGCGCGGCCCTGGGTGGGGCGCTTTCCGTGCATCCAGCGACGATCTTTCTGCTATTCTATCTCGTGTGGCAGAAGGGATTTCGTCCTCTGCCCTTCCTATCGGGCTTGATCTGCGGTTTGGTCCCCTATGCACTCTTGCCGATCACGGTGAGAGGGCCTCAGCCCTGGGGGGACCTCACTACACTCTCTGGTTGGCTAGCATATGTCTCGGGACGAATCTACTGGGGATATGCCGGTGGGCTACCCGGCCGATACCTGCCACGACGTCTTCTGGCCTGGGCCGTTATGCTGAGCCGCCAATTCACGCCGCCGGGCCTGCTAGTCGTCGGTGTGGGTGGGTTCAGACTGTGGCGTTCTGATCGCCGCCAACTTCTGGGGCTTCTGTTGGCGTTGGGGAGCGTCAGTTTGTTCGCGGTGGGGTATAACAGTGCGGATTCCTGGGTCTATCTCGTGCCATTCCTGCCATTGGGGACTGGGTTGTTGAGCGAGGGGATGATGTGGCTGAAGGAGCAAGGGATGCCATCTTGGGCGGGATTGCTTATTCCTTTGGCACTCCTGGCGGTCAACTGGTGTGCTATGGACCTCCATGGGGATCAGGTCGCGCAGTCTTGGCTGTGGTCCACATTGGACGCTCTGCCTGAAAACGCTGTCCTCCTTTCGGAGGAGGATCGCTATACTTTCGCACTCTGGTACGGTGTGGATGCTCGCCGTTGGCGTCCCGATGTGACGGTGATCGATCTACGCCTGTGGGGTTATGAGTCTTATCGTGCGTTCCTGGAGGCGACTGCCGGGTTGCACGGAACGACGATCGAGGCGCTGGCCGGATCACGAGTGCTCTGCAAGATCGTACCTTCAGGGGATGTGGTATGCCAGTAAAGAACAGGATGTTTCGTCGAATTGCGATGATTTTGGTCCTCTTGGGGCTCATCAGTCTAGGTGCCTGGGGCGTCGCGTTAGGGCGTGCCGCGAACAGGATGCTCAATGAGCTGAGGCGGTTGGAGGCATTGGCTCAACAGGCGCCGGAAGACATAGATGTGGCATCGATTTCGATGTCTCTTCATACGCTGCAAAGGGAAATGACGTTTCTCCATCACAATCTCAGTTGGACCGACGCTATCACCCCTCTAGTGGTGTGGGTTCCGCGTTACGGCCCTCTTGTTGCCCAAGGCCCCGCTCTGCTCGACGTGGGCAATGCGTTGAGTGAGCTGGGTGTGTTATTGTGGGATGATGTACTCCCCGTTGTTCAGCAGTATCAGCAGGGAGCATCATGGCAGGCGTTGCTGCCAGGTGCTCTGTCGGCGCTGGCTCAGGATCATACACGCAAAGAGATACTGGTTAAACAGGCGCTTGATGGCTATGCCCGAGTGGATGTCTCATCGTTGCCATCGGATATGCGCCCACGTTTCACCCAATTGGGCTCGGGGCTTTACCTGCTTCAGAACCTCTTGGCGCTGTCGGAGGTCGCTCCTACATTGTTGGGATTCAATGGGGAACAGACGTATCTGGTTCTGGCCCTCAACGAGGATGAGTTGCGTCCGGCTGGTGGATTTATCTCCGGGGTCGGTGAGGTTCGAATCTTGGACGGGGATCCTGTGTCGATGATCTTTCGCGACAGCTATGCTGTCGATGACTACTCTCAACCCTACCCGGATCCGCCTGCAGCTATGCGCCAGTTCCTGGGACTGGATCTGTGGGTGTTTCGAGACAGCGGGTGGTCACCCCATTTCCCCGACGCGGCTGAACAGGCCATCGCGCTCTATCGGCCTGGTTATCCCGTGGAGGTGGCGGGGGTGATCAGCATCGATCAGTGGGCTGTGCAACGGTTGGTGAGCGCCGTGGGCCCATTGAAGGTCGCAGGGCGTGAGGAGCCTATCACCGGGGCTGATGTGTTGCGCTTCATGCGGGAGGCCTGGGCGCCTGATGATGGGACACTGGATCGGGAGTGGTGGCGCCAGCGCAAGCAGTTTATGGGTGAGATAGCCGACGCCACGATGGAGCGCTTCCGGTCGGGCGAGATCGATATGATGGCCCTGGCTAAGACTGTGCTTTCCTTGCTCGAGCAGCGTCACTGTCAAATCTATGTTCGGGACCCTGTTGCGGCAGCGGTCCTAGCAGAGCTGGGATGGGATGGGGGGCTACGTCATGCCGCGGGTGACTTCCTGATGCTCGTGGATGCAAACGTGGGATACAACAAGGTCAGCATGAATGTGGAGCGTACCTTTCTCTATGAGGTCGACCTTGAAGAAGAGAGGCCCTTTGCTCAGCTTACACTGGAGTATCGCCATGCCAGTCAGCAGGAGATCCCTTGCACACCTGAGATCAGGTATGATCCAGTTTATGATGCCATGCGGGAGCGATGTTATTGGGCCTACCTGCGGATAGTGGTGCCTGCAGACAGCGCTCTGGTCGATGCAACGCGCCATCCGATCCCCGGTTCCCAGGTCTTCAGCGGTAGCCCCTGGCCTGGCGACGTGGTGACCGAAACGGTTCATGATCGCCTGGGTTATGCACAGGCGCTCCTCCTGCCGACGAGGTCCACCCAAGTGTTGAAGTTCTCCTACCATTTGCCCGCTGAGGTCGTGGTACAGGGTGGCGAGCATTTGCGTTCTTACACCCTGCTCATTCAGAAGCAGGCGGGGGTGCGGAGACTCATGGGACAGGTGATTTTGCATTTACCCCCGGGTGCAGTAGTATTGAGAACACAACCTGAGTGTGAGGAGCCCGTGGCCTCTGTCGTCTCATGTCGACTGGACGCTGCGGGTGACATTGAGGTACGCGTCAGTTACTCGTTGAAGGAGGATTAGCTGTGCCTGACCTGCGCCAGCGAAAAGTGTTGTTGGGTGTCCTGATGGTGGCATTGATGGCCCTGGCCAGCATACCTGTAGCCTGGGCAATGCCGAACCATAGAGATCGGTTGCAGACTGTACCCACACGCACACCGACCGCTGGACCACCTACGAACACATCAGCTCCGCCGCCCACGCAGGCGCCGCCGACCGCGACATTGACGTCGACACCCACAGCGACACCCACTGAGGTGGCCGTGACTCTGACCCCAACTGCGACGCCTGAAGCAAGTGCGACGCCCACACCCACGGTAATGCCTACCGAACAGGAGCCGGCAACGTCGACAGATACGCCGTCACCCTCACCCACGGCGACGGAAGAGCCTCGGCCCACAGATACGGCCACTCCGACTCACGAGGCG
>CAZHBB010000106.1:0-9928 GCA_964530185.1 uncultured Anaerolineales bacterium
GCGTTGTTCCCCATTCCGATACGTACGCCCTGGTGCAGTGGCGCGATGCGGCTGATTGGGTAAAATAGTCGGGCTGTTCAGCATTCCTTTGCGTCTCTTACTCCCCATGGGATTGGTTACCAAAGTTGGGCGGCTGGACGGGGGAGGGATAGGTGGGACACCCCGTTGGTTCTTTGAAGGTTTAAATGGGATTCAGGATATAGGGTATAGAGAGGAGTTACAGACGATGGATGCTTTAGAGGCTATCTTCACACGTCGCAGCATTCGGGCATATACGTCGGAGCCGGTCTCGGAAGAGGACTTGAAGGTCATCTTGGAAGCCGCTATGAATGCCCCTTCGGCCAACAATCGTCAGCCATGGCACTTTATCGTGGTCGACGACCGTAGCAAGCTTGACGCCATCATGGAGGTCCATCCTTACTCCGATATGCTGGCCCAGGCACCCTTGGCGATCGTGGTATGTGGTGACACAAAGGTGTCATCGAGTTATTGGCAGCAGGATTGTTCCGCGGCGACCGAGAACATCCTGTTGGCCGCTCGGGCGCTCGGGCTGGGGACGGTCTGGCTCGGTGTCTACCCGCGTGAGGATCGGGTCAAGGGCATCAGTCGGCTTTTCCAGCTTCCCGCGCACGTCAAGCCCCTGGCGGTGATCGCGGTGGGACATCCGGCGGAGGAGAAGGGCCGCGTCGACCGATGGCAGGAGGAGAAGGTCCACCGCAATCGGTGGTAGGGCGCAGAAAGGGCGTGCCATCGGTCTATGTCTGTGGTCGAGGAGCGTGAGATCGCCGATCATACGAGTTCTATCCCTTCCCCGCCAGACACGCCTCTGAGCGCCTCCATCAATCGGATCAGGATTGTTGGTCTGGGCGCTATCACGTTGGACGCCGCTGTGCACGGAGAGCAGGCCTATCACCTGCTCTCCGTGCCCGCTTTAATCCGTTACGCTTTGGAGCGCGCCGAGGCTCTGGGCCTGCCCTCCGGGTATGGGGAAATGCCTCCCGAGTCGCCAATTGTGCGCCGTGAGGTGCCCAGGTGGGTGGTTCGCGCCCTGGAGAGCCCGGATCCGCGCCGCAGGGAGGCGGCCCAAGAGATCGCGCGCCGTCTGGGCCGGAACCTGGGCTATATCTTGCTGACTCTCAAGCGGGGGGATCGCATCAATAGACTGGCGCGCCCGGATTGGGGTCCCGACGAATGGCAACAGTGGGCCGGGGTCCGCACCGTGTGGCTGGGGGGAGGCATCCTCAGCGGCCAGTTGGGATCGTTGCTCCTCCAGCACGCCCGTGCCCTCCTGCGGGGTGTGGGGTACGGGGACGTGATCCATGTGCACCTCCTATCGGTGCCTGCCGTCATGGGATTGCTGGGAGCCGCGCGCTACCTGCCTGTGGGGCAGGGCCAGGCCCTCTGTCTGGATTTCGGGCAGACTTCAGTGAAGCGCGCGGTGGTGACGTGCGTTGACGGGCGGCTCGCCACACTGCATACGTTTCCGTCCTCGCCCGTACCCTGGGGTTGGACGAACACCCCGCATGCCGGCGATGCGCTGGACCCCCAAGATGTCCTGGCGTTTACAGTGGAGACCCTCTGCGGGACCTATCGGATGGCCCGCCGGGCTGGCTTCCAACCGTCCTCCGAGGTCGTGGCCAGCGTGGCGGCCTATGTGAGGGGAGGTAGGCTGGAGGGCCATGGTATGTATGCGCGGATGACCCGCATCGCATCGGATGTGGGGGGCCTGGTCGCGGAGAGGGCGATCTGTGACGGCTGGCGGCCACGCCCGGTGCGTTTCATCCACGACGGCACAGCCGCGGCAGCACTCCTCGCCGGTCAACGGGCCAGCGCGGTGATCCTCGTCGGGACCGCGCTGGGGGTGGGATTTCCTCCCGCCAGCGCGGCCGGGCTTCGCCTCCTGGCCCCCGATCTGCGGATCGAGCACCTCTCTGAGGACAGAGGAGGCCTGGTCCAGGATAACGTTGGCACCCCCTAAGGGCAGAGGCTAAGATGCATCTCAATCCGCCGGAACACCTCCACATAGCCCATGTCCAGCATGCCCTGAAGGTGAGGGTCATCGGCAGGCAGGTTCTCGGTTTTGGTGTCCAGGGCCGGGTAGCGTGTGTGCAGCGCATGGAGGAGCGCGCGGGTGACCTGGGTGGCGTCTCCCCGTTCTGTCTGTAGCACCAGGCGCGCCAATTGGAAGACCGTGACCTGATACACGAGCCATCCCCGTCCGCCATCCTGCAGCTCGACCTGGATGCATGCCAGCCCCCCTGCGTTCCTCAGGGAGGGGTAGTCATCCAACCACGAGGGCACGCTTCGGCGTTGCCTCAGGAGCGCCAGGGAAGCTTCCTCGTCCCGGTGCAGCGCCTCATAGGGTGGTACCTCCCCCCGTGGCATGCCAGGTGGCCGCCGGAGGATGAGGAGCTCCCGGGTCTCGTGGAACCCTAACTTGCGGAACAGCCTGTGGGCAGGCACGTTGTTCTTGATGACCTCCAGGATGACATGGTGAGCCCCCAGATCCCGCGATTGTTGCAGCAGGTAGCGCATCATGGCCTCGCCAGTGCCGCGTCCGCGTCTGTTGGGCAGGACCCCCAGCCGGGTGATCCACGTGCGGCCCGGTCGGACGCCCAACATGGCCAGCCCCAGCATCTGCTCTCCGTCCAGGGCGACCACCGAGCGTGTCAGGTCCACGTCGTAATGGTCGATGTAGGCCTGGAGGCGGGCCACGTTCATGGGCATGGGCACGATATAGTCGACCCGGGTCTGGTTGTAAGCCTCTGTCAACTCTGCGACGGTGTAGTGGGATGCAGGAACCAGGGTGCATGGCGGGACATACTTCGCTTCCTCTGGGTGAGGGGGAGACGTGTGGGTGGTATGGGTCATGGCCGATCTGTGCCCTCGGCCCGTCGTGTGGAGGGATCGTCCGGGGGTGACGCCTCCAGGAAGGCCTCGATCTGGGTCGCAAAGGTGCGGGCGCTGATAGGCTTTGACAGATACCCGTCACATCCATAGGCCTGTGCCATCTGACCGGCGAAGTCCTCGGGCCATGCCGTGACCGCGATAAGTGGGATATGCCCCAGCAGGGAGGAGCCTTTGATCAGACCGGCGATGGTCTGACCATCCATATCTGGCAGGCCCATGTCCAGCAGAATTACATCGGGGACGGAGGCCATCGCCATCCGCAATCCGTCCTCCCCGTTGTGGGCGACGGTCACCTGATGGCCCGCGTGTTCCAGCAAGCGCCGCATCAGCCGCGATTGGTGGGGATCGTCCTCAAAGATCAGGATCGTTGCCATGCCTGTGCTCCTCTTGCTCAAAGAAAGCCGTCACCCTCTGCAACAGATGCTGAATGTTCAGGGGTTTGGGGAGATAATCGTCACAGCCCGCGGCCAGGAAACGTTCCTTGTCCCCCAGCATCGCGGAGGCGGTCAGTGCGATGATATGGGTGCTGGATAGCGCTGGGTCGCTCCGAACTCGTCTCACTACCTCGAGGCCATCCAGCTCGCCTGGCAGCGCTATGTCCACCAGCACCAACGGCGGGCGGTGCTGTTTGATGAGCTTCCACCCTGTGACCGCGTCCTCCGCGGTGAGCACCGTATACCCCGCTGCGCCCAGCACCTTCTGGACCAGCCGCCGACTGTGATAATGGTCCTCAATGTAAAGGATCGCTCTGGATTGGTCCATGGTCATCGCCTCAGGATTGTCTGGACGTAGGTTAGAAAGCTGCTGCGATCGAGCTCTGACTTGGGCCAGATGGTCTCCACGTTGGGCGTCAGATGGGCGCGGGTGCTGGCCTCCAGTGCCTCCAGGTCGGTCACCACGATCACCGGCACATTCTCATTGGCCTGGGAGGTCTTAAGCAGGATCAAGAGGCGTTGCCCGTCGATGTCGGGGAATTCGAGGTCCATGATGAGCAGGTCGAGGTCAGCCTGCCCAGCCAGTGCCAGGGCCTCTACGCCGGAGTGGGCCACAGCGACCTCGAGGCCGGGCTCTGTCTCGAGCAAGCGTTTGATCAGATATGCCTCTGGCTTGTTGCTGTCGACCACCAGCACGCGTTGACGGACCCACTTGCCGAAGGGAGGCCTCTCGTCCTGTTGGGCGTCCGCGGAAAGGTCCACCGCGGGCGCCTGGAGGCTTTCTCCCTCCCGCTCCAGGAGTTTTGCGACGTGGCTTGCCAGCTCCCGCGCGCTGAAGCTCCCTTTCTGCCACACCGACTCCGCGTAGATCTCAAGCTGAGTACGCTCTTCGTCGGTGAGGGTCTTGGCAGAGATGATCACCGTCGGGATGCGTGCGGTCTGTGGATCTGCCTTGAGGGTGTCCAGGATGGCAAAGCCATCGACGTCTGGCATCATCAGGTCCAATAGGACTACGTCAGGTTGGTGCTGATGGACGAGATCAAGGCCCTCCTGGGCGGTGTGGGCCTCGAAGATACGGTATGGCCGGTGGGCCTCCAGGAGCTTGCGGATGAGTCGGCTGTCGTAGGGGTTGTCGTCGATGATCACCACTGTGGTAATGCGTTCGTCCAGCTCCGCGAGGGCTGTGGCCAGTCCCTCTGTGGGCCTTTCCACATCACGGGTCTGGAGGGAGAGATTGAAGATATGTCGATCCTCCAGGGCGTACTTCTCGGCGCTAAACGTATGTCCGGAACAATTGACCACCACGGTCTCATCCGCGCCGATGAGGCCTTTTCTCAGCAGGCGCTCCAGGCCGGCAAACGCCACACTGGCGGCTGGCTCCATGGAGATCCCCTCGGTCCGCGCTACCTTGCGCATGGCGCGGAAGGCCTCCCCGTCGCTCACGGACACCATTGCGCCTCCATAGCGGTCCAGCGCCTGTTTCAGGTGACGATAGGCCATCCCAGGATTTCCTGTCGATAACACGGTGATCAGGCTGTCGGGGTGCTCTATGGGTACCGCCTCGTCGCGTCCCTGTTCCCAGGCGCGGACCATGGGGTTGCAGCCCTCTGTCTGCACGATGGCCAGCTTAGGAACCCGATCGATGATGCCCGCGGCAGCCAGTTCCTCAAACCCCTTGAGCACCCCCAGGGGGCCGATCCCCCCCGATACGGACTGAACATACCAGTCCGGAGCGCCCCACCGGTTGGTCGCTGTGCGAGGCCACTGTTCGGCGATCTCGAAGGCCACGGTCTTCATGCTCTCTTTGCCGACGATAGCCTTGGCGCCGCGGTCCAGGAACAGGCCGCGGTGTTCGGCGAAACGAGCCGCTACGGCCTTTGCCTGGTCATAGGTGCCGGTCACTTTGATCACCTCGGCGTTGTACAGAGCCAATTCGCGCGTCTTCTCCGCCAGCACACTGCTGGTCACGAAGACCCACAGCTTGATATTGGCGCGGGCGCAATAGGCGGCGTAGGCAACGGCGGCGTTCCCCGTGCTGGCCAAGACGACCTCTTTGATCCCGCGCAGCATCAGCGCGCTGACGGCCATGGCCGCCTGGCGGTCCTTGAAGGAGCCCGTAGTCTGCTGGCGCTCGTCTTTGATCCAGATACCTGGATGGCCCAAGACGCGCTCCAACCCTGTTGCCCTGAGCAGCGGCGTGCCTCCTTCGCCCATGGAGACCGGGGTCGATGTGTCCGGGAAAGGCAACAACTCCCGATAGCGCCACATAGTGTATGGCCGCCAGCGCAGCACTTCATCCCAGACGCGCGGCATGCGTTCGAGTTGATATTCCGCTTCCAGCCAGGGGCTTCCACATGCAGGGCACACATCGACCTCAAGGGAGGGCGGGGTCCGATGCCGACATTCCATACAGCGTATGTGAGAGAAAAGCGATGCCATCATACTACCTCTGATTGCGGCGATCCCGAATCCTCTGCCACAGGCAGACAGACGGTGAACGTGCTACCATGTCCCAGTTCGCTTGTGACACTTAGACTTCCTCCATGCATCTCGACCAGATGCTTGGTGATCGCCAGTCCCAGTCCTGTCCCCTCCGCCCGTCGCGTGCGGGATCCGTCGAGTTGTCGGAAGCGTTCGAACAGGTGAGGTAGGTCCTCGGGGGCGATGCCGATGCCCGTGTCCTCGACCGCAATGCATACCTCTTTTGAGGAGGGTTCATGGGTGGTGCGCACCAGGACATGGCCTTGCTCTGTGAACTTCACGGCGTTGGAGACCAGGTTATTGAGGATCTGCAATAGCCTCACGGGATCTGCCAGGACCGGCGGAAGGTCCTCTGGCATTGTGAATAGGAGTTCCACCGGCTTGGGTTTCTTGAGGAGCAGCCCCTGGGCCTGGCTGCGGACCTGATCGAGGATCGGTGTGAGCGTCACACTTTGCACCTTTAACGTCATGTGTCCAGCCTCGATCTTGGTGAGATCCAGGATGTCGTTGATCAGGCGCAATAGCTGTTGCCCATTCTCGAAGATGGCCTCCACATCCTCCTTCATATCCGATGTGAGCTCCCCGTCGATCCCCATGAGCATGACCTCGGCATACCCCAGGATGGAGTTCAAGGGGGTGCGAAGCTCATGGCTCATGTTGGCGAGGAACTCACTCTTGAGTTTGTCCACCTCCCGCAGCCGCTCAGTGACGGCTTTCAGCTCGGCGACATATTCGGCGTTGCGGAACGCGATTGCGATCTGGGTGGCCAGGGTCATGAAGGTGTCAATCTCACCCTCGGTGAAGCGTCCCACGACTCTGTCCTGGACGTCCAAAACCCCTACCATGTCATCGCCCACCACCATGGGGATGGCGAGCTCTGACCGCGTGTCGGGCAGCAAGGCGTTGGGTAGCCATGAGGGCTCTTGTTGCACGTCGTCAACCCGCACCACGCGCCTGGTGCGCGCGGCCTTGGCCACCAGGCTGGGCTCCTGATCCAGGTCGATGGTATGGCCTCGCTCGCGCATGATGCGCCCAGCCTCGCCGGAGCCAACCCTCATGATCAGCCTCTTGCCCTCTGGATCCAGCGTGTAGACATGCAGGTGATAGACCCCGAACCGTTCTTGAATCAGCGGGACGACGCCCTCCAGGAGTTCGGTGGGGTCCAGGATAGTGGTGACGTGTGCGCTGACCTCGGAGGCGGTCTGGAGGCGCAGGGCAGCCTGTTGTAGCTCCTCCTGGACCCGTTTCAGGGCCGTGATATCGCGGACGATCATCGCCAGGCACAGGGGGACGCCTTGAGCGTCCGTCACGGAGAAGCAGGTCAGCGCAGCATCGAAGAGGGAACCGTCGCTGCGCCGCAGTCTCGCTTCACCCTGCCATCCTCCGCTTCCTGCCGATGGCAGGATCTCGTTCAGCCACTGGGACGCGGATCGTTCCGGCCAGAGGGCAGGTAGGGCGATGGAGTCTGCCTCGCCGAGGGAGTCCTCGTAGCCGAACAGTTGGGCGGCTGCATGGTTGATATAGATCAACTGGCCCGAGAAATCAGCCATGAAGATCGCATCCAGTGCGTTGTCCGCCAGAGCTTTGAACCGTGCGATCTCCTGCCTTGATTGTTCGCGTTCTGTGATGTCGCGAATGATGAAAAGCATGCCCTGCGCGGCCCCTTGAGGGCCTTTGAGGATAGTCACACTCTGTTCAGCGTCGAAGGTGCTCCCATCTCTGCGCAGCATTCGGTATACCCCTACCTGTCCAGTGCCTGTCCTCAGGGCCAGGCGCATGGCCTGGGACACATCGGGCCATGCGGAGTGCGTCATCAGCTCCATGATACTGTGGCCGATCAATGTCTCCCGACTCTCAAATCCGTAGAGGTCGGCTGCCGTTTGATTGGCATCTGTGACATGGCCGAGGAGATCGGTGAGCAAGATCCCCTCTGCCATTCCGTTGAAGACCGCTCTCACCATCTCCATAGAGTGGCGTAGCTCTCTTTCTGTGGCTGTGTGTCGTTGGAGGAGTGTGGCGCTGTAGAGCGCATTGGCCAACTGGCCCGCCAGAGTTCGCAGGGCATCGACCTCTGAGGGTTCGAAGAACCCGGTCTTATCCGAT
The DNA here is from genome assembly GCA_964530185.1 of uncultured Anaerolineales bacterium. Taxonomy (GTDB): domain Bacteria; phylum Chloroflexota; class Anaerolineae; order B4-G1; family SLSP01; genus PWVB01. The sequence continues at coordinate 7,929 of CAZHBB010000106.1, forward strand.
TGTACGTCCAGCACCCCCAGGAGTTGGTCGCCGACGGCGATGGGGATCGCCACCTCCGAGCGCGTCTGGGGCAACAGGGTGTTGGGCAGGAAATCCTCTATGGCCGTCACGTCATTGGCTACTACAGGCTCGCGCGTGCGAGCGGCCCGCGCCACCAGACTATGGGGGTGTCCGTAGGGGATTCTATGTCCTTGCTGTACCATCAGCCGTCCCACGTGGCCACACCCGGCCTTCAGGACGAGATCGTCCTCCTCCAGCGTATAGACGTGGGCGTGGTAGAGGCCGAAACGCTCTTTCAACAGTGGAAGCACGGTCTGGAGCAGCGTGTCTGGCTCCAGGATTGCTCCAACCTGTTCCGCGATCTCAGCCGCGGTCCGAAGCTGGTTGGTGAACCTCTCCCTGGCGGCTTCGGCCTGCCTCCGTTCCCCGATATCCCGGGCAAAGATGCAATTGAAAGCCTCCCCGCCGTATTCCAGGTAGTTGGATGTGGCCTCGATGGGCAAGAGCGCCCCGAATTTGGTCCTGAACTCGGTCTCCATGACGAGACGTTTTCTGCGTTGGATGCGCTTCCAATGCGCTCGCCAGGCCTCTGGGATCATATTGGGATCGATCGCTGCGATGGAGGGCAGCGAAGCCATCTCGGTACGGGAATATCCCAGCAGGGCGCAGGCCTGTTCGTTGAAGGCGGCCAGGGTGCCGTCGTGGCGTACCCAGAGGAGGGCCAGTGGGACATGGTCAAGGGAGAACTGGATCAGACTCAGACGATCCCGGATCCGCGCCTGCTCCAAAGCCGGGCCGCCGTAGCGGGTGAGCACGTCCAGCAAGAGGTCTGTGTCCGGTGGAACCCTCTTGGGCGAGTTGAAGAGCAACGACAGGATATAGACGCGCTGATCCTGCTTGCCCAGGAGCCGCATGGCGCACCAGGTTGCACCCGTCGCCTCGACCACCTGTCTGAGCGCCGTGGGCATCCGGGTGTCCGCCTTGAGCAGTGAGAGCGTCCGGGTCGCCCCGTTCAGTAAGGGATCAAGCCAGGCCTCGACATCGGCCTCAAGGGTAGTGTTCCACGGGGCTTCTGAGGCTTCCGAGCCACGGCTGGCGTATCCCAGGATCATGGCGATGGGAGGGGTGCTGTCCTGTGCAAGCACGCAGACGGCATCTACGGCATCTGCACCTGTCCAGGCTAATTCGGCGATAGCCTGAGCGACCTCACGCTCGGTGTGGGCCTCAGCCAACCGCTCGCTTACAGTGAGTTGGCGCTGGGTCACCTGCAGGTAGTTCTGGAGGCTCTGGAAAGAGCGCGCGTTTTGCAGCGCTACTGCGACCTGCCGCCCCAGCGTCCCCAGGACGTCCACCAGCTCAGGGGTGAATGTGCTGGGACGTCTGTCTTGGATATCGAAGACTCCCAACACCTTCCCCCCAACCATCATGGGGAGCGCCAATTCGGAGCGTGTCAGGGGTAACAGGGGGTTGGGCAAGAACTCTTGGCTCGCACGTACATCGTTGACTACTACAGGGGCACGCGTGCGAGCCGCCTCTGCCACCAGGCTCGGGGTCGCGGATAGGGGGATCGCGTGCCCCTTCCGCACCAATGCCGCTCCCACGTCGCCATACCCGGCGGCCAGAGTGAGGGTGCGGTTCTCTTCGTCCAGGAGGTAGACATGGGCGTAATATAGTTCAAACCTCTCTGTCAATTGTACCAGGACGGACTCAAGCAGGGCATCAGGCTCCAGGATGGCATTGACGTGTTCTGAGATCTGAGCCGCGATGTCGAGCCAGTGGGCCAGTCGTTCCCGGGCGGGTGCGGTGTGATCACCCTCAGCGCCAGGGCGGGTCAGTGATGGATCCGGCGTGTGGTTGGGCACGACGCTCTCTTTCTTCCTCGTCAACTCTCACCTGATGCCGATGGCTCCATGGCCCGTCGTATCAAGCCCTGTGCCGTCTGTACAGTCCATAGTGCTCACAAGCCGACGTCACAACAGCGCCTTCATCATTTTCAGGCT
>CAZHBB010000107.1:0-9837 GCA_964530185.1 uncultured Anaerolineales bacterium
CAGGCTCAGCCAGCACTTTGAAAGTGAGTGTCACCTTTGGGCAGAGTTGGACTATAATTATGGTGTGCAGCCCGGAACCCCTACAGTCCAACAGGTGATGGCGAATGTCCGATATGGATGAACATCAAGCTCAACAGTTATCCTTTATCCCGCCCGAGGAGACGGATACGGACCGCCATGTCGCTCCCCCTCCCGTTCCCCCAGACGCGTCGCTGACCCAGGCCATCGGCGCCTTCGAACGATACATGGAGACTCGTGGGTTCACGGAGAATACGCGTCAGGCCTTCCGACTTGACATGCTGCTCCTGGGCGAGTACCTGGGGCCAGACGCGACCATCAACGAGATCGGCACGGTGACCCTCAATGCCTTCCTCAGGTGGATGGAGACGGGACGCGGCGTCCCCTGTAGCCCCAAGACGCTGGAACGGCGGACCACGACGTTGAAGGTCTTCTTCGGTTGGTTGGCCGAAGAGGGGGTTCTGCCCCGCGATATTGCCGCGCCGCTCATCCATCGCACGGTGTCTGCCCCCCTGCCGGAGGTCCTGGATGACGCCCAGATCGCCGCCGTCCTGCATGTCACCGAGGCGTTACGCCGGGGCAGTGAGGGACAGAGCCCCGACGCCCGCCCCCACCTGTTGATCACCTTGATCCTCAACACGGGCATCAAGAAGAGCGAGTGCACTAACATCCAACTGAATCACCTCGATCTCGCGGACCCGCAACACCCGGCGCTATGGATCCGCTACAAGAGCCCAAGACGCCGACACAAAGAGCGGCGTCTGCCCCTCCCGGTGACGTGGCCGGCAGTGCTGGATGAGTACCTCGCCCAGTATCCAACGCAGCAGTACCTCTTCCCCTGGACGGGGCGCAATCTCGAATACGTGCTGACGAAGGTGGCCGCAGCCGCGAAGGTGCCCCGGCTCACCTTCGAGATCCTGCGCTGGACCTGTGCGGTACGGGATTATATCGAGGGCATGGACCACGACACCCTGCGTCGCAAGTTGGGGCTCTCGGAGATCAGTTGGTACGAGACGGAGAATCGGCTGGACATGCTGGCACGCCGCTACCAGGCCGGGACCCGGCGCCGGACATAGGCCACCGTCGCCCTCCGCCCCTCTGACCTTCCTACGGATGGAGAACATGTCAGACACCCTATTGAACAAAATCAGCTCGCGCAGTGCCACGGTGGGGGTCATCGGGCTGGGCTATGTGGGACTTCCACTGGCCGTGGCCCTCGCCCGCTCGGGATTCCATGTCGTTGGGCTTGAGATCGACACGGAGCGGGTCGCCGCCATCAACCGTGGCTCCAGCTACATCGAGGACGTCACCACCGAGGAACTCAACGGCTATGTGAGAGCCGGACAACTGGCAGCCACCACCGACTACGCGCAGTTGAAGCGATGCGATGCCGTCTTCATCTGCGTCCCCACGCCCTACACCACCCAACGCACCCCCGACCTGAGCGCCGTAACCGCTGCCAGCGAGGGCATCGCCGCTCACCTGCAGCGCGGTCAACTCATCGTGTTGCAGTCCACCACCTTCCCCGGCACCACCAACCAGATCGTGCGCCCCATCCTGGAGGGGAAGAGCGGCCTCAGCGCCCAGGAGGACTTCTACCTGGCCTTCTCGCCCGAACGGATCGATCCCGGCAACAAACAGTGGACCGCCTATAACACCCCCAAGGTTGTGGGGGGCGCGACACCCGAGGCCACCAAGATGGCCGCCGCCCTCCTGCGACAGATGGGGACCACCGTGCACGAGGTCTCCTCCCCTGAGGTCGCAGAGCTCACCAAGCTGCTGGAGAACACCTTCCGCGCTGTCAACATCGCCCTGGTCAACGAGATGGCCCAACTGGCCGAGCGGATGGAGATCGACATATGGGAGGTGCTTGAGGCTGCACGCACCAAACCCTTTGGCTATATGTCCTTCCAGCCCGGCCCAGGCGTGGGGGGACACTGTATCCCCATCGACCCCTATTATCTATTGTGGAAGGCCAAGGAGTACGACTTCTATACCCGATTTATCGAGCTGGCCGCCGAGACCAACGAGACGATGCCCTACCACGTGGTCGAGTTGACGACCCGGGCGCTGAACCTCAAGGGACAAGCGCTTCAGGGGGCCCGTATCCTGATCCTGGGCGTGGCCTTCAAACCCAATATCCGGGATGCCCGCAACAGTCCGGCGGACCGCGTCATCGAACTGCTGCTCAAAGGGGGCGCCCACATCACCTACCATGATCCCCATGTGCCTGTGTTCACCGTGGGGGGCGATGTCTTCCTTCCGAACCCCGTCACACTCCACTCCGTCCCTCTCGACCAGACCACACTGGCCCAACAGGATGCTGTGGTGATCGTCACAGGGCATGAGGCCGTGGACTATGCTCAGGTCGTCGCTCACGCCTCGCTCGTCGTGGACACCTGCAACGCGACCCACAAAGTGGATCGCGCCGCGAATGGGTCACCGAAGGGTCCAGCCTTGATCGTGAAGCTGGGCGCGCCCCTCCCCGATCTTGAGTAGACGAGCCCCATGACTGCCCCCGTTCGCATTCTCAGACATCCCCGTGTGTTCACCGGACTCGAGCAGCGCCCGTGGACCGACGCCCTTGCCATCGTCGGCGGGCGGGTCATCGCTCTGGGTCACCAGGCGCTGGCATGGAGAGAGGCCCCCGGCGCTGTCGTGGAGCAGGTCGAGGGAGCCCTGGTCATTCCCGGCATCATCGACGCGCACATCCATCTGATGTGGTATGCGAAGGGCCTGCGCGAGTTGGACCTGCGCGACTGCACCCGCCAGGATATGCTACAACGGGTGGCCGAAAGAGCTGCTGAGCTGGCACCCGGCACATGGATCACCGGCCGGGGATGGGACCAGAACCTCTGGGAGCGAGCCGACTTCCCCACGGCAGCCGAGTTGGACGCCGTGGCACCCGAACATCCGGTCGCCCTCGACGCGAAGAGTGGACATGCGCTGATCGCCAACACTCTGGCCCTTCGAGCCGCGGGCATCACGTCCCAAACCCCGGACCCTCCCCATGGAGTGATCGTGCGCGATAGCAGGGGGTGCCCCACCGGCCTGCTCCTGGAGGAGGCAATCGGACTGGTGAGCCGAGCCAAGCCAGAGCCCAGTTTCGCCACGCTGATCGATCTGTTCGACGAAGCCCAGGGGAGGTTGCTGTCCCAGGGAATCACCGCGGTCCATGACGTGGACGGCCATCCGAGCTTTGCGGTGCTGCAGGAGCTCCACCGCCAGGGCCGACAACGTGTCCGGGTGGTGAAGTATGTCCGGCTAGAGGCCCTGGATGGCGTCATCCAGGCAGGCCTGCGGAGCGGCTTCGGCGATGACCGACTGCGCTTTGGGGGCCTGAAGCTGTTCTCCGATGGCGCGCTGGGCTCGCGCACCGCGGCCCTCTTTGATCCTTATCTGACCGAACCTGAGAACCGTGGCATCCTCACATTGGCGCCAGACTCATTGCGGGAGATCGCCCGGCGGGCCGCCTCGCACGGTATCGCCCTGGCTATCCATGCCATCGGCGATTATGCCAACCACGTAGTCCTCGATGCGCTGGAGGACGTACAGGCGCTGGCCCCCCACCTGCGTCACCGCATCGAACACGTCCAGCTCATCAGGCCCGAGGATCAGGCGCGATTGGCCCGAGGGGGATTTGTCGCCTCGATGCAACCGACCCACGCCATCCACGATATGGACATGGCCGAGCGTTATTGGGGAGAACGATGTTCATGGGCCTATGCGTGGCGCTCACTTCAGGAGGCGGGCGTCCCGCTGGCCTTTGGCTCAGACGCACCCATCGAGGTTTTTGACCCCTTCCTGGGTCTCTATGCCGCCATCACCCGCCGCTCAGAGATCAATGGGGCCCCTGGCCCCGCAGGGTGGTACCCCCAGCAGAGGCTGACGCTGACCGAGGCCCTGCGGGCCTACACCTATGGAGGCGCCTATGCGGCCGGCCAGGCAGACCGGTTGGGGTGTCTGGCGCCCGGGTACTATGCGGACCTCGTCGTGCTAGATCAGGATATGTTCAGCCTGCCCCCCGATGCCCTGCTCGAGACCCACGTGCGACGCGTGATGATCGAGGGAACCTGGCAGGACCTCCCCAAGGTCAAAGGCTGACACAGGAGCCTGTCATGTCCCTATCTGCGAGGCGCTAGAGCAGTTCCTTGTGCTTCTCCTCGGCGTACCGTCGCAAGTCGCGCAGATGTTCGCCGGCGCTCCCCTCCCGTGGTTGCATGACAGCCTTCACCGCCTCAAGCCAGCGTTCGGTGGCGGCTGAGAGCTCCTGCCAGAGGGCGACGATCTCGTGGTAGTAGAGGGAGAGCTGCTCGTCCACATCCGCCAGGTGTACCTCGATGCGTTGACTCGCGAGGTCCTGCCGCCGCCAGCGATCCTCTTCGACAACCATGCGCTTCTGCCAATCTCTGGCGAAGGAGGCCTGCCACTCCTCCCACTGACGCAAGAGACGTTCCTCAGCCAACCGCTGCATCTCAGCGATCTCGTTCTGGCGCTTCTCCAGCCGCTCTTCGAAGGCGGCCAGACTGTCCAGGGCCTGTCGATTCTCGTTGTAGAGCAATGCATAGCGCTGCGTCTGCTCCACCAACTGCTCGACCTCGGCCTGCACCACCTCGGCCTGGTCCAGATAGCGCTTCACACGCTGCTCACGCTGGAAATCGGCCACGCGGAGTTCCTCGATTCTGGGCTCATAGGACTTCGCGATCTCGATGGCCTCGTTGACCTGCGCTGGCAGCTTCCGCAGGGCGTCCTCCAACCGTGCCTGCCGTGAGACCATCTCATTGAACCGCTGACGCAGCGTCGCCGACTCTCCCTCGAGATCAGCCAGTCGCCGGGTGTCAGCCCGCCGCTGCTCCTCGAGGTAGACAACGGACTGCAGCCGGTCCTCCACCTGTTTCGACAGATCCGCCAGGGCACTGTTGAGCGTCTGGAGCTGGGCCTGAAGGCGCTGCTCGCCGGCAGCCCGTGCCTGCAACTGCTCCTCGTAGCGCAGCAGGGCACGGGTTCGTTTGTCGAGGTCCACCAGGGTCTCGTTGATCCCCTCGAGCTCCATGTGACGCATCTGTTCGGCTTCGAGCCGTTCCCGACGCACCTGGACCTTCAACTCCTCCAACGCGCTGGTGAGCTCTCGCTGCACCGCCTCGAGCATGGTCGGATAGTCATCGGTGCGCCGGACGTCCGCCTGCAAAGTCGTGAGGGTCTGTCTCAACCCCTTGATCTCCGAGGCCTGTGCCTGGATCGTCTGCATCTGTTGCTCGACCCGCTCCTGCAGGGCCGCAAGTTGGGTTCGATCCCGCTTGCGCTCCTCGTCGAGCCAGCGGATCATCTGCTCAAGCTGCGTAATCTCCATACCATTCCTTCCTTACAAACTCACAAACCAAGGGTCTCGCCACGCCCCCCCCAAGGCCAACAGGCTTTGAGTATACCACACAGGCTGCATAGTCACGTCCCCTCCACCGTCGGCGTGGCGCCGCGGCGCACCAACGGCGCCAACAGTGCCCGCTCCTCCGGCGACAGGACCCCCAGCATCCACACAGCCAGTGGATAGAGAAACACCACCGTTAGCACAGCGACGCCACGGCCAACCGGCAACAGAGCCACCGCACCGCTCCCCACCAGAAGCGCGGCCAACAGGGGTTTGCCCAACATCTCCCACCACTCTATTCCCCCCATATAGCGCCGAACCCCCAGCGCGAAGGGGACCAGCAGCACGGCCTCGGCACAGATGTGGAGGGCAGCAGAGCCGGCGGCACCCAGACGTGGCATCAGCCAGAGATTGCTCAACACGGAGAAGGCAAACCCCAGCACGTAGGCCCGGGTCAGATACCGCTGGCGATCCAGGGCGATCAGGGCATATTGCGTGATGCTGTTGATCCAGCCGATGGGCATGGACCACGCCATGAGCCTGAGCGCCACGGCCGCGCCGGGGAGATAGGCGGAGCCGCCGAGGATCACCACCATCTCAGGCGCTGCCAGGGTGGCCAGGAGCGCCATGGGCAGGGCCAGGGTGATCAGGATCTTCGTGCCCAGGGTGTAGAATCGCCTCAGCGCCCCGAGATCTCCCCGCGCCTGACGGGAGATCACCGGGAAAAGCGCCAGGGTGAACATGGACGGGATCACCATCAAGGTGTCCAGGAACTTGTAGCCAATGCTGTACAGGCCGAGCGCGGTGCTCCCCAGGATAGGCTCCATCAAGAAGACATCGATCTTGTAGAAAAGCGTCGCCAGCAGGTGATTCACCATCAAGGGCCAGGAGCTGCGCACCATCTCCATGCGCAGCCCGCGATCCAGAAGGCCCTTCAGCGTCCGCCAACCATGAGCGCCCGCCCGACGCAACTCGGGAAAGAGACGCCATGCGGTCACCGCCAGGATGACCAGGGTCACCGTGTTGATCAGGATGGAGGTGGCGGCCAACCCCACAATGCCCAATCCGCTCATCAGGGCAAGCGTCTGCACGGTGACCTTGAGGATAGTCGTGACACTCGTCACCGCTGCCGGATACTCTGCCTGTTCAAAAGCATAATACAGCGCTGTCATCCCCGTCGCCAAAGAGTAAGGCAACGAACCCAGGTAAAGCAGCAACAGCGCCATGATCGCCTGGCGTGAAGCTGGTGAGGTCATCTGAGCAATCAGGGTCTGACGCAGGCCGATCACACTCAGCAGGATGGGAACGGCCAACACGCTCAACGTCATCCGCAACCAGGTGGAGGTGACCAGGTAACGCGCAGCCTGCTCCCGGTTTCTGGCGATCTCGCGCGTCACGTACGTATTGAGGCCAAAGTTGGTGAGGATATCGAACCACAGGAAGATGTTGATGGCATAGTAGTAGTCGCCGGCGTTAGCCGGCCCCAAGATGCGCAACATCAGGGCGGCAAAGGCGAACTCGATGGTCCGGTTGAACACCGTCAACAGGATGGGGACGATGCTATTCTTGGCCAGCCGCTGCACGGTCCCCTGATTGCTACGTTCGAAGTACAGGAGACGCCACAGCCAGACCACCGCCAGGAAGATCATCGCCATGCCCGCCAGGAAGGAGACAAAGGCCCCTACCTTGACGCTGTTGGGGCTGTACTTGAATCGAACCGTGGTACTGCCCGCCTCCAATAACACCCCCCGGAAGTTACCAGCCACCCGTCCAATGCTCACCTCCCGTTCCGCATCCTGGGACGCGCCCCGGGGGCGGACGAATGCCTTCCAGCCCGGCGCGAAGGCATCGGTCAGAATGAGCCAGGATGGTTGATCCACTGTCACATCGACCTGAACCTCATTGAGGCCATAGGCGCTGATCGGTTGGGCCTGCACCTGCCCGGGCTGTGGATCCGGTGTATGGGCCAGGCTTTCCGGCACGCCCTTCAACCAACCCTCGGGTGCCCTCTCCACGATCACGAAATAGCGCGGGTCATAGGTCAACAGCGCCCCGTGGACCGCCTGCACATCGGAGACCACGACTGTGGCCCCGAGGGGCAGCGTAAAAGCCCGTGGGGCAACCCCCAGGTTCTCATAGACGCGCACGGCGTCATCCTGATAGACAAGGCGATACCTGGGAAGGGGGATCTCAAACTCGGTGGCGATATACTTGACATTCAACAGATCAGTCAGCGGGCTGTCCAGGCTGTTGAACGAGCGAAACGGTGCGATACGGTTATAGAGGAGCTGATCCTGGGGTTCGATCCAACCCATGTAGCGGGCGTACTGCTGAGAAAAGAGGCTGTCGTACCCCCGCACATCCTGCCAGCGGTAATACATACCCGTGTTGGCGCTGAACGTGTTACGCCCTTCCGGGTCGAAGGTGGAAAAGCGCCAGAGCGTATGATCCTGGGCAAGAAAATCCACCACCGGCGGGCGGTAGGTCAGCAACGCAGGATCGACCGCCGGGTTGAAACCTCTGCCAAACGCGAACAGGTCGGCCCAGACCACCAACGGGAGGAGCCATGACCAGAGCGGCAGACGGCCCAGGCGGCCCGGCAGTCGAAGCGGCCTTCTCGCAAGGCGCACACTGATGCCAGCCAGGACGAGGAAGAGGGCGCAGAGCAGGACCTGGGGCACCAGGTACAGGTAGAACGTGTGGGCATCTGGAAACGCGTAGGCAGCACCGGCCAGCCGCCAGAACAGGAGCTCCACCACAGGACTGACCTGAGGGTAGAAAAGCCGGCTGAGCCCCACACCCAGGGCGGTCAGGAGGCCAGCCCCCACCGCCAACACCCCCAGTCCATCCGCCACATCGCCGACAGAAACACCCCATCTCATCGGCCGCCCCTCCTGAGAGCCGTCCTCCAGACGGGCGAGGCGGGAGAGCGCGGTGACCCCCTGGCCGGCAAGCGCTGCCACCGCCACGGTCAGGGGGAAAACCCAGCGGAAAGGCGAGTGGGATTGGTTGAGGAACGGGAGGGCATAGACCAGAGCATAGAGGGGCGTGCCGAAGACACAGCCAAGCGAGAAAAGCGACAGAAGGGCGAAGAACGGGATGAACGGGTCGCGCCACCAACGCCGGAGATGGGCTGCGGTCCGTTTCCACCGGCCCGAGGCTCCCAACTCAGGGAAGGCCTGCCCGAGGGGAGGATAAGCCACACCGATCAACGCCAGCAACAGTGGCAGGATGCCAAGGTAAGCGCCTCCTTCCACATAGTTCTTGATGCCCCAATCGAAGGACGAGATGGGTTGCCCGTAGGCATTTTGATGCGCCTCGATCCGCCGACCGCTGAAGAGATCGACGAAAGCGTGGTGCGTTGGGTTGCCGAAGAAATTGGGCACCAGGAAGGTTAACACCCGTCGCTTGGGGTAGGCCCAGCCTAACACATCCTGGAGCGTGACGGCTCCCTGCCGGAAGCTGCCCCGCACCACCTCGTAGAACGGCAGGAGCTGGACCGCTCCCAGGGCAAGGCCCAGAGCCACCATCAACACCAGGCCCGCAGCGGGCCGCACCACCTCTGCACGCCACTCTGAACGTGGAGCGCGCCAAAGCCGATGGGCCAGACGCCATAGCGCGAACCCACCCATGACCAACAGAGAGAAATAGGTGATCTCAGCATGGCCTGCCAACACCTGAAGGCCCAGGGCCAGCGCGCCCAGAAGAGCCCACGGCAGCATGGCGCGCTCCTGTCGCCAGAATCGACGGCGACTTACCAGGCACTCCACCAGCGCCAGGAGCAGCGGGAGCCACGATGCGCCAGCGATGATCATGGGGTGGACCACTGAGACCACCATGAACCCACTAAGCTGGAAGACGAGCCCGGCGACCAGCGCCCCCACCCGGCTGGACCTCAAGACGCGGCTGAGCACGAACATCCACACCCCGGCGAAGCCCAGTTGGAGCACGGTGAAGACGCCAAAGGCCCGTGGTATCGGGATGAGGAAGAACAGCCACGTCAACGGATAGAGCGCAGAATGCTGGCCATTGGCGAGAAATGGATGTCCGGCAAACAGATAGGGGTCCCAAAGCGGGAGGGTGCGGGAACGGAGGGCATCCAGGAGAAACTGCTTCCAAGGGTAGTTCTCGAGGATGAGGTCTGCCAGCAGGGGGTTGTGGACCTCCTGAACCCCCAAAGAAGCAGCAGCGGCGCGATAGGGCTCGAAGAGATAGAGCGCATCGGCGGGGAGCAGAGTCTTTCCCCCCACGGATACAGACCAGAACAGCAGCAGGGGGGATAGAAAGAGCAACCCCACGCAGGCCAAATCGCGCCAAGATGCCCGGAGCACCCGCTTCACCAAAGCTACGAACACCTCCCTATCGGCATTGGCCCCAACACCCGCCTCTCATCCCCCCGCGGCGATTTTTCCCATCCTACCATACAACACATCGGCTGCAAAGAGAGAAAAACA
>CAZHBB010000108.1:0-9796 GCA_964530185.1 uncultured Anaerolineales bacterium
GTTATCCACATTTTTCACCCACTTATCCACAGGGCCTTGCCCTGCGTCGCAGGAAGGTCAGGGCGGTGTGGGGCATCACCGTTACCAGCGGCCATGGAACAGGCGTTCGGTGGGGATGAGGCGCCGTCAGATGGCCCCTCGTGGGGCGCGCGTAAGGGAAGCGGGGGCAGTGTGATTGTAGCGTTTAGGAGCTGTGGATAACTCGACGCGGATGTGGAAAGCAGGCTCACAGCCCATGGGGGCAGAGAACGCTGGTATCTATTGCAGCGACGACTGTCCAGCCCGGGATACGGGCCGGGGTGCAACAGCACGGCCTCTAGCCAGGCCCGGCCTCTAGCCAGGCAGGCATCGTGTCATCGCACTCTCACATGGCGTGCGTCAGGGGCCGTTATTCTATGCATGTGCGATGATCTACCGAGGGAGGGCTTCCCTCTGGGCCGGGTTCACAGCGCGGCCGCAACGCCTGGATCAAACGGCTGGCCTGGCACGAAGCGTCCGTCCCCGGCCCGGCCCTTAAACACGCCCTTCTCCCACACCACGCGTCCGCGGGCGATGGTCATGGCGACCCGTCCGTGGATCACCATGCCGGCCCAGGGTGTGTACGATCCCTCCGCTCCGTGCAGGTCCTCGTCGCTGAGAGGATGTTCACCGCGCGGGTCGTAGAGGACGACGTCGGCGTCAGATCCCACCTTGAGTGTCCCCTTGCGGGGGTAGACGCCGAAGATCCGCGCCGGGTTGGTGCTCAGCACGCGCATCAGGTGCTCGATGCGCATCTCGCCGGTGGCCACGAAGCTGGAGATCATCACCTGCAGCGTGGTCTCTACGCCGGGTAGCCCCTGCGCGGCGCGCAACAGGTGGTTGGCGGTGCGCTTCTGCTCCCGCGTGTAGCCGCAGTGGTCGCTGCCCACCACCAGGATCTCGCCCGTCTTCAGTAGCTCGCGCATCTCCTGCATCGCCTGCAGCGGGCGGATAGGCGGGGAGCACACAAACTCCTCCGGGTGCTCGCGCTCGAACACGCGATCATCGAGGGTGAGATACTGGGGGCAGCTCTCGGCGAGGGCCGGTACACTCCGGGCTCGGGCGGCGCTCAGGAGCCGCACCGATTCCGGCATCGAGTTATGCACGATGTAGAGCGGGCTGCCGGTGGCCTCGGCGAACAGGAGGCAGCGACTGACCGCCTCGATCTCCGCCAGGCCGGGGCGGCTCTGGCCGTGGTAGCGGCAGGTGTCCTTACCGGCGGCGACCAGGGCTGCTTTGGTTCCCTCGACGATGGCGTCGTTCTCGGCGTGCACCATCACCAGGGCGCCCACCGCGGCGCTCTTCTCCATGAGTTTCAGCAGGGTATAGTCGTCGCAGTAGAACTTGGCCTTCTTATATGTGGTGTAGACCTTGAAGCTGGGCACGCCCAGCTCTACCATGGCCCCCAGCTCGTCGAGCTGGCCCTGGCTGATGTCCACCACATTGCCGTGAAGCCCGTAGTCGATGCAGACCTGGCTATCCGCCTCGGCGCGTCGGCTCTCCACTGAATGGACAAGGGACTCTCCCTGCTGCTGGGTGATGAAGTCGAAGATGGTGGTCACGCCCCCGCAGGCGGCGGCCCGCGTAGTCGTCTCGAAGTTATCCCGGGTGCTGTAGGGATACGAGATCAACTGCGCGTGGGTGTGGCCGTCCACCACGCCGGGCATCACATAGACGCCGGTGGCGTCGATCACGCGATCCACGCCGGCGGCGGGCTGGTCTCCTCCCACCGCCGCGATCTGCTCATCCTCGATCAGCAGGTCACCCTGCTCCGTGCGGTCCTCAAGCACCAGCGTTCCATTCTTGATCAGGATCTTCATGATGACTCCCACTCCTTCAGCAATTCTGCCAGGGATGCGGCGAACATGTCCTCCAGGCCGTGCATCCGCTGGGGCGCCGGCCGGGCGTAGAGGCCGGCGTGACTGACCGACAATCCCGCGTCGACGATGACCTGTAGGGAGCGGCAGCCGGCCTCCACGGGATCCACAATGGTCACCGGGATGCGCGCTTCCAGGTCCCGTGTGAATGCGGTCAGGCCGGCACAGCCCAGTAACAGCACATCGGCGCCCCGCTCGATCAGCGCACGTCCGGCGCGCTCCAGGGTATCCAACGTCTCGGCCCTGTGGGCCTCAAAGTCGAGCACGCGCATGTCCAGGGAGACGGTGCCAGCGTAGCGGGCCTCCAGACCGTAGGTGCGTACCATGCTGTCCATCAGGGTAACTGCGCGCCGCATTCCGGCCAGGATGCCAAACTGTCCTCCCAGCAGGAGGGCCAGTGACATGGCGGCCTCGGCGATGCCGATGACCGGCACCGGCGCTATCTCTTTGAGCAGGTACAGGCCGGGGTCGCCAAAGCACGCCAGGACGATGCCATCCACATCCGCATGTCGCTGCAGCAGGGGCAGCACACTGACGCTGGCCAGGTGGTAGTCGCGCCACGACTCAAGCGACTCGGGCCCAGCGGGCGCGTGGGCCACCACACAGGACCACGGCGGCTGAAACACCCGCTCAGCGGTGGCGCGGATATCGGCGGTCATTTCGTGCGAGGTGTTAGGGTTAATCACCAGCGCTTTGGGCATGGGAAGACTCCCGCAATTGATACCTGGCCGTGAAGGCCTCCACCATTTCGTCCACAGAGAGGATATCCCGTGACATGCCGAAATCGCTGAGGGCCTGCGCCAGGCGCGTGATCTGCGGTGGCTTGACGAAGGTGCGTTCCAGTACCTCGGGTTGGGCGAAGACCTCGCGGGTGGTGCCGTCCAGCAGCACTTTCCCCTGACCCAAGACCACCACGCGTTGGGCATAACGAGCCACGATGGACATCTCGTGGGTGATGATGATGATGGTGTGTCCCTCGTTTTGCCACAGCTCGCGGAGGAAGTTCATGACCTCGAGGGATCGCTTAAGGTCTTGACCGGTGGTAGGCTCGTCCACAATGATGGTCTGGGGACGCATGGCCAGGATGGAGGCGATGGCCACCCGCTGGCGCAGCCCTTTGGATAAAAAGAAGGGATGTTCGTCAAAGACATCGTCGGGCACACCTGCCACACGGGCCGCCTCCGCCACGCGCTCCTCGATCTCCTGGCGGGAAAGCCCGATATTGCGGGGGCCGTAGGCGATCTCCTTAGCTACCGTGTTGTTGAAGAGCTGGTGATCCGGGTTCTGAAACACATACCCCACTCGCGTCACGATCTTCTTGACGGTCCCTTTGGTCCGCGTGTCGATATCGGCAATTTTGACATGCCCCTCGGTGGGGCGCAGGATGCCGTTGAGGCACTTAGCCAGGGTTGTTTTTCCTGACCCATTCTGCCCAATGAAGGCGATGAACTCGTTCTCGTAGATGTCGAGGTTGATCCCCTCCAGGGCCAGGGTGCCATCCGGGTAGACGAACGTGAGGTTGGAGACCTCGATAAGTTTCTGAGCGCTCACAGTTGTCCCCCTTCCTTGGGTTGAGATAGGACATCGGTCACCATTGAGACGGCGTCCTCGAAGCGGATGGGCAGGGGACCTTCCAACACTCCCTGCTGTTTGAGGTGGCCTGTAAAGGTAGTGACCTCCGGCGGCTGAATGTCGTGCTCCTGGAGGAAAGCGACATCCTCAAAGAACTGGTCCGGCGGGGCCGCCTTGAGGATATGACCGTCGTGTACCAACACCATCATATCGGAGAGGGGGGCCACCTGCTCGATGTTGTGCTCCACGACAATCAGGGTCAGATTCTCCTCCTGCTTGAGCTGGGTCAGAATCTGGAAGATGAAATCCTTGCCCAGCGGGTCCACCATCGATGTGGGCTCGTCGAGGATGAGGAGGCGTGGTTTCATGGCCATCACACTGGCGATAGCGACGCGCTGTTTTTGTCCTCCGGAGATCTCATAGGGGGACTTGTCGAAGAGCCCTTCGATCATCGTGATCTTGCTGACCCACTGCAATCGCTCCTCGATCTCATCCAATGGCAGCCCGATGTTCTCCAGGCCGAACACCAACTCCTCTTCCACCGTCATGGAGGTGAACTGTGCCTCGGGGTCGGCGAACACGAATCCGATCTCCCGGGCAAGCTCCTGGGCCGATTTATCTCGCACGTTCTTGCCGAAGACTTCGACCGTGCCACGCCAGACACCGTGGAAATTGCTGGGGATCAGGCCCTTGATGCAGGAGACCAGCGTGGTCTTACCACTCTCGTTAGGGCCGACGATGCTGACAAAGGTATTCTCCTCGATATCGAGGTTTATGTCCTCAATAGCAAAGCGTCTGCGGCCGGAGTACCGCCAGCTTAAGTCGCGTATAGATACAGCAACCATGCACTACCCCCCACTTAGCAGCGCCAACAGGAACTGGCGCAGTGGTGACTGGGTTACGTCGAAGGCACCAAAACGTAACCGCAGGATGGCTACCGTCGCGAACAGGATGAGCTGCACCGCGATGAGTGCCACGTCGATGGGTTTGATCGGATACTTGGTCAGGATGTAATCGGAGCGCTTGCTGCCATCTTCCATTTTCCCCGATATGGTGTAGCCACGGGCGTAGAGAGCGTTGCTGATCTCATCGGCCCGCCGGATGGCCAGGGTAAACAAAGGGATCATGTACATGACATAGAGCTTGGCCCGGTCAGCTAGCGACATCGAGGACTCGTCCAGTCCTCGAGCCCGCTCTGCCTCACGGATAATGCGCATGTCCTCCATGAACATCCCGGCGGCCCGCAGGGCCAACGCCACGAAGTAGGTGATAACGAAAGGGATCTTGAGCGAGCGAACGGCGACCAGCATATCCCTCTCGCGGTTGGTGGAGAAGTACTGGATGGTGCCGAACAGCATGGCCATCAGCCGCCAGTAGCTGGCAAAAGTCCAGTAGAGCGATTCGAAGTAGAACTTGATGCCCAGGAACTTGAAGGTGTGATATTCTGGATTGGCATGGGGGAAGATGATCGCAATGGAGAACATGAAGATGGCCACGGTGAAGAGCAGCGGGAGGTAGATTTTGAGGCTCGCCAGGGTGACCTTGGCCCATTTCAGATAAAGCAGCACCAGGATGATGAAAACGATGTTGATCTCCGGGACATCGATGAAGAGCGAGACCATGCCCAGGAAGAGCAGCGAGATGAAGCGCGTCAGAGGATGCAATTCATAGAGCGGCGATGACACCGGCACTGTGCTGAGCAGGGTACGCCGCATCTTAGGCGTCCGTTGTGCTGTCATGGCTTGTGCCACAATATGGCCTCCTAGAACCCGTATTGGGGGCCGGAGATCGGCTCCAGCCCCCAATGTGCGTCAGAATCTACAGACAAAGATAGCGAATCCAAAATCCTAGGCCCAGTAGCCCTTGCAGAAGGCCTTGGTCTTGACCACCAGCGGGGAGATGAACTTCAGCAGCAGGACGCCCAGGATCCACGAGGCGACGGTGTTGCCCACGAACCAGCCGGCGAAGGTGACCAGGTGAGCCTCAGGGGTGATCAGTCCGAACAGCCGCAGCACGGTGCTACCCCACGCTGCGCCAAACAGGTTGGCTGCAATAATCCCGATAAAAGTGAAGACCAACCAGTCTTTGGTTGTCTTGAGTGCTGGATGGCACTTGAAAGCGCGGAACGCCCAGCCAGCGGCCATGCCTTGTACGAAGTTGGCGGGGATATAAGCGAGAGAGACGGGGAGGGGAGCAGAGCCACTCATGGCATTGGAGATCAGCGGGAAGACGAACCCCGCGATGCCACCCCACATGCCGTACCAGATCGAGCCTACGGCCTGGATGGCCTGGCCAGGCCAGAATGCCGATACAAAGCCAATGGGAACGGCCAGACTACCGAAGGTGCCCACCACGATGCCGATGCCCGTGAACAGAGCCATCATCACGACGTGGACAATACCGGGCTTCCTGACCTCACCCTCTTCCAGCTCCCACACGTTCTCTTCCATTGGGGTTACCTCCTTGGTTGTACGGTTCTCAGATAGACGAAGATCAAACAGTTCTCATCGCTTACCGGACTCCAAAGGAATCGCTCGATAGCCACCTCCTTTCGGTCAAGCCCTACCTTTCGGCAACAGTCTTGGGAGACAATTGCCACGCCCTCTGCCACCAGCGATCTGACGCTTTCCTCTATGCCTGCTCATGCGACTATAACCCAGACACCGAGGCATCCTGTTGGCGGCAGTTGACTTACTTGTCACATGTCTGACAACATTACACCAATTATCATATAATAAGCCAGAACCCTTGTCAAGCTCGGAGCGAGGAATTTCTGTGATCGAGGGCGTTTCGAATCGCAGCTAGTGCTGCAGCGCAGTCACACGTCTCGATAAGGAAAGGGTGAATGGTAAATGCCGGAGTTTCTACAAGGCCCCTGCCCTGATGGAGGGCGCCAACCTCTAGCGCTAGATATCGAGGTTCTGCACCTCACGGGCATGCGACTGGATGAACTTGCGGCGTGGAGGTACCGCGCTGCCCATCAACATGCTGAAGACCCGGTCGGCTTCGGCCGCGTCGTTGACCCGCACCTGTAATAGCGTGCGGCGGGCGGGATCCATAGTGGTCTCCCAGAGCTGCTCCGGGTTCATCTCGCCCAAGCCCTTGTAGCGCTGAAGGCTGTAGTGGCGGCCATCCAGGTCGTCCAGTGCCTCTGCCAGCTCTCTCTCCGAGTAGACATAGCGGCGCTCTCTCCCGGCACGTACCAGGTAGAGCGGCGGTTGCGCGATGTAGAGGTGTCCGCCCTCGATCAGCCCCGGCATATAGCGGAAGAAGAACGTCAGCAGTAGTGTCGTGATGTGCGCGCCGTCCACATCGGCATCGGTCATGATGATCACGCGGTTATAGCGCAGATTGGAGAGATCGAACTGATCACCGATGCCACACCCCAACGCCGAGATGATCGCCTGGATCTCCTTGTTGTTCAGGATCTTGTTGAGCCCTGCACGCTCGGTGTTGAGGATCTTGCCGCGCAACGGCAACACGGCCTGAAACTGCCGATCGCGGCCCTGCTTGGCCGAGCCACCAGCCGAGTCGCCCTCGACGATGAAAAGTTCACTGCGCTCTGGGTCACGGCTGGAGCAATCGGCCAGCTTACCGGGGAGCGTCATGCTCTCCAGTGCGCTCTTGCGGATCACCAGATCCCGCGCCTTGCGTGCCGCCGCCCGTGCCCGCATCGACGTCAGGGCCTTCTCGATGATGGCCCGCGCGGCCCGGGGATCCGACACCAGGAATTTGCTCAGCGCGTCGGTGGTTACGCTCTCTACTGCCTGCCGTACCTCAGGGTTCATCAGCTTTACCTTGGTCTGGCTCTCGAACTGCGGCTCAGGCACCTTCACGCTGATGACCGCCGTCAGGCCCTCACGCACATCGTCGCCACTTAGGTTGGGGTCACTGTCACGCAAAATCCCGAGCGAGCGCCCCACATCGTTGATAGTGCGCGTTAACGCGGCACGGAATCCTGTTAGGTGCGTGCCACCGTCGATAGTATTGATGGTGTTGGCGAAGCAGAGTACCGTCTCGTTGAAGCTGTCGCTGTACTGCAGTGCCACCTCCACTCCGATACCATCGACCACCTTCTCGGTGTAGAGTGGCTTGTGGAGCGGCTTGCGTGTGCGGTTCAGGTAAGTGACAAAGGCGCGTATCCCGCCCTCGAAGTAGAAGGTCATGCGACGGGCAGGCTTCTTCCGACGGTCAATCAACTCGATGGTCACACCGCGTGTCACGAAAGCCATCTCGCGGAATCGCTGCGCCAGAGTGACGAAACTGTACGTCACATCGTGGAAGATGGTGGGATCGAAGCGGAACGCTACGGTGGTGCCAGTGTCTGCAGGATCGCAGGTGCCCACTGGCTCCACCTCGGTCACCGGATGGCCCCGCTCGAAGCGCTGACGATACACCTTGCCGTCGTTGGACTTGACTGTGACCTCCATCCACTCCGAGAGGGCATTGACGGCCGAGACGCCCACGCCATGCAGCCCGCCAGAGACCTTGTAGCCCCCGCCATCGAACTTACCACCGGCGTGCAGCGTCGTCAGCACCAACGTCAGCGCCGAGATTCCCTTCTCGGGATGGATCCCCACTGGGATACCGCGGCCGTTGTCGACCACTACGACGCTCAGGTTAGGCTCGATGATCACCTGAATGTGATCACAGGCCCCGGCCAGTGCCTCGTCGATGGAGTTGTCCACTACCTCGTAGACCAGGTGATGGAGGGCGCGCTCGTCGGTGCCGCCCACATACATGCCGGGGCGCCGCCGCACAGCCTCCAACCCCTCCAGGACCTGGATTGTGGAGGCATCGTATTTTAATTGTGAATCTCGGGTTCTTTCAACCATGTTCTGACTACGTCAATCCTGACCCAAAACCTACCGGTCCAGTATATTCGGCCTTGGTCACCCTGATGGGACCTGCGCCTCGTTGCGCTGTCCGCTCAGGAAGTGCACCAACGCCCGCAGGAAGGCCAGCCGCTCCTGATAGAAGATGAAGAGCGCGGCGGTGACGGCAGTACTCACGAAAGCATGTCCCGCCAGCCCAATGGCCGCAGTCCAGGAGTCCGTCGGTGGCAGGGTCCAGACCACGTTTAAGCCTTGCGTCACCACCATGATGAGACCCAGCAGCAGCAGCGTCTGAAGAAAGTCGCCGCGGGTGAGCAACATACTCTCCCGCACTGCCTCCGCCACCCCGCGCCGCATCTGGACCATCCCCGGAACGGTGAACAGCAGATGAAACACGACGAACATCCCCAGCGCAGAAAAAAGCGTCAACGCCAGGCCGGCAACTGCCAAGTTGATCAGCCCAAGCAGGGTGACGAACAGAGAGATCGCCACGGAGAAGAGAAGACCCACCACCAGCAATGCTATGCCCAACCTCGCGAGCCGACGCCACAATGTGAACACATCTTCCGGGCCGGGCAGCTCAGCCGCCGTCTCGTCGAGCACGGCACGCCCCACGTTGTGCAGATAGAGGGCGTTCAGCCCCAGCCCCACCAGCGCCAGCAACGCGCTCAGCAGGATGACGAGCCCAATGGTGCCCACTTCCAGAGTGGGCTGTACTCCCCAGGGTATCCCTCCGCCCAACCGCATTGGCATCAGCACAGGCACGCCCAGCAGTGGACCAGGGTTCAGCGCTGAGAAAAGGTTGAAGCCGCCGCTCAACTCATCAAGCATCTGCGACAACATCGCCAGCGACTCGGCTGTGCCTGCTGCGTCAGGATCCAGTAGCACCGTCTGAAGCAGCAATTGCTTCATCCCCTGCAGTACCGGCGCGATCGACAGACGTGGACCCAGCCATAGCCACAGGTCCAATGCCAAAGGCAGGATGATCAAGGTCGGGTGTCGGGCGACGACCTCAAAGCCGGTGACGATGCAGGCCAGGGCGCCCATGGGGCGCCGTATGTCCTCGTGGGCATCGTTCGTCTGGTTCACAAAATTATTATACCACAATCAGACAAAACGGCGACGGGACAGGTTCGACCGCTGAGAGCGTAGAGGGCTGCAGTATACGCAACTTCCGCGTTTGCTGTAAAATGAATTAAAAGGATGAACTGCGCCAATCCCCGGTAGACCGCTTGCCAGGATCCTAACACGCGCCCCGACAGACCCCCTGGCGCATAGTAACGGGACGCAAGGGCCTTACCGCTGTCGGTGGCTCACGTTCCCATTGGAGGTACGTCACGTACTCTTACTAAGGAGGCCGCTGTGCGTCGCTGGAAGATCGGATGGCTCAGCAGTACCCTGCTCCTGCCCACGGCTCTCTTCCTGGCTCTCACCGGCCTAGTCTCGGACCTGTTGGACCTGCACAGCTTCTTCTACCACAAGTTCGCCGGCTAT
>CAZHBB010000109.1:0-6765 GCA_964530185.1 uncultured Anaerolineales bacterium
AGCTTGTGACTATGTCGCGCAACCTGGGAAGACCAGAGAGGGAATTGGTTATCCTGGGTGAGGGTAACACCTCTGCGCTCAATCCCGATGGTACGTTTTGGGTTAAGGCCAGTGGCTACCAACTTCCTACCATCAGGGCCGATGGATTCGTGCGTGTCTCGCTGGAACGGGCCCTCGCGATCCTGCGCGAGGATGCGTTGACCGATGAGGAGATCAAAGCGCGCCTTCTGGAGGCCCGTGTGGATCCTGAGACGGGTCGCTGGCCAGCACCCAACACGTCTATTCGTCCCTCAACTGAAACTGTCTTCCATGCCCTGTGTCTGAGCCTTGACGATGTCGCCTTTGTGGGTCATACGCACCCAATTGCTATCAACGCCCTTACTTGTTCTCAAGGCTTCGAGGAAGCCTTCTCTGGTAGATTGTTCCCTGACGAGATTGTGATGTGCGGGCCTGCTCCGGTGCTCATCCCCTATACGGATCCCGGTCTTCCCCTTGCCCGTGAGATTTGGCGGCGCATCAATGCCTATATCGACACCTATGGGGAGCGCCCTCGTGTCATTCTTTTGCAGAACCACGGTCTGGTCGCCCTCGGTAAGACTGCCGAGCAGGTTGAGAATATCACGGCCATGATGGTAAAGACGGCTCGGGTTCTCTTGGGCACCTATGCCGCCGGCGGCCCTCATTTCCTGGGCGCCGAACAGGTCGACCGCATCCACACCCGGCCAGACGAGGCTTATCGCCGTAAGCTGCTGGGCGAGTGAGGCCTCAATGGACGGTCATAGATCCCGCAAGATGTTTGAGGAGAGAAGATGAAGATTCCACAGACCATGCGCGTTTCCAAGCTTTATGGCATCCGCGATATACGCATCGAGACTGGCCCCGTGCCAACCCCTAGCCCTGGTGAGGTTCTCTTACGGATCGCTTCAGTGGGTACGTGTGGCTCCGATGTCCACTATTATCTAGAGGGGGGTATTGGGGATGCTGTTGTGACGAAGCCGATCACGATGGGGCATGAATTTTCTGCCTGGGTTGCCGCCCTGGGCCCTGGAGTCGAGGGATTGGAGGTCGGGCAGCTCGTGGCTGTCGAGCCGGCTATCCCCTGCGGGAAGTGCGAGTATTGTCTCACAGGCCACCCCAACCTGTGCCCTAATGTGCGGTTCTGTGGCACGCCACCCATTGATGGCGTCTTCGCCGAGTATGCCGTGATGCCTGCCGCGAACTGTTTTCCACTGCCGAAAGGCTTTTCCCCCAACGAGGGCGCGCTACTGGAGCCGCTGGGGATCGCCATTCATACCGTGGATCTGGCCCACCTGAAGGTTGGGCAGACGGTCGCCGTGTTTGGGGCGGGGCCCATTGGGCTTCTGACCGCTGCTGTCGCCCGTCTGGCAGGTGCTGGTGAGGTGTACATGACTGAGCCACTGGTGCATCGTCGAGAGTTCGCGCTGGAGTTCTGTGCCGACGCCGTTTATGCTCCCCAGTCCCAGGATGTGGTAGAGGAGATCATGGCAGCGACCCACGGCCGTGGTGTGGATGTGGCGTTTGAGGCAGCGGGCGCACACGAGACACCGGATCAGGCCGCGCGTGTGGCCCGTCCAGGGGGGAAGGTTGTGGTCGTAGGCATTCCCTCGGACGACACCATGATAATGACCGCGTCGGTGGTGCGCCGCAAGGGACTGACCATCAAGCTTGTGCGCCGTATGAAACACACCTACCCGCGGGCGATCCATATGGTCCACTCTGGTATGCTCAATGTGGCGGCCCTGGCGACCCATCACTTCCCTCTGGAGCGTCTCCAGGAGGCATTCGAGCTCGTGGCAGCCTACGAGGATGGCGTCTTACGTGCTATGATTGAGATCGGCACAGAGGTGCCCGAAGACGCATAGATGCTGGTTATCAATTTCGCTTGACGACTCCGGCCCCAACGTATGCTGCTGTGCGGCCTGGGGCTTCACGGCGTTGGGCAATCGCTGAAGAGGGGGAAAGGAAAGATCCATGAACAATCGTGAGCGAGTTTATGCAATTCTGCACTATCAGGAATATGATCGACTGCCGCTGGTGCATTTTGGCTTTTGGGACGAGACGCTGGAGAAATGGGCGAGGGAGGGTCACATTACCTGGGAACAGGCACGTATGTGGACAGATGGAAACCCCATCGACGCTGAGATCGGCAGCAAATTGGGATTTGACTTCAACTGGTATAGCTGCTTCATCCCTAACACGCAGCTCCGTCCCCCGTTTGTCCGTGAAGTTGTAAAGACGTTCCCTGACGGATCGCGCCATGTCCTGAATGAGGAGGGCGTAGTAATCCTTGAGAAAGACGATGCGACATCGATCCCCAAGGAGATTAAGCACCTGCTGACGGATCGCCAATCCTGGGAGACCCTTTACTTGCCCAAGCTCCAATTCGAGATGGAGCGTATCACGCAGGCTTACGTAAACGCAGATGGGACGATGATTCGCTTTGATCAGGGAGGTCTGACCTATCTGCAGGCGAATCAATGGCAGAACCCTTATGGTCTGCATGCGGGGAGTCTATTCGGCATCATTCGCGATTGGCTTGGTCTGGTAGGTCTCTCTTACATGATGGTGGATGATCCCGTCCTGCTTGATGAGATCATCGAGACGGTGGCTGACCTGTGCTACACCTGTACTAAGACCGTGCTCGAGTTGGTTTGCCCTGATGGTGGTCCAGCCCCCTTTGACTTTGCTCACTTCTGGGAGGACATTTCCTTCAAGAGCGGACCTTTGGTCAACCCGCGCTTCTTCGCGGAGAAAGTTGGGCCTCACTACCGACGCATTACGGAGCTGGTGAACAGTTACGGCATTGATATTGTGTCCCTTGACAGCGATGGCAAGATCGACAAGCTGATCCCCATATGGTTGGAAAACGGTGTCAACACGATGTTCCCCATCGAGGTGGGCACATGGGGATCGAGCATCGGCCCATGGCGTGAGCGCTATGGGCGCGAGCTGAGGGGGGTCGGCGGGATGAACAAAGTCGTGTTCACCCGCGACTATAAGGCTGTCGACGCGGAGATCGAGCGCCTGCGCCCTCTGGTTGAATTGGGCGGTTACATTCCGTGTCCTGATCATCGTATAGCACCCGATAGCAAATGGGAAAACGTCCAGTACTACTGTGACAGAATGCACCAGGTCTACGGCTGACACGCGCCAAGGGCCATGAGGTGTGACAGAGATGGTTTGGGAAGACTTTCTACCTTCACGGGAAAGGCATTTATGGACAAACTACAGGCACTGGAGAACCAACTGAATGATTTCGACCCTCAGGTGCGGTCATCGGCATTGGATGCTTTGATCGACATGGCTCGACGGGGGGTGGTCCGGTTCGCGGAGGAGGAGGAAGTGGCCAACATGCACTGCCACACCTTTTTCTCCTACAATGGATATGGCTACTCACCCACGGGGCTGGCCTGGTTGGCCAAACGCAAGGGGTACAAGCTCATGGGGATCGTCGATTTCGATGTCCTGGATGGCGTGGATGAGTTCCTCTGTGCCTGTGAGCGACTGGCGCTGCGCGGCAGTGCTGGCATTGAGACACGAGCTTACGTGCCAGAGTTCGCTGATCGAGAGATCAACTCACCTGGCGAGCCTGGCGTTTACTATCACATGGGGATCGGGTTCGTGTCGAGTCAGGTACCCGAGGGTAACCCGGAGGCTCAGCGTATCCTGGATGAGATGCGGTCGCGTGCGGAGCGGCGCAACCGTGATGTCGTCTCGCGAGTCAATGCATACCTGGCTCCTGTGACCATTGACTACGACCGGGATGTGCTGCCCCTGACGCCAGCAGGCAATCCCACCGAGCGCCATATCTGCCTGGCTTATGTGCACAAGGCTGCGACGACTGTTGCCGATCCCGTGGCCTTCTGGGCCCAGAAGCTGAACACCCCTGCCGGAACCATTGCCAGGATCATTGATGACGGGCCGCAAATCCAGAACCTCGTCCGCTCCCGGTTGATCAAACGTGGGGGCGTGGGGTATGTGCAACCCGGCCCGGATACCTTCCCCACCGTGGAGGAGGTTAACCAGATGATCCTGGCATGTGGCGCCTTGCCATGCATCACCTGGCTCGATGGCACTTCAGAGGGGGAGCGGGCGGCGGAGGAGCTGTTTGCGCTGATGATCCAGAAGGGTGCAGTTGCCCTTAACATCATTCCCGATCGTAATTGGAATATCAAGGACCCTGAGGAGAAGAAAGTCAAATTGCAGAATCTTTATGCCGTCGTGGACTTGGCCCGCGAGCTTGACCTGCCGATTAACGTGGGTACCGAGATGAACGCCTACGGCAAGCCACTCATTGACAACTTCGAGGCACCTGAGCTGGCGCCGGTACGAGAGACGTTCCTTGACGGTGCCTATTTCATCTATGGCCATACGGTGCTTGCCCGAACTCTCGGCCTTGGCTATCAGAGTCTGTGGGCGCAACAGCATTTCCCCACACGTCGTGAGAGGAATCGTTTCTATACCCGGTTTGGCAGAGGTATGGCGCCGGGTAGTGAAAGTATGGCACGCTTGCAGGCATTGAAGGCGCCGGTGACGCCTGAGGCCTTACTTCGTTATGCGGAGCAAGAGTTCAAATAGGGTCGATGGTGGGGAGAGGGGGAGAGACTGATTGACCATGGTGATCTGGGACCCTGAGTTCATGGAGCTGACGCAGGGACTGGATGTGACGGCATTCTGGCAGGAAAACGCGTTGTGCCAGACCTTCACGACCGAAAAGCCCCGCTGTTCTATGTCCTTCTCACCAGATGATCACTGGATCTTTGAATTCATGGCGGTTCCTTCGACCCTGCGTTACTATCAGGATAAAACCTACCGAGACTCATTGCACTGGCAGGTCAATACCATCACACAGAAATATATCGGGCGTGTCTTTTTCGAGGAGGATACCTGGGAACATCAACCGCGTCGCATCGAGAACCTCTTCGGCTGTTACTTCACCTACCATGAGGGAAGCACGCCGTGGTTGACGCCTGTCACGGATGATCCCGAAGAGTTCGCTCGAGTCCTGGATACCGCCGAGAAAATCGACATCAGCACATGGGCCTTGCCTGAGCCCTTCCTTGAGGAGTGGGAGGCGCGAAAGGCGGCTGGAAAACCTCTTCCCAGTTTGGGGACCGGAAGTCGGGGGCCAGCCACCATCATCACCTCTGTGCTCCGGCCTGAGACCGCGTTTTATTGGATGATGGACCGGCCTGCCCTGATGCATCGCTTCCGGGACGTCCTGGCGGAGAAGATGGTGGAGCTCAATGGCTTTCTGCGTGAGTTCAGCGGTCACACAGAACCTGGTTGGTGGATCACCGATGACAATTGTGCTTTGTTCAACCGGGCCCTCTATCGAGAGTACTGCGTGCCGGTGCTCGAGCGTGTCCTCGATGCTATGGCGCCTGCTGGAGCACGTCGCTATCAACACTCCGATAGCGCTATGGGGCATCTCCTGGATATCCAGTACGAGATAGGCATCCGAGAGGTCAACTATGGGCCAGAGGTCGATGCAGGCCTGATTCGTGAGAAGATGCCCGATGCCTACATTCATGGTCAGATGCCTCCGTTGCTGTTGCGGAACGGGACTCCCCGGGAGATTCGGCGTCGTATTCAGGACGATTTTCACAAAGCGGGGCAGTCCGGTGGTCTCAACGTCACGACGGCCGGGTCTCTGGCCGCGGGTACAGGCCTCGGACGTATGCGGTGGATGATGTGGTGCGTTCAGGAAGATTGTCGTTATGATTGAGGTGTTACCTGATTTACCAGGCGGTTATCGCCTATGGCAGGAAAGGAGCCAACGATTATGACAACCGAAGATAAGTTGAAGGCCTATAAAGAGGCAACTTTGCCGCTGCCGAAGACCAACCGCATCTGGCCCCTCTATGGCGCCGGGTTCGAGAATCTGGGCGTGGATCATCAACCTATCGAAGTCCCCATGCCCACCTATGGCCCTGACGAGTTGTTGGTCCGCCACGATGCCTGTGGACATTGTTTCTCTGATATCAAGGTCATTCGTGCGGGCCAGGACCATCCACGCATCTATCGCAACATGCGGGAGGCCCCTGTCGTCTTGGGACATGAGGTGAGCTTGACCGTGGTGGGGGTGGGGGAGAACCTGCGTGGTCAATATCACCTTGGTGATCGGTTTATTGTCCAGGCCGATATTTACGTCCATGGTGTGGGCTACGCCTACGGCTACGAGATCCAAGGGGGGCTTTCAGAATACAATGTTCTGGATCAGCGTGTTTTGAACGGTGATCATGGATGTTACCTCATCCCCGTCCAGCCCACTACGGGTTATGCCGAGGCAGCTCTCACCGAGCCCTGGGCGTGCGTCATCGCGGCTTATCAGTTGCGCTATCGTACTGGACTGCGCCCTGGTGGCAAAATGTGGATCATTGGGACACCCCGAGCAAAGGATACCTATACCATCAGTGCGGGGTTCGATGGACGGAGCCACCCTGCGGTGGTGATGCTCACCAACGTGCCTGGGCCGTTCGAGGCATGGGTGCGCCAGCGGGCTGCAGAACTCGGGGTTGAGGTGATCGACGTGCCGCAGCTCCCTGACCCAGCCACCGTGGAGACCGATGATTCCCCGGTCTCGCCTGCTGAGACAGTCAGCAGTAGCGGCAAAGGCATCGATGACATCATCGTCCTGGGGGCCGATGCCGATATCATCGAGCAGGCCAGTCCCAACCTTGCCAGTTATGGGATCATGGCCATCATCGACGACCAGCCCATGGAGCGTCCGGTTCAGCTTGA
>CAZHBB010000109.1:6865-9755 GCA_964530185.1 uncultured Anaerolineales bacterium
AGGCCCTCGTGGAGTCCTTCGCCGAGGAGGCCCAGGCGAAAGGTATTGAGTTCCTTTGCCTCAATCCGATGGATCGTGGGCCTTACGAGGCCGGTATGGATCGCTTCCGCACGCTCGGCTTCGACAACATCGTCGTATTGGCCCCCATCCCGGCCGTGATCTCCGATGCGGCGACCTACCTGGCGGCAGGGGGTGTCATGAACATCTTCGCGGGCGTGCCACGGGGCAAATTCGCCCGGATTGATTTGAGTTCGGCCTACCTGCGCCAGACGCGCATCATTGGCCATTCAGCCTCTACCATCGAGAACATGCGCTTCATGCTTCAACAGACGGAAGCTGGAAAGCTTTCGCCCAATCGTTCCGTCGCAGCGATTGGCTCCCTCGAGGCGGCCTGGGACGGATTGAAGGCTGTGGCAGATGCAGTTTTCCCGGGGAAGATTGTCATCTACCCACACATCAAACCCCTCCCACTGACTGGGATCACAGATCTTAAGGGGGTCTTGCCAAGCGTGTATGCCAAGCTGCGAAACGGGAAGGAATGGACCAACGAGGCGGAGGCAGAGCTATTGCGCCTGATGCTCAAATGATGGGAGGGACAGGAGCCTGGGGACTGTGGGGGCCCTTGAGTCTATGCCTGGGTCTATGACTGTGCGGAAGTTGGATAGCCTCCCGCCGCCGTTGATGACGTCGGAGCGCGGCTCTTTCGCCGAGCGGACAATCCTGGTGCGCAAACCTCAGATCATCGCACGCGTGCTGGCAGACCATCGCTATCCGCCCCAGATTGTAGAGGGACTTGAGGCTCTGAGAGCCGAGATCACTGGCCTCAAGAAACTGGAACCGGTGCGCGAGGCAACCGGAGACACGGCTTTTTGGAACAGCCATTGGGCGAAGTACCAGGGCCGCACCTGGCTCGAACTGCCCTGGTACTTCGCTGAGACCTATTTCTATCGTCGGTTGTTAGAGGCGGTGCGTTACTTTCAGCCGGGGCCATGGCGCGGTCGAGACCCGTTTGCGCCCCAGAAACGTGCGCAGGAAGCCTCGGCGCGCGCCCAGATCGGCCAGGTGCTAGCGTTACTCGGTGCAGAGACCGATCCGGAGATACGAGGTATGGCTCTCCTTCACGGAGCTCTGTGGGGTAATCGGGCGGACCTCAGCAACTTCACTGTCCGAGAGGGACATACGCCGGATGTGACCTTGGAGCAGCCCCATATCCTGATTGACCATACGGCTCAGGTCATGGAGACCCTGCATGAGGGGTTGCGCCATATCGCCTTCATCAACGATAACGTCGGCGCCGACAGCCTCTATGATCTCGCCCTTGCCGACCATTTTCTGCGTCACGGGTGGGCTCGGCGGATCACGTTCCATTTGAAAAACCAGCCCTTCTTTGTCTCTGACGCCATGCCGCAGGACATTCGCTACATGATTGCTGAGCTGCAGCGAGCGGAAAGTGCTATCGTGGCTTCACTCGGCCGCCGGCTCAATGAGGCTCTGGTGTCTGGCAGGCTGACTTTGACTACCCACCCTTTCTGGACGCGGTGTCTCGGCTTTCGTGACATGCCGCGGGAGCTCCATCGGCAACTTGAGCAGGCTGATCTGATCATCCTGAAAGGCGACGTGAACTACCGACGCTTGTTGGATGACCGTCACTGGCCGCCCACGACCGACCTCGGTGCAGTCACTCGTTACTTCCCTCGCCCCTATGTCGTGTTGCGGACGCTCAAGGGGGAGATTGTCGTGGGGCTGTCAGCCGGCGAGGCCGAGCGACTGGCGCTGGAGGACCCGCATTGGCTTATCAATGGGAAGCGTGGACTCATCCACATGGTGGCATGACCTAAGTAAATCGGGGTGCCACAGTCATGCTGGGGCACCCCAGACAAAGAGGAAAGGAGCTAAACATGCGGAGACCATTAGAGGATAGAATCGCCGTTGTGACAGGCGGTGCGCAGGGGCTTGGTGAGGCCATCTGTCACAGGCTTGCCAAAGAGGGTGCCCATGTCGTGGTTGGGGATATCAACCTGGAAGGCGCCCGGAAAGTCGCGGCCGACATCGAAGCCCAGACGGACCGCCATGCACTGGGTGTACGCTGTGACGTCACAAACGAAGAAGAGGTCGCGGCGATGATTGATACAACTGTCGAGAGGTTCGGGCGGTTGGATATCTGCGTCTCTAACGCAGGGGTGCTGATCTCCGGAGCCATCGACGAGTTTCCCGCCGACAAGTGGCGCTTTGTGATTGATGTCAACCTGTATGGCTACTTCCTGGTGGCTAAGCACGCGGCCCGGGTTATGAAAGCTCAGCGCAGTGGCGTCATCATCCAGATCAACTCCAAGTCTGGCAAGAAAGGCAGCTACAAGAACTCGGCCTACGCAGCTTCTAAGTTCGGGGGTATTGGTCTCACCCAGAGTATCGCCCTGGAACTGGCGGAGTACAACGTGCGGGCCAACGCCATCTGCCCTGGCAATCTACTCGACTCGCCCCTATGGGTCAACTCCCTCTACAAGCAATATGCCAAGAAGTGGGGGATCACGGAGGAAGAGGTGCGTCAGCGGTATATCAATCAGGTCCCTATGAAGCGCGGATGTACTTACGAGGATGTGACCAATGTGGTGGTCTTCCTGGCCTCCGATCAGTCGAGCTACATGACGGGCCAGGCGATCAACGTGACGGGTGGGCAGGAGATGCACTGACCGCGGGTTTCCCTCATCAGAGTCAGTTCCACCGAGACGTGAGGTTGGCTACGCCGGGGCACAAGCGTTTCCAACGGATAGTTGCCCAGGGAGTCTTGGCGCATGGGAACCATCGATCGGTTCCCTCTACAGGCGCCAGGACTCCGCGCTCACACGCGATATCTTCCAACACGATATATGTGGTCCCATCAGGACGAGCG
>CAZHBB010000110.1:0-3799 GCA_964530185.1 uncultured Anaerolineales bacterium
GGTGAACACCAAAGGTAATTAACTATTTTACAGGATTTTTACGCGTTGTGCACACGCCTCGTACAGCCGTATGCTTTTATGGAAGCGTAGAATCCAGATACTTCACGAGGAGGTAAGACAATCATGTGGAGAAAGATAGCAACCATCGCAAGTGCAGCCTTAATGCTCTCGATGTTGGTCACGGGGGTTGTGGCAGCTCAGAGCGCCGACGATGAAGGGCCTGATGACCTGATCGCCCACATTGCAGATCGACTAGGCCTGAATCGCACCGAGTTGCTGGAAGCGCTGTTAGAGGGCCAGAGCCTGGCAGACGTCGCGGCGGCACAGGGGGTGGACTTGCCCGTACGGGGCAACCAACGACCAGGTATGCGAGACCACCTCAACCCGCCCGTCGACATCCCTCAGGACATGATGTTGGAGATCCTGGCCGACGTGCTGGGCATGACGCCGCAGGACCTACGCGCTGCACTGCATGAAGGCCAGCGTGTCCCGGACTTGGTCGCGGCAGCAGGACTGGATCCCA
Source organism: uncultured Anaerolineales bacterium (assembly GCA_964530185.1). Taxonomy (GTDB): domain Bacteria; phylum Chloroflexota; class Anaerolineae; order B4-G1; family SLSP01; genus PWVB01. The sequence continues at coordinate 524 of CAZHBB010000110.1, forward strand.
CGATCATCGCCGCTCGCATCAAGGCCGAAGCGATCTCCCAGATCCAGGCAGCAGTGGATGAGGGCAAGCTTCCATCTGATCGCGCCGAGGTACTGATCGATCGTCTGGAGGCCTCAGATAGGATCGAGCGTTGGCTGGCCGGAGAGCAGCCACCCGCAACGCTCGAGCAGAAACTACGCCGCGCTGGCTGGGAGGCTCTGGCTGACTCGCTAGGGATGTCAGTTGAGGATCTTCAGCAATCACTGCGAGAGGGACAGACTGTTGCCGACCTGATGGATGCGGCTGGTGTCGACCCTGACACTGTCTCGGAAAAGGTCAAGACCGCCCTGATCGAATGCGTGGAGCAAGCGGCCCAGGATGGCGAGATCAGCGCTGAGCAGGGCGAGAAGCTCATCACTCGTATTGAGGCATCCACAACTCTGGACGACTGGCTCTCGGGTCAGCATCCCCGACGGCGTCCGACACCGAGGGATCTGCTGAACCTCGGACGCAGAGTGTACCGCTTCTTCCAGGAACATCCAAAGCTCAGACAGGCGTGGCCCTGGCGCTTATGGAACCCACGACCCAGACCAGCCCAGCCCTGATCCGCTAAGCACTATCAGGGTACCAGCGCCGCTCGGGGGCTCTCCCCGAGCGGCTTTTGGAATAGCCCCACTTTAAGTTCAGGCCTCTTGCTCCGAGGGTAAGCTGTCTCCTGAAGTGCGAATGGGGTTGCACAGGATCATCCACGGCTTGCCCTGACATCGCGTCAGGAAGACCGTCCTCTCTGGACCATCCCGCACGGTTCGCAATCGCCGTGCAAACCCCATTGAGTCAACCGCGCTACCTCGCTTCTTGATAACAACCCGCCCCACCCCAGACTCCCTTAACCAGCGATTGAGTGTCTTCAGGTGAAACGGGCCGTGCCGTTCGATGGACCAGATGCGAGCGAAGAGTGTGGGCACAGCTCTGGAAGACGTCAGGTACCCAATGGACTCGTCAATCTGAACTGCACCCAGACGTACACCGAGCAACCGCACCAACCCTGCCCTGAGGATGGCCGGATTGGGCTCATAAAGCACAGCCTGCGGTTCCGATACGATAGCCGGTCGCTCAACGCCGTCATCGATCAGTTCATGGGGGCCCGGAAGCACAACAGCCGAGGTCCTGCCTCCCCGAGTTAGGTCCCCCCAGGTCAACAGAGCCTCTTTAAGATCATAACCCAGGGCGACAAAACGCACCTCTGCCCCTCGTGGCACAGCCTCTCGCGGGATCCCGGGGGATGTTTTGACAGCGAGATTGGGTAGTTGAGTTCGCATGGCCAACAGACTCGACAATGGGGGCTGCATCTGCTCCAGATGAAACACTCGCCTTGTCCCATCGCCCTCACGCACTCGACGTGACGGATCGACGAACGCAGCATCGATGTCGACCGGTAAGTCCAGCGACGTCCAATCGGCGCGGACCACTTGGACCCGATCCCCCAGACCCAGCGCCAACGCATTGACCTGCGCCAAGCGAGCTCGCACTGGATCTACCTCCACAGCAAACACGCGGAGTCCACCACGTGCCATAGCCAACATATCGCCGCCGATCCCACAGCCCAGATCTGCAACTGTACGACACCCACAGGAGAGCATCAGCCTCGCGTGATAAGCAGCCACCTCATAGGCCGTTGCCTGCTGCAGTGCTTCGTCGGTGAACAACATGGAATCGGCATCTGGGAATTTGGACTTCGCACGGCGTCTCAGTCGAGCCTGTTCGACCAGCGCCGCAGCCTGCTCTGCAGTAAAACGTCGCCGCAAGCGCGTCAGAACGCCTAATTCGTCGGCTGGATCACTCGTAGCGAGCTGCACGAGAGCAGCCTGGGCCACATCAGACAGCAGGAAGTCCACCAACTCAAGGGTCAACCGATACACCACAGACCTCCATGGGGCTCACTGCCATGATAGCACAGAGAAGGAGTTGGACGATACCAAACCATGTGCACTGGTCCGATGCCAAATGTGCATTACACTTTTAGTAATATGACCTGCACGAATCATAGAATCGTATCAGGGGAGGCGCGGAGATGACACGACGAAGGGCACCTGAGACCTACACACGGTATCTCCGACTATCCCACTCGGACCTACACTCCATCCAACGCGCGTTTCTGGCCGGGGACGACCTGCGCAAGGTGCTGCCCTGGCTTCCCGCTGAGGACAAACGCACCATTGCGGTTGAGACGCTGGACGCAGTGGAAGTACTCCGGCGAGCCCGCAGGAAATTGCGCGACCCTGATGCCGATTTTGGACCAGCGACCGACTTCAAACGCGTCACGATCGCCGAACGCTTGCTAGGGCCCCAACGGGGCCTGCACGAGACGCAGACGCCTCGCGTCCGAACGCTGCTCGAGGAAGCAGCCCGCTCCCCAACGGCCAGCCCCGCTTTGGAGTATGAGCCACTGTATCGAGATCTGGCGGAAGACGCTCTGCTTCGTGGAGACACCATCGCCCTCGAATGGCTTAGGCGGGCTTTGGCCCACAACCTCTCCTACCACCGTGGCGACGATCTGGCCTTCGAACTTATCGATCTCGCCAGTGCCTACCTCCAGCTAGACGACCTCGATCTGGGTCTGATGATTTTGACCAAGATCCTTCGGTTGCAACCCGAAAACATATGGATCCACCGCTTCATGGCAACTGGGCTGGGCCCCCTGGGGCTGAGACGGCTTGCACGGGAGGCAGCCCAGCGTGGCCTTGAGTTGATTGAGGCTACAGGCGACCCTGAGGACCTGGCGGATACATTCCTCCTCACACAGGTTACGCTCCACACATCGGCCAGCCAGGACCGGGAGAGCCAGGTGAATCCAGAGATCCTCCGCGACCTGAGGCAGGCACTCGCTCATCAGATGCCGGCGCTGCACTTCGACACTCCGGAGCAAATCTGCCGCGAGATCATTCCAGAATTCGACCGGACACCCGTCAAACGTCCTCTACGCTATAGCGATCTCCCACCATCGATCCGTAAGGCCGCAGAAGTAGCACGTCGGGCTGGGCAGGGCCTTACCTCATGACCGCGTCTGTCAACGCATCCAGGGCGATGGCATCAGAGATTATTGCAGTCCCCGCACTGGTCCTTCATACCTCTCTGCGGGAGAGGTACTGCAACAACCGGTAGATGGCCTCAGTGCCAAAGGCAAGCGCATCTACCGGGATACGCTCGTTCGCCGCGTGGATTACTTCCACAAAGTTGAAGTTGGGGGGCAGTCGCATCGGAGTGAAGCCATAGGTCTGGATGCCCAGGCGGGCAAAA
>CAZHBB010000110.1:3899-9645 GCA_964530185.1 uncultured Anaerolineales bacterium
GGGGGGCAGTCGCATCGGAGTGAAGCCATAGGTCTGGATGCCCAGGCGGGCAAAACAGCGCGCATCGGTCACACCGCTGAGCACTAACGGAACCGGTGTGCCCAGTGGATCCAGCTCTTTGAGCACACGCTTGAGCACACAGAAGAATCCCATGTCGGGCTCCGGAGGGCCTGGATCATACTGTACGACTTCGAAACTGACCTCCTCACCCGCCAACGCGCGCAGCTCGGCGAGCATAGTCTCTGGTTCTAGACCCGGCAACAGACGTCCGTCAAGCCCCAGAGTGACCTCACTGGGAATGACATTGATCTTGTCGCTGGCATCGAGCATCGTCGGGCTGACCGTATTGTGCAACAGCGGATCAAAGAGCCTCCCACGCTCTCCCATAAGATAGAGGAGCAAGTTCGTGAGTCGGGGATTGAGCAATTGTCGCAGCAACAGTCCGGAGAGACCGCCCAATGCATCGGCCATCTCGGTCACCATGACTCGCACCGCTGGCGTCACATGGACAGGCAGCCGATGCCGATCTAGCGTGGTGAGCAACCGTCCCAACTTGGCCATTGCCCCGCCGTGGACAGGCATGGACCCATGCCCGCCCGGCCCTTTCAGCCGGGCCCGCAGCCAGCAGATCTGTTTCTCGGCGATCATGATGGGATAGAAAGTTCGATCGCCCAGTGCCATCGAGAAACCACCGAACTCCCCAATAGCATACCGGATACCCGCGAAGTGTTCTGGGTGCTGCGAGACCAGAAAATCAGCTCCATACTCACTTCCGGCCTCCTCGTCGCTGACGATGGCCAACACGATATCCCCTGGCGGCACCAATCCCTCAGCATTGGCGCGCAACAGTGCCGCCAGCATCATCGCCACACCGCCCTTCATATCGAGGGCCCCACGCCCCCAGACAAAACCGTCAGCGATCTCTCCCCCGAATGGCGGATGGTCCCAGGCCTGGTTGGTTGTCGTCACCACATCCACGTGACCGTACATCAGGAAAGGAGGGGCCTCTCCCCGTCCTTGCAATCGCGCAATCAGGTTTGGACGTGCAGGGTCGCGGGCCAAAACGGTCGTGGGGACACCAGCCTGGGTCAGCAGGTCCCGGATGAACCTGATGCATGGCTCCTCATGGCCTGGGGGGTTAGTTGTGTCAAAAGAGATCAGACGCTGCAAGAGCGCCACGGGGTCACGGTCGTGGCGTGTCGTCCTATCCATAGACCACCTCACAGATTGCTATCGACGTTATCAGTATAGCCCGTCGCCTAAGGTCTGCAACGCCCCCTTCTTCGGTAAGACTATCTTCTGGATTGACACGCGACCCTGGTCTCCGTGTCACTCTCAATGAGACGCACGACCAAGAAACCATCAGGATTCTCGCCCGTCTCTAACCCAACAGTGAGCTGACCCATCGCGTCACGAGGTTTGCGTACCTGGCATACACCTCTATGATAAGCGCCTGATGGAGGCACACGTGAAGGTAATCGTCGTCTACTGGTCACACACAGGCAACACTGAGGAAGTGGCCCGCGCCCTGAAGAAAGGGCTGGAGAAAGCCAAAGCAGAAGTGGCATTCACACGAGTGGAGAAGGCGAAGAACATAGACCTCTTCGCCTACGATCTGATCTGCCTCGGCTTCCCTTCCTACCAATGGCGCCCTCCTAAGCCCGTCGATCGCTTTCTGCGTACAATGTTTACGACTGCTCGGAAAGAGGGCCGTGTCAAGATAGGCGCACCACCCATTCCCGGGAAACACGCGCTGATCTTCTGCACCTATTCAGGACCGCACACTGGTATCCGAGAAGCGATCCCGGCAGCCCTCTACGCTGGCCAGTACTTCGAGCACGTAGGCATACCGGTGATTGACGAGTGGTATATCATCGGCGAATTCCACGGCTCAGAGGAAGCCAGCACACGAGGCCGATTGGGCGACATTCGTGGACGCCCTTCCCATGAGGACCTGACCCAGGTGACCGAAAACGCTCGCGCTCTGGCTGCCCGACTCAGTTCCTGAGCAGCTCAGACCTTGCGCCACAGGGAAACCCAGGTTTGTCCCCACAGGGACACTGTGGGGACAAACCTGAGAGGAAGGATCCTCTCCTCCCAGCCTAAGGTGCTGTCATCTGGGTGACGGCCCAGTCAGCCGGATCATCCATGGCGATCAGATAACCGATGGGGATGGGACCAGACACCTTGATCAGCCGGCCATGCTCTGTGGGCTGGATGAGGAGTGAGACAGCAGCTTCGGGATCCGCCGGCCATCCCACCGGATCCCACAGGTGATGCACACACCAGACCTTTCCAAATCCCCGTACCGGCAGCTCATAGCCTGTGGGCGGCGTCATAGCGGCGCAATCAGGATGAATCGTCGGTTGAGACTCGGTCCAGGTATCTGGGTAGATCAGAAGCACACCCTCAGAGGCGTCAGTATCCTGACCGTCAATAACGTAGATGAAGTGCGTGTCGGAGCGCCAAATCATCAAACTTCTATAGTGAAGATGTGGATTCACCTCATCCACATTGGCCCAGAACGTCTGGAAAGCCCCCGGGACAGTCGATGCAGCACCGGTAGGACAACCTGGGTCATAGCCTTTCGCCAGGGCCAGATCGTACGCTGGCTGCAGCACGGGATCGATGCCCGAACAGGCGGTAGGGGTGACGGTCACGGTCGGCGTCACCGTCATCGTGGGCGTAACCGTCGGGGTCGCGGTCGGCGTCTCAGTGACAGGCTCCTGCACTACAATACGCAGATACAACAAAGGGCCAAACCGCGTTCCATCCGGCGCCTGGAGCTGCCAGTTGCCGCGATAGGTGCCCGGATCGGCTGGCGAGATCAAATCCACACTGATATCAACCTCGGCACCTGCCTCAGCGACAGGCGCGTCGACCGCCGCTGGCCCTGACATAGCCTCACCTGACACGAAGACCAACTGAGTTCCTGCTTCCCACGCGCAGCTACCCGTGTTACGAACCCGCCAGGTTTTCGTGAAAGCCGTCTCAGGAGCGAGCACTGAATCGTCAGGAATGGTCACATCGGTGACATATTTGGCACTCCGCGAACAGACCGGCGTCGCCGTAGGCCCACTTGGGGAGGGCGATACAGTGGGCGTTTCCGGGGCTTCTGCCGCAGCAGTAGGAGTAGCACACTCCGTCCCGCACCCCCCTAGACACTCACCTGGACAGTAGTAGACCTCATCCGCTTCGCAGGCGGGCGGGGTACACATCACCATAGGCGTCGCGGTCCCCTGGGTAGCCGCCTCTCCCGCCGCGGTCGGCGTGGTAGGTGCCGTCCTCGTGGGTAGATTGCATGCCAGGGAGACCACCACCAAAGACAGACTGAGAACCCACAACCACCAAGGTGCACGTTTCAGGGACACCTCGACCTCCTTCCGCTGAATGGAACTCTGGTCGGCTACATTTATAGGCTACACCCCATCTCAGGGTCGTCAAGAGGCTCATAAGAAGAACGGTTTGCCAAATGAGAGAGGGAGGGTGAGCAGGCACCTAATAAGGGCCCTGTCTCACGAGGCCAGCAAGCAGGATCACACTGCTGCTGGCAGTGACGATGTACTTCCCTGTAGGGTCTAGCGGCACTTCCTTGCCGGGCTCAACCAGATCCTCAGGCATGGGCAGCGCTGTATCCACCACGCGACGCCAGGGCTCCCTGGAAACCGAAGGAAGGATAAAGGTCACAGGCTCAGAGCGCGCATTGAAAAGCAGACACAGGTCAGATTCGGTACCGTGACCAAAGACCAGGCAACCAAGCTCCTTGGCGCGGCGGTTCTCCCAATCAGGCACATTGCCATCCGGTCCAAACCAAAGAATATCTGCATCGGTATAAAACGTCATAGTTGAGAGTACAGGGTGCGCACGTCGGAAGGCGATCATCCCCCGTGTGAAGCGATGAATCTCTGCATGGCGTGTCAGAAAACGCCAGTCGAACCAACTGATCTCATTGTCCTGACAGTAAGCATTATTGTTACCCTGCTGGGTGCGTCGGAACTCATCTCCACCCAGAAGCATGGGCACCCCGCGAGAGACAAAGAGCGTCACTAAGAAATTCTTGATCTGCCGTCGGCGCAGTGCCTCGATCGTCGGATCGTCCGTCGGGCCCTCAATACCGTAGTTTGCACTGTAATTCTCGTCCATGCCGTCACGGTTGAACTCTCCATTGGCCTCGTTGTGCTTACGAGCATAGCTCACCAGATCATTGAGTGTGAACCCATCGTGGCAGGTGACGAAGTTGATGCTGCTGTCAGGACCTTTACCGGAACGCTCGTACAGATCGGCGCTGCCTGCAAGGCGGCTGGCGAAGAGGCCCAGCATCCCATCATCGCCACGCCAGAAGCGACGCACATCGTCCCGAAAACGTCCATTCCACTCCGCCCAGCGGCGCTCTGAAAAGCTGCCTACTTGGTAGGCACCACCAGCATCCCAGGCCTCGGCGATAATCTTCACATCGCGCAGGATAGGATCCTCTGCGATGGCCTCCAACACAGGCGTGTTCGGCGAGAGGTTACCGTATTGATCCCTGCCCAACACCGACGCCAGGTCAAAACGGAAACCGTCGACGTGCATCTCCATGACCCAATAGCGCAGCACGTCGAGGATGAACTGACGCACCACAGGGTGATTGGCATTGATTGTGTTGCCGGTACCGGTGAAATCTTTATAGTAACGCGGTCGATGTTCATCCAGCATGTAGTAGATGCGGTTATCCAACCCCCGTAAACAGAATGTTGGCCCTCGCTCGTTCCCTTCAGCGGTATGATTCAGTACAAGGTCGATGATCACCTCGATCCCTGCGGCATGACAGGCATCGACCATCTCTTTGAATTCAAGCTTCTGATGCCCCTCGACACCACGACTACAATAGGTACCTTCCGGTGCAACAAACGTCACGGGATCATAGCCCCAGTAATTGCGGAGCGGCTCACCGGTCTGTGGATGAAACCGCAAGACCGTACTCTCGTTATACTCCTGTACAGGCATCAGTTCCACCGCCGTAACACCCAAATCCCGTAGATAGGGAAGCTTCTCGATCAAGCCTCGATAAGTACCCGGGTACGCCACGCCTGAGCTAGGGTGAATTGTGAACCCGCGTACATGCACCTCGTAGATCACGGTCTCGGACCACGGCGTGCGTGGTGATAGGAACTCACGCCAGCGAAAGTGCTCCTGTGTAAAGACGCACTTGGGCATATCACCCGCGTTGTCCCACTGCGCCGGAATCAGGTCAAGCTCTGGAGCATCAGGATCATACCCCAAAGCACAACCATACTCCCACGGCCGACAGGTGATGGCTGCGGCGAAAGGATCGAGCAACAGACGGTGCGGATTGAAGCGGTGCCCAGCCTCTGGATCGTAAGGCCCATCGACGCGATAGGCGTAGAGCTGACCAGGCGGGACATCTCGCACCCAGGCATGCCACACATCACCAGTGCGATGCCGTGGCGGTGTGAGGGGGATCACACGGCTGGGTTCGGCATCGCCCGGACGCTCGAAGAACAGGAGCCAGACGCGTGTGGCATGACGGCTGAAGAGCGCAAAGTTCGCGCCGTCCCCACGCTGTCGCACACCGAGAGGTAGCGGTGAACCCGGACGCACATCTGCGATCTCCGAGACACCCTGCAGATAATCACGATAGCTTTCCTTTTCCCCCATACCCTGTCCTCCGATGACACATGCTGGGCATTACACTGCCTTGACAAACAATTATAGTCCGAGAACCTGGACCGCTACTTTTCTGTCC
>CAZHBB010000111.1:0-9588 GCA_964530185.1 uncultured Anaerolineales bacterium
GGATGGGTGGCGTACGCGGGCCATCGCTTGCGGTGGCGGCTCTCGGCAAAGGCCTGACAGAGGTGACAGTCACCCCACAAGGGAAAGCTTGCTCCGTGAGGGTTTGGCGGTATAATGACATGCGCTGGGGAAGTGTCGGAATTGGCAGACGAGCATGACTTAGGATCATGTGCCGCGAGGCGTGCGGGTTCAAATCCCGCCTTCCCCAACGGAGGGGCGAGAGTGATCTCGCCCTTCGACCTTAGTGCGGGTTAGATAGGATGGCTATGGCACAGATATCGGGTAAGAGGTCGTCGTCGCGGCTGCCCGAGGTTCCCCCCGAGCTTGAGTCCGCTGTGAAGCTGACCACCATCGATCAGGTGTACGATTGGGCCCGAAAGCGTTCCTTGTGGCCGATGATGTTTGGGTTGGCCTGTTGTGCGTTCGAGATGATCGCTACCGCTGCGGCTCGCTACGATACGGCGAGGTTCGGCATGGAGATCATGCGGGCCAGTCCCCGTCAGGCAGATCTGATGATCGTCAACGGTACGGTCACCAAGAAGATGGCGCCCTTGTTGGTGCGACTCTACAATCAGATCGCAGAGCCGAAGTATGTGATTGCCATGGGGGCTTGTGCGATCTCAGGAGGCCCCTTCAAGGAGGGGTACAACGTGGTCTCCGGTGTGGATCGGTTGATCCCTGTGGATGTCTACATCCCAGGCTGCCCACCCCGGCCGGAGGCGTTGCTGCACGGCATCTTGACCCTGCACGCGCGCTTCGGCCGTGAGGCGATCCATGATATTCGGGCTTTCCAGGCTGGAGAGGACGCCGGGGTTCGAGAGCCGGTGTTGGGCCCCGACCTGGTCAACTGGCGTGACCTCGAGGGCCTGATCCCTGAGGATGAGGAGCGTTCGTGATGGCGGAGTCGCGTCGTCCTCTCAGCGGCATGCCGCCTGAGGTGTGGGATCGTCTGCAAAAGCGGTTCCCTGGTGCCCTGCGGCCCGCAGAACCGCCGCCTGCAGAGAGTGGGGAGTATCCGGCCCCGGTCCGGCACCGGCTGACCCAGGCGGTCTCTCGCTCGCTGGTCCTGCAGCGACCGCGCTACGAGGGTGCGTTGGTCCACGCACGTCACCTGCTTCCCGTGTTGCGTTTTCTGCGGGATGAGCTGGGATATCGCTATCTGTCGAGCCTGACGGCGGTGGATTACCCGGAGCCGGTGGAGCAGTTCCCCCCGCACATCGATGTGGTCTATCACCTGTTCCGGCTAGAGGGTGGGGGCTATGTCGCGCTTCATGTGCACACCACCCGCGAGGGCAGTGTCCTTCCCTCCGTGACGCCGGAGTTCCCCTCCGCCAACTTCCAGGAGCGGGAGGTGTGGGACATGTTCGGCGTCCGGTTCGAAGGACATCCCGATCTGCGGCGCCTCCTGATGTGGGAGGGCTTTGACGGGTTCCCACTGCGCAAAGACTGGCACGAAGCCTACTACGAGGAGGAGCACAAGCCCTATCGCAGCCGGTTCCCCAAGGGTGGGACACCTCTTTCGGCGGAGGACCGCACGCCGTATCATGCCAATATCCGCCCCTCTGAAGGCCTGAACCATGTCGAGGAGCTGGCCGAGATGGACTTCAGCGAGGCTGATCGTCTGCTCTATGAGCGGATGCTCTCGGCTGACCGGGACCCCGACAAGCCTTTGAAGACCGAGGAGATGATCCTCAACATGGGTCCCCATCATCCCAGCACCCACGGCGTCTTCCGCATGGCGGTGCGGTTGGATGGCGAGACGGTGCAACACCTGGAGCCTGTCTTCGGCTATCTGCACCGCAACCATGAGAAGATCGGCGAGCGGAACACCTGGCTGCAGAACATCCCTTACACGGACCGACTCGATTACATCAACGGGATGACCAACAACCTCGCCTATTGTATCGCCATGGAGAGGCTGCTGGGCTGGGAGGTACCCGAGCGCGCGGAGTATATCCGGGTCATCATGTCGGAGTTCTCCCGCATCGTGAACCACATGTTGGCGGCAGGTTTCTTCAGCAACGAGATCGGGGTCTACTTCACCGCCTCGCTCTTCTCCCTGGAGGAGCGCGAGCTGATCCTGGATCTCTTCGAAAGCGTCTCTGGGGGCCGCATGATGTTCAACTATATGCGCCCTGGCGGTGTGGCATGGGATCTGCCGGAGGGATGGCTTGATCAAGCCCGCCATCTGGCCCTTGAGCGCCTTCCACGCAAGGTCTATGAGCTGCAGTCCTTCCTGTTGGAGAACGAGATCGTGCAGGAACGGAGCGCTGGCGTGGGGCGGTTGGACCCTGAATATGCTGTGGCTTGTGGTGTCTCCGGACCCGTGCTGCGCGCTTCTGGTGTGCCCTATGACATCCGGCGGGCCGAACCCTACAGTGTCTACGACCGGTTCGATTTCGACGTGGTGACCCGCGAGGAAGGCGACGTGTTTGCGCGTCTGTGCCTGCGCTTCGATGAGATCTGGCAAAGCCTCCGCATCCTGCGGCAGGCGCTCGACACCATCCCCGAGGGGCCGATCCAGTCCCATCGCCTGTCGCCGACGATGCGTCTCCCGCCTGGCGAGACCTATGGCCGTATCGAGGCACCAAAGGGCGAACTCGGCTTCTACCTGGTATCAGATGGGGGGGCCAACCCCTACCGCTATCATGTGCGATCCACCTCGCTGATCAACCTCACGCCACTTAGCACCCTGACCCGCGGGGGCAAGATCGCCGATATCGTGGCGATCCTGGGGAGTATTGACCTGACTATGGGGGAGGTGGATCGCTGATGTATGGTTGGGGCATTCTCAAGACGCTGGCTATCACGATCTACCACTTCCTGATGACCTATGTCGAGGACCTGCGGCGACTGTTGACGCGCAAGCAGCCCTCTCCGGCCACAGCCGAGATGAGCGATTTTGCCTCTCGCAGCCATGGCGTTTTCACTGTTCAGTACCCCGATGAGCGGCGTCAGTTGCCAGAGCGAGCCCGGACGTTCCCCTTCTTCATCATTGACGGTGAGACCGGCCGGCTCCGGTGTACCGCCTGTGGGGTCTGTGCTCATATCTGCCCGGTGCAGTGCATCTGGATCGAGCGTGCGACCGATCCTGAGACCGGGCGTCCGCGGCGCTATCCGGTGGCCTATTATCTCGATATCAGCCTGTGCATGTCCTGTGGCTACTGTGCCGAGTTCTGTCCGTTCGACGCGGTCAAGATGGACCACGAGTACGAGCTGGCCTTTTACGAGCGCCCTGGTTTCGTGAGCGCGCGGGATCTGGCCAAGCCAGAGTCGTACCACGCTCAGATCCATCCGACCGCCTATGCGGAGGAGCAGCGAAAGCGGCGGAAGAAAAAGGCACAGCGGTAACTTGTAGCGCGGGGGCCGGCAGGATTGTTGGCGGAGGAAGAGACCTCAGGCGCCACAGGCACGTATCCCGAAATTCATGTCGTGCTTCAGCGATGCAGGATGGATCCCGCAGTACATCCTGAAGTGGGTAGTCAGTCCTCTTTCTTTACCACACTATCAAGGTGCCAGCCAGCCTGAAGGGGACCGTTACATCACAGGTTGAGGATGGCCTGGAGACGGCGCGAGACCTCCATGCAGGCACGGGCATTGTGGTAGGGGCATTTCCAGAAGCTGGCCTTGAGATCGTCGCTTCCTTCCCCTTCCGCAGGTCGATGGTCGCGGGTCACATAGCGGATCCACTCACCGTAGGTCACATCGACCAGATAGGCCTCGATGAAGTCCCAGCTCCGCAGGGAGGCCTCCAGAAAATGGGGTGTGCCGCTGAGTTGATAGGCATTGAGGAAGCCCACCGCTGCCTCAGCCTGCGGCCACCACTGCTTAGTGGAATCTGTGAGACCTGATGGCCCCATCTCGTAGACCAGACCTCCGTCGGGGTCGAGGCCCTCATCAAGGACCGCCTGCGCCATAGTGATTGCCAGCTCCCGCACCTGAGAGTCTAGATCGGCATCGTCGAGGACCTCGGCGGTCTCCACGAGGAGCCAACTCGCCTCGATGTCGTGACCATAGGAGATGTGATCGAGCTTCGATCTCCAGGCCTCGTCGAAGAAGAGCCGCATGTGGCCCGTGGCCGGGTCCACGATGTGCATCAGCATTACCTCTAGAAGCCCTCGGAGTTGGCGCCGCAGCCTGTCGTCCGGCCACACCCGCAGAAGATTGGTGTAGGCCTCCATGACGTGCAAATGGGTGTTCATGGACTTCTTCTCGTTGAGGTCCACGGGGCTGAGCCGGGTATCGGCAGCGAGGTCCCAGGTCTGAGTGCAGGCTTCGTAGTAGCCCCCATGGACCGGATCGAAACTGTGCTGCTCCACAAGCTCGAAGATCTCCCGGGCCAGTGCCAGGACCGGTGCATCATGGGTCGCTGCATAGTACTCGGCCAGGGCATAGATGCCGAACGCCTGCCCGTAGATCTGTTTGCGGGGTTGCAACGGTCTCCCGTCTGCCGAGATCATCCAGTAGAAGCCGCCGTGTACGGGGTCCAGAAAGCGCTGAACCAGGTCATCGTAGGCCCAACGGGCCATCTCGAGGTAGGCCCTGGTCCCGTATCGGCGGTAAGCTGCGGCATAGGTCCACAGGATCCGGGCGCTTTGGAGGGCGCCCTTTGGCGCCTCTGGATGGATGGTCAGGTCGTTTTCGATCTCTCCATAGAATCCACCGCGCGCACGGTCTACCGCATGCTCCATCCAGAACGGCAGGATGTTGTGTCGGAGTTCTCTCTCCACCCGCGTCAGGTAGGCTCTCAGTGCTGTCTCCTCGTGCATCTTCCCTCCGCTCATTCGGACCAAATCTGAGGGGCGTGGCTATTATCCCCAGCCTCCCTCTCCCACTCGCTGGCGGCGAAAGGGAGTGATTTCTGTGGAGGATAGGGGCGGCGCAGTGGCACTACGCCGCCCTATCTATCGCTGCCAGGCCATAGGCATAGGCCATCCTCTTCCCCCCAGTGGGGGGACACAGGACGCCTGGCTTACAGCACGGCGAGCGCGTTCCGCACGATCGCTGTGAAGGCCTCCGCCTGCAGGCTGGCGCCGCCCACCAGCGCGCCATCGATCTCCGGCATGACGATGAAGGCGGCCATATTGTGCGGCTTCACGCTGCCCCCATATTGGACGCGGATGGCCTGGGCGGTCTCCTCGTCATAGAGGTCGGTGAGGACGTCGCGGATGGCCGCTTTGATGATCCCATTGGCATCCTCCGGCGTGGCGGTACGTCCCGTGCCGATAGCCCAGATCGGCTCGTAGGCCAGGACAACCTGGCGCGCCTCCTCGGCGGAGATGTCGGCGAAGGCCCCGCGGATCTGCGAACCGACAAAGGGAACTGTCTCCCCGGCCTCGTTCTGCTCCAGGCTCTCCCCAACGCACACGATGGGGGTCAGACCATGGTGCAGGGCGGCCTTCAGCTTGCGGTTGACCGTCTCGTCGGTCTCTCCAAAGTATTGACGGCGTTCTGAGTGGCCGATGATGACGTACTGCGCCAACTCCTTCACCATGAGGGGGGAGATCTCTCCGGTGTAGGCGCCTTGATCCTCCCAGTACATGTTTTGGGTCCCAACTCCAATGTTGGACCCTCTCAATACGTCAGCGACGGCCGCGACGGCGGTCGCCGGGGGACAGACGGCCAGCTCCATCGAGCTGACGTCTGCCAGCGACGTTTTCAGTGCCGCCGCCAGCTCAACACCCTCCGCGACAGTCTTGTGCATTTTCCAGTTTCCAGCGATAAATGGCGTCCGCATACTCTCTCCTCTTCTCTCAGTCAATGAGGTCGGGCACTGGAGGCCCAGTGCCCGATCAGGATTCAGTGCTGCTATTCCCTGGCGCTCCTCGTCGGACCAGGGCCTGGGTTTCGACTAACGTTACGCGTCCTGTAGCGCGGCGATACCAGGCAGGACTTTGCCCTCGAGGAACTCGAGGCTTGCCCCACCGCCGGTCGAAACATGGCTTACCTTGTCGGCTACGCCAGCCTGGTTCACGGCCGAAGCCGAGTCGCCGCCACCAATGATGGTCACGGCATCGAGGTCCGCCAGGATCTGGGCGATCTCAAAGGTGCCCCTGGCGAAGTTCGGCATCTCGAAGACACCCATGGGCCCGTTCCAGACGACGGTCTTCGCGTTGGCCAACTTCTCTTTGAAGAGTGCCACGGTCTGTGGGCCGATGTCGAGGATACGCCAGCCAGGTTCCACGGCATCGACGGGCACGACTTTACGGTTGGCATTGTTGTCGAACGCATCGGCCACCACGACATCGACCGGCAGCACAAGCTTGCCGCCAGCCCGTGTCATCAAGTCCCTGGCGAGTTCTAAAGCCTCGTCCTCCACCAGGGAGTCGCCCACTTCCAGCCCTTTGGCCTTGAAGAAGGTGTTGGCCATGCCGCCGCCGATGAGGATCGTGTCGGCCTTTCCCAACAGGTTCTCGATGACCCCGATTTTGTCGGAGACTTTGGCGCCGCCCAGGATGACTACGTAGGGATGTTCGGGGTTCTCGGTGGCCTTACTGAGGAATTCGATCTCCTTCTCGATCAGGAAACCAGCCACAGCGGGCAGGTGTTGCGAGACGCCCACATTGCTGGCATGGGACCGATGGGCAGTGCCAAAGGCGTCGTTGACGAAGATCTCGCCCAGGGCCGCGAGTTGGGCGGCGAACTCCGGATCGTTCTTCGACTCGCCCTTGTGGAAGCGGGTGTTCTCCAGGAGCATCACCTCGCCCGGCTTCAGGGCCTCAGCCATGGCTTTGACCTCATCGCCAACACAGTCAGGCGCCATCTTCACCTCTCGCCCCAGCAACTCGCTCAGGCGAGCTGCTACCGGCTTGAGGCTCAGCGCCGGATCCGGCCCCTTGGGACGGCCAAGATGTGACATCAAGATCAGCGAGGCTCCCTGATCGAGGATGTACTTGATCGTGGGCAGGGCCGCCCGTATGCGCGTGTCATCCGTGATCTTGCCGTCTTCCAGCGGTACGTTGAAATCGGCGCGCATCAGCACGCGCTTGCCCTTCAGGTCAACATCGCGTACGGTTTTCTTGTTCATAGCATAGTCCCTCCTCACACTCTCACACGTGGTGGTGTGGCTTGCATACGTCTATGTTAACCGACAGACACGATTGAGCCCTTACTAGATGAGAAGGGATAAGGTGGTGTCCCTTATCCCTTCTCTCATCCGCTTTGGGGACAAAGCTCCTAGAGCTTGCTGGCTACAATGGCTGCCAGGTCCGCGACCCGGCAGGAGTATCCCCACTCGTTATCATACCATGAGATGACCTTGACGAGGCGGGATCCAATGACCCTGGTCTGTGGCCCGTCCACGATCGAGGAGCGGCTGTCGCGTTTGAAGTCCATGGAGACCAGCGGTTCCTCGCTGTAGCCCAGGATGTCCTTGAGTTCGCCCTCTGCCGCGGCCTTGAACGCTGCGTTGACCTCGTCCACGGTCACGTCCTTCTTTACCTGTACGACCAGGTCGACCACCGAGACGGTGGGGGTGGGGACGCGCATCGCCATGCCGTCCACGATGCCCTTCAGTTCGGGCAGGACGAGGGAGACGGCCTTGGCTGCACCGGTGGTGGTGGGGATGATGTTGAGAGCTGCGGCCCGGGCACGGCGCAAATCCTTGCGGTGCCCCTGGTCCAGGGTGTTTTGGTCGTTGGTGTAGGAGTGCACCGTGGTCATCAGGCCACACTCGATCCCGAAGCTGTCCTGCAGGACCTTGGCAACCGGCGCCAGACAGTTGGTGGTGCAGGATGCGTTGGAGATAATGTTGTGCTTGGCGGGGTCATAGTCGCCCTCGTTGACGCCGATCACGACGGTGATGTCCTCACCCTTGGCCGGAGCGGTGATGATGACCTTCTTGGCTCCCGCCTTGAGGTGCTTGCTGGCGCCCTCGCGGTCCCGGAAGATGCCCGTGGATTCGATGGCGATATCAACACCCATCTCGCCCCAGGGAAGCTCCTCGGGGTTGCGGATGGCGAATGCCTTGATCTTCTTCCCGTTGACGATAATCGCATCCTCAGTATAGGAGACGTCACCTTCGAACCTGCCGTAGGTCGAGTCATACTTGAAGAGGTGGGCGTTGGTCTTGGTGTCGAACAGATCGTTGATCGCGACCACCTCCAGTTCCTCCGGATGACGCTCCAAGATAGTACGGAGTACGAGGCGTCCAATGCGCCCAAAACCATTGATTGCAACTTTCGTAGCCATAGTCACTCCTTTTACGCTTAAGGTTTTGGCCCAACTGTTGGAAGTCCAGGATTGATGGTCAGCCTGCGTTGTTGTTGCCTGCTGGCCACCAATCACACACCTCCAAGCTCGACGGGCAGGCCATGGTTATAAGGGCGCCAGAGGAGGGGATACAGCATGAGCCACGCTGTCCATCATTCGGGCTCGATAGCTTTCGCTACACCTTATGCCTTGCTCCGACTCAGGCGATCTGGATGGGTAGGAGCTGTGTTGCGCCCGAATAACCCTCCACTCTGTCTGAAAAATTATACTCAGGTTGGCAGGGGTGTCAATTAACCGCTCATGCACGTGTTCTCAATTCTCTCGGCGGGGTGGGCGCTGGCGCGAAAACAGGGCTTCTTGCCCGCCAAAAGGCTGAAGCCCTGTTTCTCTGCTGTGGTCTGGGTGTGCCTCGTCCAGCGCCTGGGCTATTGAATCCGGGTGACCACCCTGGCGTCCTTCCACAGGTCCTCAAGCTGATAATAAGCCCTCACCTCAGGGCTGAACAGATGGATCACCACGCTGTTGTAGTCCATCAATACCCAGCCGGAGTCTGGCGTCCCTTCTTTGTGTCCGCTAACAAGCGATGTCCCCCATTGCTTGGCCGCGGCCTGAATTGCACTCTGCAGAGCATCGAGCTGGCGAGTGCTGGCGGCGGTGCAGATCACGAAGAAATCGGTAATGGTCGTGACCTGCTGCAGATCCAGGATCAAAATATCCTCGCCATGCCCGTCAACGATGATGTCAGCGATACGTGTAGCCAGTTCTAACCCTTGCACTCCACCTCCTATAAGTTCAAGATGTCTTTTGTCCTATTGCTCCATCAACAGCATCTGTACACGGGTCGTCTGAGAACGCTCGTTGTCCTGCATGCTCACGCTCAGGCGGCTATCTCCCATCTTCATGTTAAGGGTAGCAAGGTGCCCCATGATCGTCGGCTGACCGAGCAGCTCCCATCCTTTGGCCTGCAGTTCGGTCAGGAGGTATTCGGTGGTCTCCTGAACCATCATGGGGACTATGTAGACGTACGTGCCGCTCGCCGGATTAGCCTCGATATCGGTCGCATCGGGATGGACGACCAGTGTCTCCGGGAATCCCCCCTCCGCCTCAGCCGGCGCCTCGGGGCTTTCAGCCGGCTCCTCCGTCTCCCCTACCTCCCCGCCAGATTCAGACTGACCCGCCTCGGTGGTCTCCTGAACCTCTGCCGTGGTGGGCTGGGCCTCGGTTCCCTGGCCACCCTTACCGCAGGCCGTCAACAGCAGGCCGACCGTCAAAATCATGAGCGTAACAAGGGCAACATGTTTCAGCTTCATTTCTCCTCCTCCCAGGTGTGAAAATGATACTCTATCATAACATAAAACTGGTGCATGAACCAGCTAT
>CAZHBB010000112.1:0-6089 GCA_964530185.1 uncultured Anaerolineales bacterium
GGTGGCTGAGCCTGTCGAAGCCGCGGGCAACCCAGGCAGCCCTTGTCCGATGTGTTATACTTGGTGCATCGCGCCTGTGCTGATGTCGTCGGTGGGTCCGGTGATCGGGCGTCGATATGGGCACGGGCGTGATTGCTCGCATCCTACTGTAGCCAGGAGGTCAGGTTTGATGCCGCTGAATGTAGAGGCTGTGCGTGAAGAGTTTCCGGTCTTGCAGCGCAAGTTCCATGATAAACCTTTGGTCTTTCTTGACAGTGCGGCCAGTTCTCAGAAGCCTCGCGCCGTCATCGACGCTGTGGCGAATGTCTGGCGCCACAGCTATGCCAATGTCCACCGCGGGCTTTATGCGTTGGCTGAGGAGGCGACAGAGGCCTACGAGGCCGCCCGAAGGAAGGTTGCGACGTTTATCCATGCCCCAGACCACGCGGAGGTGATCTTCGTACGCAACGCGACCGAGGCCCTCAATCTGCTCGTCTATAGCTGGGGGGAGTCGAACGTTGAGCGGGGGGATAGGATCGTCGTCACGGAACTGGAGCACCACGCCAATTTGGTCCCGTGGCAGCAGCTTGCCAAGCGGAAGGGCGCTGAGCTGGTCTATGTTCCTGTCACGGACGAGGGGTTTCTGGATCTGGATGTGTTGACCTCTCTGCTTAAGGGCGGACGTGTCAAAGTCGTCGCCTGTTCGGCTATGTCCAACGTGCTAGGGACGACCCCGCCCGTAGCGGAGATCGCCCGCCAGGCTCACGATGCGGGGGCACTCGTCGTCGTTGATGGTGCCCAGGCGGTCCCCCATTTTCCCGTCGATGTCCAGGCTCTTGGCGCGGACTTCCTTGCTTTCTCCGGCCATAAGATGTGTGGACCTGGTGTGGGGGTACTTTGGGGGCGTCGACAGCTTCTCGAGGCAATGCCGCCCTTCCTGTTTGGTGGGGAGATGATTCGCTCGGTCAGATGGGAGGCGTCGACGTGGAATGACCTGCCCTATAAGTTCGAGGCCGGCACGCCACCTATCGCCGAGGCCATAGGCCTGGGGGTGGCGGTGGACTTCCTGAGCGAGATCGGCATGGAGGCCATCCACGAGCACGAGCGGTCTCTGGTGACCTACGCGATGGAGCGTCTGGCGGGGATTCCGGGGCTCCAGATCCTGGGGCCAGGGGCCCCGCATCGTGGAGGCGTGGTCAGTTTCTGGTTGGATGGAACCCATCCCCATGATGTAGCGGCGATTTTGGACGAGGAGGGCATCTGTGTGCGGGCGGGGCACCATTGTGCTCAGCCGCTTCACGAGCGGTTCGGCATCCCTGCCAGTACGCGCGCCAGCTTCTATCTGTATAATGACGAGGCGGACGTCGATCGGCTGGTGGCGGGCTTGCTCACCGTGAGAAAGGTCTTGGGCCTTCAATAGGGATTTCCTTAGCATATTGGCGGGACGATTGGGAGAGGATATTGGGCGATGAGTCATGATCTTTACCGTGAACAGTTGTTGGACCATTACCATAACCCGCAGAACTATGGGGTCTTAGAGGAAGCGGATGTCGACATCGAATTGGATAACCCCACCTGCGGGGATGTGGTCCATCTGACAGCATGCCTCGATGAGGCAGGCAGGATCTCTGATGTGATGTTCGAGGGCGAGGGCTGTGTCGTCAGCATGGCCGCCACCTCTATGCTCACCACGGAGTTGATCGGTAAGACGCCGGAAGAGGTGGAGGCGATGGGGCTGTCGGAGATTCAGGAGATGATGGGCGGTGTGCGGCTCAGCATGGGGCGCGTGAAATGCGCCCTCCTGGGCCTCAACGCCATGAAACAGGGCCTTCGCAAGGCGGGGAAGCTCTAAGCCCATGAGGGCCGCCCATGAGGGCCTGGCCGCTTCGGGAGCCAGGGTCGAAGCGCCATAGGGTCATCGTTTACCACTCCGTTGGTGCGGCGCTTGGGTTGGCGCGAGTAGCGCGGTCTCTCAGCCCCCTTCTCTCACCCACAGGTGGGAGGAGGGGGCAGTTCATGGATGGGCGGGTCTGAACGGGCATGCCTGATCCACTCATGCGGATTGCTCCCTGGGGGGGAAGCACTAGAATAGGCGCCGCCTGAGATAGACGCCGCTCAGGATAAGCGCCGCTTAGATAAGCGCCGCTTAGATAAGCGCTGTGTCGGCCACTGCCAGTGGAAACTGGCGACGTGCGGTCTGTACGTTCGCCCGGCTGCTGGGGGGCCGCATGAGTCGCGGTTGTCTGTCTGACCATTGGATGCTGTATCAAGGGGGGAAGTCATGAGGGTCTTGGTGACAGGGGGAGCCGGGTACATCGGCAGCACGGTCGCGGGTCAGCTCCTTCATGCCGGCCATGAGGTCACGGTGCTGGACAACCTGTGCAAGGGGTATCGGCAGGCAGTGCCCGAGGGAGCCCATTTCATCCGGGGGGATGTCCTGGACGGTGAGCTGCTGAGCGAAGTGCTTGGCGCAACATCGTATGACGCTGTGCTGCACTTTGCCGCCTTTATCGAGGCTGGTCTCTCGATGCAGCAACCGGGGTCCTTCTACCGCAACAATGTGGCGGGAAGTATGAACCTCATCGAGACCCTGGTGAGGCACGGCGTGCGCAAGGTCGTCTTCTCCTCGACCGCCGGCGTCTATGCCAGTAAAGAGACTCCGTTGATCGAGTCCGATCCTATTGGCCCTGCCAGTGTCTATGGGCATACGAAGCGGGTCGTTGAGGAGATTTTGCACTGGTACCATCGCATCCATGGGTTGCGGTATGTGGCGCTGCGCTATTTCAACGCGGCCGGCGCGGCCTCCCCCGATCATGGAGAATGCCATCGCCCGGAGACGCATCTGATCCCTCTGGTGCTGCAGGTTGCGTTGGGGATGCGAGAGGAGATAGCGATCTATGGCGACGACTATCCAACGCCCGATGGCACCTGCATCCGGGACTACATCCATGTCCTGGATCTCGCTGACGCCCACGTGTTGGCGCTGGAGGCGCTCGATAACGTCTCTGAGCTGGTGTGTAACCTGGGGAACGGTGCGGGATACTCAGTTAAGGAGGTGGTGCAAACCGCCCGTGAGGTGACCGGTCGTCCCATTCCCGCACGGGTGGCTCCGCGTCGTCCTGGAGATGCCCCCATCCTGGTCGCCGATGCCTCCACGGCCCATCGGATCCTGGGCTGGAGCCCGCAGATCCCTGAGCTGCGGGACATCATCGCCAGCGCCTGGGCGTGGCACAGCACTCATCCCCATGGCTATACCGATACGTGAGGTCGAGAGGACATGGGGATAGCGAGCCGACGGCCCCGGCAGGGCCTCAGGAGATGGCTGGGCCTGCTGTGGTTGGTGGCCTTGCTCCTGGGCTCCTCCCAGGGCGTCCGGGCTGCACCGCCGGATGTGGTCTCCTACTGGATCAATGCCCGCTATGTGGTGGAAGAGCGAGCGATCGTGGCCTCGGAGCGTGCCACCTATCGCAATTTGACGGACGTCCCCATGCCCGATTTGATACTGCACCTCTATCTCAACGCCTTCCGCAGCTCCGAGACGATGTGGATGCAGGAGGCCGGGCCGATGCACCGGGGGTATTCCTATGACTCGGCGTACCCGGGTTGGATCGAGGTCCATGACGTGCGCCTGTCGGACGGCACGCCGCTGGAGCTTACGGCGATGGATGAGGATATGACCCTGGCACGCCTCTTCCTTCCCCAGCCCGTCGCGCCGGGCCAGGAGATCACCCTCGAGCTGAGCTACACGGCGCATCTGCCCAAGGTCTTTGCCCGCACGGGGTGGGCCGACGAGGGGGCCTTCGTGCTGGCGGGCCAGTGGTTCCCCAAGTTCGGGGTGTGGGAGGCGGGGACGTGGCATGCCCATCCTTTCCATGCCAACAGCGAATTCTTCGCCGACTTTGGCCATTATGAGGTCGCGCTGACCTTGCCCGAGGGCTGGCAGGTGGCGGCGACGGGGACGTTGCAGGGGATGCCGCAGGAGCACGAGGACGGCACAGTCACCCATACCTTCCAGGCGGACCATGTCATCGACTTCGCATGGGGGGCGTCGCCGAAGTTCCGGAGGCTCTCGTCGGTGTGGCAGGGTGTGACGGTGGAGGTGTTCTACTACCCCGCACAGCGGCGAGATGCCCGGCGTGTGATGGCGGCGACGCTGGCGGGCCTGGAGCGCTACAGTGCGTGGTATGGGCCCTATGGACAGGGGCTCTATCCAGAGTTGACGGTCGTGGTCGTCCCGCCAGAGGCTGGCGGTGCCGGGGGGATGGAATACCCTACCTTTTTCACCGTGGGGGCTCTAGGGAGCCTGGGCATGCCTTCCTGCGTGCGGATGGTGGAGGTGGAGACCCTCCATGAGCTGGCGCACCAGTGGTTCCAGTCGGTGATCGCCACGGATGAGGCGGAGGAGCCGTGGCTTGATGAAGGGCTGACCGATTTCAGCACTCTGAGGGCCATGCGGGTGATAGAGCCCGAGGGCGTGATAGACTGTTGGGGCTGGTCCCTTTCCTACCTTGCGCTGCGCCGTCTGGAGTACACGGTGATGCCGGAGACCCCGATGGCGGGGGCTGCCTGGGAGTTCGGCGAGGCGTACCCCGTCGCGACGTATTCCAAACCGGTGGTCTCCCTGGCGACGTTGGAACGCTGGCAGGGGGAGGAAGCTGTGGCCCGTTTCCTTCACACCTATGCGACGCGGTACGCGTTTGCCCATCCCACGGCTGCCGATCTGCGGGCCGTGATGGAGGAGACTATGGGGGCCGAGGTGGCTGCCTGGTTCTTCCATCAGCTCGTCGAGGGGGCTGGGACGTTGGACGCGCAGGTCACAGTTACCGATGCGCAGCGCGTCGAGGCCACCCGCACGGGTACATTGTGCGTGCCCGTGACCGTCGAGGTGGGGCACAGCGCCGGCGTGGATCGGTTGCCCTGGCCCTGCGGCGAGGGTGTGCAATGGGAAGGGGCAGTGCAGCGGGCCTGGGCCGACCCTGACCATGTGGCATGGCTTGATCTGAACCTGGCGAACAACGCCTGGCAAAAGGACCCCGATTGGCGCATGTGGCTGGGCGTCTTGGTGCGCTGGCTGGGGTTCTTCCAGGGCGCTCTCCGCGGAGGTGCCTGGTGGTGAAAACGCTGCGGGCCTTCTGGGACGATGGCAGGCGCGTGGTCCAGCGGCCTGGTCCCTGGGCTATGATCTACCTCCTGTTCACCGCGCCCGCGCTCCTGTTGGCGTTTCTCCTCATGACGCCGCTCCTGGCCTGGTTCCGCGCTCCGCTTCTGCTGGAGGCCTTGAGCACGCGCTCATTTGGTCTGCTCCTGGAGTTCCTGCTGCACGCGCCACCCTTGCCCTCCAACGTCTCTCTGGCTCCGCTGGTCATTGGATCCCTGGTTTGGCTTACCACCCACGGGCTCAAGGCTTTCCTGGAGGGCGGCGTTTTGACTGCGTATCGTGCCTCTCAGCCCCTCACCCGGGGGCAGTTCCTGCGCGGCTGTTGGCATTGGGGCTGGCTGTTTCTTCTCCTGAATGGCGTGTGTTATCTGGTCTCTGCTGGCATGGCTGTGGGGGTCGGCGGGTTGGCGGTTTCCATGTGGACCCGAAACCAGGCCCTGGCCAAGGGGTTGGGGATCCTGGCCGGGCTCATAGGGCTTCTCGGCGTGCTGGGGGCTGAAGTCGTGCGGGCTGTGGCGGTGGCCCATGAGCGGCGGAACCTGGGATGGATCGTGCGGGGAAGTTGGTCTGTAGTGCGGCGCCGTGGGCTCTCCCTGCTTGGGCTGATGGGGATCACCCTGCTCATGCGCTGGTTGCTGGGCCTGGGAGCACGCCGCCTGGGGCTCTTGATCCCCATGGATGGGTGGGGTGCCGCCCTTCTCCTGCAGCAGGGTGTGCAGGTGCTGAGTGCGGCGCTGCTTCTGATGCGGTGGGCCGGGGAGGTGCGGTTAGCGCGCGAGGTTGCGGTGCGGGAGAGTGCACTGCCTGTTCATACCGGAATGGCGTAGGGCGGCTGCATGAGGCGCTCCAGGTAGAGCCGATCCACGCGTCGCAGGGCCTGAATGGCCCGTCGCTTCTTCCACATCTTGGGGATGCCCAGAATTCCCGCGATCATGCCCCGCAGTGTGGCACG
>CAZHBB010000112.1:6189-9463 GCA_964530185.1 uncultured Anaerolineales bacterium
ATATCCTCCAGCGAGAAGAAGAAGTCCTCATCCAACAGCCCGATGTCGCTCAGCATCTCGGCGCGATAGGCGGCGCTACCCCCACAGGCACTGAACACGTACGCCAGGTGGTCGTATTGGCCTGCGTCGCGCTGCCACACCCCACGGTTGTGGGCAAGCCCGTCGGGTGTGACGTAGTCGCCAGCCGTGTGGAGGAACTCCCGACGGTCGAACAGCCGCATTTTGGAGGCCACCAGCCCCACCTCTGGGTGTTCCTCGAACGCGGCGACGAGGGCGCGGATCCATCCCTCATCGGCCTCTGTGTCGTTGTTGAGGAGGACTTTGATGGTTCCCCTGGCCGCCCGAAATCCGATGTTGCACGCCCCTGTGAACCCCCGGTTACGCTCCAGGACGATGACCCGAACCTCGGGGTAGGTGGAGAGGATCTGGAGCGAGGCGTCCGTGGAGGCGTTGTCGACCACCAGCACCTCCAGCTCCGGGTAACGCTGACGGCGCAGGCTGTCCAGGCAGACTGGCAGGTGCGGGGCACCGTTCCAGTTAGGGATGATGACCGAGACGAGGGCCGTCATGGTGCGCGTTGATATCCGGCTGCGTGGATGAAATCGCCCACGGCTTCCTCCCAGGGGCGGAGGCGTATCCCCAGGGCGGCGGCGGCGTTGTTGGCCAGTGGGGCGTAGGGGGGAGGGGTGCTCGCCCGTTCGAAGGCATCGGACGTGATAGGGGTCAGGGGGATATGCTCCCGACCGCTCTGGCGGAGCAGCGCCTGGGCAAACTCGAAGCGGGATGCCTCACCCTCGTTCACCAGATGATAGATGCCGTAGGCCTGGGTCTCGATGAGTTTCACCAGGGCCCTGGCCAGGTCCGGGGCATACGTTGGGTTGGCTACCTCGTCGGTGACGACCCGGAGCGCCCCCCGCTGGTCGGCGAGGTTGATGATGCGATGGGGGAAGTTACGGCCGCCCGGGGCGAAGAGCCAGGCGGTGCGCACAATGTAGAAACGTCGCAGCAGGTGTTGCGTGTACCATTCGCCCGCCAGCTTTGAGCGGCCATACGCGTTGATAGGGTGGCAGGGGTGCCATTCGTGATAGGGCTCACGCATTGCGCCGTCGAAGACCTCGTTGGTGCTGATATACATCAGCGCCGCATCCACCTCGGCGGCGCTCAGCGCCAGGTTCTGCGTGCCCAGGCCGTTGACCCGGTAGGCCAGCGCAGGGTTACGGGCACAGCCGTCGACGTCCGTCATCGCCGCTGCGTTGATGATGAGGTCTGGGCGGACCTCATGGATCAGGCTCCGCATGGTTGCCCGTTCAGTGATGTCGTATTCGGGTAGATCGATCCCCAGCACGCTGTGTTCCGCCTCCAGGAGCGGCATCAGCGTCTGGCCCAACTGTCCTTTGTGACCTGTCAAAAGGATGCGCATGGTTCTTTCACCCTTGTTCCCTTGGAAGATCGTTGCACAGGCACCAATCTACCATAGATCACCCACATTGCCATACCCTGTCACCGAAATTCGTGTGTCGTAGCTCAGGGCTTGGCCCCGCCTGGCTTTCTGGCCGATCAATAGAGTAGTGACGCTGTAGCGGATGGAAGCCCAGGTGGCGCGGGAGGTTGGGATGCAGACGGACGGCCGCAGCGGCTACTCGACGCGAGGTTCATCCAGCATGCAGGCCCTGGTCCCTCGGAAGGAGGGACGTCCTACAACGGCATGGCCATCAGCGCTACTAGGAGGGCCTCGGTGCTCTGTGTCGCCCCCTTTACTGGGACGGATCCACCACACGGCCCAGGAACAGGATGGTGCCCGTCTGGATGTCGCGGATGAGAAAGATGAAAGGGTGATCCACGGTGACCTCGATGGGGCGCTCTGGCTCCGGCATGGCCGCCATTGCCTCCATGATGACGGCGGTCGCGGCGGCGGCCTCGGTGCCCTCCTCGTCCACCGAGACGAAGGCCTTGTGGATCACATCCCCGATGAACAGATCACGTCCGCCGGTCATCCCGGAGAAATCCGCGCTGTCGGAGAATGCGGCTGGCATCCCCATCGCCGTCAGCACTTGAGCCAGACTGAAGTCCGAGGTCATCTCGAAGCGCGGCATGGTGAGCACAACCTTGTGCCGGCTCAGGTCCTGGAGGATCGCCGTCAGCGTCCTGGTGTCCAGTGTGTCCTCGAAGGCCTGGAACCCCTGTGCATCAGGCAGGAGGATCACCATCGATAGCTCCCAACCGTCATATGGGAGCTCCACGGCCTGGTACCCCTCTCCCTCGGCGTAGCGGAAGGAGGTCTGCTGCTTCATCATGGGCACCGTGACCTGGCTGCCGTCGAGCCGATAGAAGGGGCCGTCGGTGGTCATGTCCTTGTCAAAGGACTCGGCCCAGGCGGCGTTGAAGTAGATGGCATTGGTGAGCACCAGACGCGTCAGGGTGTCGATCGCGCCCGGCGGGATCAGGTCCTCGATCTTGCCCTCGGTCTGCTCGCTGATCCAGTCGTTGATGGTGACGCGGGCGGTCTCGGGGTCCCGCCTGAAGTCCAGGAGGCGCAGACCGGCCCCGTAGTTCTCGGCAAGGGTGTCCAGGAAGTCATCGAGGAACTGGGTGCCCTGTTGCCCCCAGATGGCGTTGACGATATGCAGGCGGAAGCCCCCCTCATCTTTGCCCTCTGCCCCCTGGCCTCGCTGGGCCAGCTCCAGGTCCAGGCGGTTGAACGCGGGGTGAAGATGGTCCTGGGGCAGGGTGAAATGGAGGGTCTTGGCCATCTCCCGTTCGGTCTCGCCGCGCGCCCCGGCGTAGGTCATGGCCAGGGCCAGGGAGATGCTGTAGGGGGAGTAGAAGAGATTGCCACTGGCCTTGCCGCTGGACCCGTCCTTGAGGAAGCGGTAGAGGTCGAGGGCGAACGCCTGGTTCCCGTTGACCAGCTCTGCCAGCTCCGCATCGTCCACGTGGGGTGACAGGACCCGTTCCTTGTCCGACTGCACGCTCTGCGCCAGCACGGGCCCGCCGTTGGCGCGGGCGCAGCTCACCAGGCCCAGCAGGGCGATGAGGAACAGCGCGCTCCGCAATGTTGTGATCATGGGTTCACCTCCGTGGGCCTATGATAGGCCGACTTTCCTTTTAGACGACTGAGGGGATGGGGATGTTCCGGCTGGGCCCACCGCAGCGAATCTACCGCAGGGCACGCAAAGGGCGCAGACAGGGTGACTGTCACCTTGATGGATGGATGGCGTGCGCGGGCCATCGCTTGCGGTGGCGGCTCTCGGCAAAGGCCTTGACAGAGGTGACA
>CAZHBB010000113.1:0-4521 GCA_964530185.1 uncultured Anaerolineales bacterium
TTCCCCCCTCGGCTCACCGGCAGGATATGATCCACGGAAAAGTCTGAACGATTCAACACCTTCCCATGCCGGACATCGCCAAGCCTGATTCCACAATATGCACAAGTATAGCGGTCACGCCGTAGCACAGCCTCTCGGCTCCAACTCACACCGCGCCGTGGCACGTTCACATAGTAGCGCAACCGGATGACGACAGGGATACGCCAGGTGCTGGAAGCAGCATGGATCTCCACCGCCTCCTCGCTCGCCGGCTCCACCCGTCCCCGCACCATCAGGGAAACCGCCCGCCTGAGCGAGATGATATCAAGCGGCTCATAGCTCGCGTTGAGCAAAAGCACATTGGCTACCACGACAATGGATCCCTTTTCTCACCCCATACTGCATTATGCCAAACCTTGCAGTACCCCAGCCTAACTATCGGGCTCCGTCTTCTACCCTAAACCTATTGTAGCAAGTGACAGAGGGAGGGCAATCCCAACAGCCATGCATCGGCAGGATGGAAAGCGGGGAAACGCATCAACTACATCCAGTCGTATGTCCCCCTTTGCCAGGTCAGCGCTGCACGTCAGCGCATGCTGCGATCCACATCTATGTCAAAGGAGACCAACCGCGCCTAACCCTTCCCCTCTCTGGAGACCGCAGGCAACGTGATCTTAAATGTGCTGCCCTCTCCCACACGACTCTTGACCGTAATTTGACCGGCGTGGGTCTCCACTACCTCCTTCGCCAATGCCAGGCCCAGACCCGTGCCACCATAACGCCGCGCTGCGCTACCATCGACCTGATAGAAGCGCTCAAAGATGCGGTCCTGCTCCTCCTCAGGGATCCCGATGCCTTCATCACGCACGTAGAACACGACTGATTGCCTATCGGGGGACGCCTCTGCCCAAGCATAGACCATAGAACCTGGATCAGAGAACTTACAGGCATTGTCCAAAAGCTGATGAAGAGCCTCTGTCAGCCGCACAAAGTCCCCTTGAATCATAGGCAGGTCCTCGCAGGAAGTACAAGTGAGAGTGATTCCCTGTGCTCGCGCCCGTTGCTGCACCATGCGGCATGCGGTCTGAAGTAGATGTTGGGGGGCAAGCGGCACTTTTTCGAAAGGCTCCGTGTTGAGATCCTGCAACGTTGTGATGGCCTCAACCAGCTTCGTAAACGCCACAATGCGCTCCCGTGCGACCGTGATAGCGTGCTTGCGCTGTTCCTCGTCCAAAACGCCCTGGGCCAACAGTTCGATATACCCCCTGGCCAACGCCAAAGGCGTCCGGAGCTCATGGGCCACATTCTGAATGAACTGCTCACGCATGATGTCCAAATGCCGCAACTCGGCATTGGCGGCCTCGAGCTGCAAATTGGCCTGACGTAGATCCGCCGCATACTGAGCTCGAGTCACTGCGACCCCCAGTTGATTGCCAATTGTGCTCAAGAGTGCCAAATCTTCGGGGGTGCAGGGCTCGTCACGATACGAGAAAATACCAAGGGCCCCCACTACCGCCAACTTCGTACCCCGTTCGCGGTCACTGTCCCACGTGATCCCCTCAGTGACACACAGCGGCACCAATACGTAGTTCTTTACCTCAGCACATATCTCTGGGTCTAGATAGGGCTCTGCTCGCACTCCGCGACCAACTTCCATGCGTCCCTCGATCACTACCCGGCCCGCTATGCTGTCATGGAGAGGGAACGGCTGATGAAACCGCACCCGCTCCTGGGGTACCCCACGAGCTGTTGCCACATAGAGATGCGAGGTAGTGGGGTTCAGAAGTAGGACCACTGCGATCTCTCGCTCGATCACCTCGAGGAGTACGGCCGTGCTGCGTTCAAGGATCGTGTTTAATTCAAAAGCATGACCGATGGCATGACTCACACGGTTCAAAGCCCGCAGCCTATGCACTTGCTCCCTTAACTCCTCTCGCTCACGCACAGAGCGCTCAAACTCGGCCTTCGCCCGCGCCCATCTGTACGCTCGGCTGATGACGAGCCGTGCCAGGTCTGGATCGAGAGGGCGCCGGAGATAGCCCCAGGCACCTCGTTCCAATGCGGCTGCAGCCTCACCGACTGTTTCCAGGAGCACGACCACTGGTCGGGGAGGAGTCAGGGCCACGGCCTCCTCCAGTAACGCCTCCCCATCCGTCACCTTGAGATCCAGAACGGCCACAGTCCAATCTTCAGTGGACAACGTACCCAGGACCCCGTCACCACCAGGAAGGGTCACAACCTCATACTCGCTCTTCCGCAGAACATCACAGAGGCATTGTGCTTCCAGAGGATCATCATCAACGAGGAGAATTCGCCCTTGGGACATAGGTCTCCTAACGTCTCACACACACAAACGGAAGCCAGGGCCCTCGGTCTCATAAAGCTCCAACGTATTCCATTATATTACTGTCTGGGATCCCTGACCAGCTCACCGACATCCCCCCGAACCAGATATCCCAGCCGGAACATCCGCCGCAGGTCCCTGATGGGATGTCTGTCTCCACGAGCAATGAGCAACAACCAACGAGCCATACTGTGAGTACAGGCAGAGACGCACACGGCTCACCCCTAATCCCCTTCATAATCCTTGGTGCTCCGCGGAGCCAGTGGCCTTCGGGGCCGGAGACCCTTCGGTGCGAGATCTCATCTCTACTGCGTAGTGCGCCACCTGAACGTGGAAGGGCTCCACCCTGCCGGGTAGGTCACTCAGGGCTACAAACTCCGCCGCTGAGACCTCAGCGCTCGGATGAAATTCCCCATCGACCAACTCACACAGGAAGATGAGATCCAGCCGCCGGAGGTCCCGGTCACCGCCGATCACCAGGGGATAGCGCGCCCGGACCCGGTATCCCGACTCCTCAAACACCTCGCGCTCGACAGCATCGGTAGGGTCCTCACCTGCCTTGAGCCAACCTCCAGGGAACCCCCACGGGTACTCCGTCCGGTAGGTATGACGGAAGAGCAGCACGCGGCCCAAATGGTCGAAGACCACCGCCACAGCTCCAACCATGAACTTCGGCTGTAATAGCCACTCAATGCGCCCCTGCAGCCAGAAAGGCAGCCGCTTCCAGATAGCCAGCAACCGTGGCTTCAATTTGAGTTTGAGGATACGCAGGGTCAACATTGCCATCAAGCGTCCAGTATACGCCAGCCTCCGAGAAACGTCCCGCAGTCCATACCGCTCAGGCTAACACCGGAGCCAGACAGAAGAGATAACATCAGGCTGTTCATGCCCTTCAACTCCGTGCAACCACTGATGTCTCGACCTCCAACACCGCTCCCAACTTCTGTAAAGTCTCCGCTCGGTGGCCTACGCCCAGGGCAAAATGGTGAGTGGGCCCTTCACCCAGCCAGCGTCGCAAGAAGGTCACCGTATCTGGTTTGAAACGGCCTCGGGTGTTCGTGTTACCTGTGGCGGGGATCGGGCCAGCCATGGACTCGCCTTCAGCGACCACAAACTTGAAACGCCCATCAAAGGTCGAGGTCACGCCCAATACCGTGATGGGTCCCTCTTTGATCTTGAACTCCACCGAGGCCCCTGCTCCCGGCTTACCGTGGTAGCGGGTCAGGCTACGCAACACGGGGCGCCCCTCTGCGATGGCAATATGATGTGGCCCGTCATGTCCCACCAGGACGAAATCCTCTTCAAAGTCGATGGGATGAAACTCCGCGAAACTTCCACCCATCTCAAGGCGGTCCATGATCAACATCGCAATAGCCGTCTTCAGATCGGACTCTCCACACATCGGGAAGCCCGCAGCACACAACAGGGAATTACCGATGATGAGATTGGAGGCTACAAGCTCTCGCTCGCTGCCCGGCTCACCCCGATAATAGTATGCCAGCCCATCGAGCCGATAGAGATCAATGAACTTCTCCAGCGCCACCGCCACTCGAGCCCCATTCCGGAGATCCTCATCCGTCAGGCGGCGCGTGATCGGATCAGCACCGGGATCTGGAACGTCAAAGAACGACAAGATGACCTGGATCTTCTGCGTCAGCTCCTGCTCAGTCACCTCCCGCACCAGTCGCACCAGGTCATCGAGCTCAGTCTGCACGACATGTAGTCCAAACACAGCGGTCAATGCGGTCTGATCAGTGTGCATATCGAGCATAGCCTCTATGGGGTGTCCAAAATGCCCGATCCGAGCTCGACGGAGATCGTGCAATACCCGTGCGATCTGACACCATTCCCCCACCTCCCTCCAGGTCCGCTCATCATCCTCCAACCGACCGATGATGAT
The DNA here is from genome assembly GCA_964530185.1 of uncultured Anaerolineales bacterium. Classification (GTDB taxonomy): domain Bacteria; phylum Chloroflexota; class Anaerolineae; order B4-G1; family SLSP01; genus PWVB01. Next base: position 4,224 of record CAZHBB010000113.1, read on the forward strand.
GGGTGGGACCCGCCGCCCCATGCGCACTGCAACTCCGGCAAACTCAGGCAGCGAGCAGATGTTGTCATTACGCAACTGCATCTCCGTCGTAGCACGCACATAGTCAAGACGAGCCAACGGCTGCAGCGCCACCAACACGATGGGCACGTCCAGACCCCGGATGATGACACCGAAAGTGGATGACGTGGCATAGGTCAGCATGTCCACGAACACCAGATCAAGGTCCGCACCCCTGAGTCGCGGAAGGAGATTGTAGGCAGCCTCAGCATTGTCGACCAAGCCGAAGTTTATGACATCC
>CAZHBB010000113.1:4621-9284 GCA_964530185.1 uncultured Anaerolineales bacterium
GCTTCGTCAAACGCATCTCCCCCGAAACTCCCGAGGTGAGCTTCCAAGCCGAACCCCAACTTACCATGAATACAGCAGAGGTCCGCCCAGCGCCAGGGATAGAGTGGGGTCTCCGCCTCGAAGACGGTGTCTCCATCCCGTTCGAGTCGGGTAGTGAAGGTGACTCGCGCTGGTAAGATCTCACGGTAGACACGATGAAAGACCAGACCGTCATGGCTGCGCAGCTCAGGGAAGGTGACAGATGCCTGCGCTAACACGTAGTCCCAGTTCATGATCTGCAACAGCCAAACCCCACCGGGATCGAGTAAGGCGTAGACATGGCGGAGAAACCCCACGAACTCATCATGCGGCAGGTGTGCCGCTGTGTTCCCAATGCAATAGATCGCCTGAAAGCTGCCTTCCAATGTGTCGATCTCACGCATGTCGAGCACACGAAATCTGACCCCAGGATACCTGCTCTCCGCCTCCCCGATCATAGCGATGTCTAAATCGATAGCCTCAACCTCAAACCCCCGCTTGGCAAGGTAAGCAGCATAAGCTCCAGTCCCACACCCTACATCCAGCACACGCGCAGGCGGATCCGGCAGGTGTGTCTCCAGGCACCTCGCCACATCTTGGTCGAACGGGAAAATGCGGTCATAATAGCGCGCAAACTCAGAGTAAAATGCCATCACCTTTCCTCGCTCCGTGTACCTGCCTCGAGGCTCGACATACAACAATTCAGCCCGGACAGCAGCAAGCCGTTCCTCCAGCGCAAGCCTTGGGCAGTCTCACGTCCCATTCTATAATGCCCTGCATGGGTCGATCGCGCCAGAGGTTATTGTAAAGGGGACCCACATCCTGACAAAGAGCGATCCCCCTCTGCGATAGCGTGTTGGAACTATGCCCATATTAAGGAGAGAAAAAACCATGTTCCATAAGCGAGACCAGGGAACTTCCCCACGGACTGTGGCACCCGGCATTGAAATGGAGACGCTGTGTTACGGTGAGAGGACGCTGATGGCACGCTTTACCTTGAAGCGGGGAAGCGTCCTGCCGCTCCATACCCATCCCCACGAACAGACAGGCATGCTATTAAGCGGGAAAGTGCGATTTGAGATCGAGGGTACCCAGGTCGAAGCGACTCCTGGCGATGCCTGGTGCATCCCCGGTGACACGGTGCACGGCGTCGAAGTCTTGGAAGACAGTGTCATCGTTGAAGTCTTCTCGCCAGTAAGGGCAGAGTACCTGCCCACTCACATGGAAGGGTCGACGCACAGCTCTGGCGAAGATTAGGACAGGAGAGAGAGCCCATGCAGATATCCATGCGCGAGCGTATCCGATTGGCAGCTACAAGCTGGAGCCGTCACATCTGGATCCTTGCGACCTCCGTCTTCCTGATTCGCCTGGGGCAGGGGTTGATGGGAGGCATCAGCACCAACTTCTACGTAGACGTCCTGGGCTTGAGTGGACGACAAGTACTGTGGCTGGCGGGAATTCGCGAGATACCCGGTCTGAGCCTGATGTTCATCGCCGCCCTGATGATGCATCTTCCCCTTTCACGTCGCGCCGCACTGTCAGTCTTCCTGATGGGGATAGGTTACAGCCTCTACGCCACGGTCCACAGCTATGCAGCGCTCATCGCCGTAGCGTTGATCGGCAGCCTGGGCTTTCACAATTGGATGCCAGTCCAGAGCGCTCTCGGGCTCGCTCTCACAAAACGCAGCCAGTCCGGTCGAATGCTGGGGTTTCTCTCCGCCATGGGTTCCCTGGCTTCCATCGTCGGTATGGGCGTCACGGCGATCATGGCCGCGGCCATACCGTTGCGCGCTTTTTACGCCGTGGCAGGAGGTTTCATGGTCCTGGCCTCGGTAGCTCTCCTCGCCATCCCAACTAAAACCGGCTCCTACGACGTAACGCAGCCGCGGATCATCCTACGCAAGAGGTATTGGCTGTACTACATCCTGACGTTCTTCGAAGGATCCCGTATGCAGGTATTCGGTACCTTTGGCACGTTGATCCTCGTCCAAAACTACGGACTGGATGCCCGGGCCATCAGCCTCATCATGGTCGCCAGCGGTATTGTCAATGTCACGCTGGCCCCGCTTCTAGGTCATCTGCTGGATGATCTGGGTGAGCGCACGGTCCTCTCCGCCAGTTACATAGCCTTGGCTCTCTGCTTCGTGGGCTATGCCACCTTGCACAATGTCTGGCTTCTAGCTTCGCTCTTGATCGCCATTAACCTGCTGGTGACGTTGCGCATCGGTCTCTCCACCTATGTCAACCGCATAGCGCCCTCGGAGGAGGTGGCTCCCACACTGGCAGCCGGAGTGAGCATCAACCACATCACATCGGTATCGATGTCGCTGCTTGCCGGCACCTTGTTAGAGCTTGTAGGCTACGAGGGGCTCTGCTGGGGGGCTGCGGCCATCATCATGTTATCTGTGCCCTTTGCACTGGCGATGCGGGTAGCGCCTGGCTCTCCCCAGCCTATACCCCGTGTCCAGGGCACCCCCTAAACAGTTCACGGCCGGCAGCAAAAGCCGTGACGGGACGTCGACAGCATCGCTTTTTGCATGTCCTTTGGTGAAGTCAGGTTCGCTGCGGGCAACATTGGCTGCGCTTTGATCCATCTCACAAAGGAGCCATGAAACGGGAATTCCACTACACAATACACAGGTCGTGCCGCAAGGTTATAAACGAGCGCCCAGTTAGCCAGCGAGGGCACATACCCACCCGGCGCCTATACGGTACAATAAGTATTATGGACATTTTCTTACTGTGATACGAGAAGGAGAGTACGTATGGAATACCGGTATCTGGGACGAAGTGGGTTGAAAGTAAGCACGCTGTGTCTGGGCACCATGACCTTTGGCAGAGAGACCTCCGAAGCGGAAAGCTTCAACCTCTTGGACCGGTTCGTGGACGCCGGAGGCACCTTTATAGATACCGCGAATGTCTACGCTGAGGGACGCTCCGAGGAAATCATCGGCCGCTGGCTGCGCAACAAACAGCGTGACGACGTGATTCTGGCCACCAAAGTCCGCTGGGCTATGGGGAGCAGCCCAAATGACGTCGGCCTGAGCCGCAAGCACATCCTCAAAGCAGTGGAGGACAGCTTGCGGCGTCTTCAGACCGATTACATCGATCTCTACCAGATCCATGGTTGGGACCCGGGCACCCCACTGGAGGAGACCTTGAGCACTTTGCACCGTCTCGTGGAGGACGGGAAGGTCCGCTACCTTGGGGTGAGCAATGTCACGGGCTGGCAACTCCAAAAGGCGATGGACCTCTGCCGCTACATGGGATGGGAGTCCTTTGTGTCCCTGCAGCCCCTCTATAACCTGCTGGACCGCTCTATCGAGTGGGAGCTTGTCCCCGTCTGTCAACGTGAGGGATTGGGCATCATTCCCTGGAGCCCGCTGCGCGGGGGCTGGCTCAGTGGGCGCTACCACCGCGGGATGCAGCAGCCTCCCCAGGGTTCGCGCGTTGCCCGCGCTGAGGCAGAGGGATGGAGTGAATCCTGGACGCGATATGCCACCGAGCGCACATGGCAGATCCTCGACGAGCTGTTCGCTATCGCTGAAGAAATAGACAAATCACCTGCCCAGGTGGCACTTAACTGGGTAGCGCACCGTCCAGCCGTGACAGCCCCTATCATCGGTGTGCGCACCATGTCACACCTTGAGGATAACCTGGGCGCTGTGGGATGGCACATGAGCGAGGACCAGATAGCACGTCTGAACCGTGTCAGCGCTCCTGAGTTGCCCTACCCCTACGAGATGATGGCCCAGGTGGAGGAAGAACGAGGGCGTGCCTAATCGGCATACCCTCCACTGAGAGAGCTGCTGGCCGTCTGGCTCGTTTCGGAGGATCTTATGGCACGAAGAGATTGGTACTGCGAGGATGTCCTATCGGGGAAGCTGAAGGTCGATCGGCTCTGGGAGGATGAGCGCGTCCTGGCGTTCCACCATCCCAGGCCCAAAGCGCCGATCCACGTCGTGGTCATCCCTAAACAACACATCCAGTCTATCCTGGATCCCAAGGCACTGGACGGGGCGCTGTTGCTCTCTATGGTACAGGCGGTGCAAGAGGTGGCACGCAAACTGGGGCTGGACCGCAGTGGTTTTTTCGTTCGGACGAACGCTGCAGCACCGGGCGTCACACCACACATGCACTGGCATATCATGGGACCGGGCACCACATGATTTGAGGAAGGAACCTCAGACCTTGACTGCCCAGCCGGCAGGGGAGAGGATCCGTCTGCCCTGGATGAGACGACCCGCTTGCCACCTTTATGCCCAGCAGGTCGCCTTCCACTCGCGCAGGGGCTATGACAGAGCCAATGACTCAACCACTGCGCGTCGGACTTGAGTCATCGTGCGCAAGCCCTTTGCCCGCAACATCTCCAGAAGCTCCCGGCAGACGTGCTCAGCCTCCCGACTGATCAACGCACTCTCCGCCTGGCGCTTGAATATCCCCGGCGCATGCCCCGTCCAGATTAGTCGGTCCTCGCCTTCCACTGCTTCAAAGACATAGCTTACCCATCGCTGTGGACGGAAGTCATGGCCTCGGGCTACGCGCAAGAACACTTTTAGAGCCACAGCCGACAGGTCCTGCGGATCCACACGGTTCTGCTCACAAAGCTGGGCCCGCAGCTCTGAAAGCGTATCAGCATGCAGAT
>CAZHBB010000114.1:0-5601 GCA_964530185.1 uncultured Anaerolineales bacterium
ATCGACCCGCTGATCGAGGAGTTTAACGCGCAGGTGGGTCTGCTGTAGGGTACCTCCCCATTGGCTGGACCTGTACGCTGGCTTCGGCAGGCTCAACCAGCGTACTGGCATGCGGACCCTTCGACACGCTCAGGGGCCGGAGTTGCGCTGTGCTCTGGCATGCTGGAGTTTTACCCTGCGGGCTTTGATTGCGCCGTGCGGGGGCGCACGGTATACTGAAAGCGACGCGCTTCATCCATGTTAGCCAGAGGGAGAGTCATGGATCCAATCGTTTCCATCGTCGCGCCGGTCTACAATGAGGAAGCCCTGATCGGCGCCTTCTACACCCGCGTGCAGCAGGTAATGATGGCACTGGGCGAGCCGTGGGAGCTGGTCCTGGTGAATGACGGCAGTACGGACCGCACGCCGGACCTTCTGGATAGCCTCTTTGAAGCGGACCCCGAGCACGTGGTCGTCATCCACTTCGCCCGCAACTTCGGCCATCAGCTCGCGATCACCGCAGGCATGGACCATGCGCGGGGCCAGGCCGTGGTGACCATTGACTCCGACCTGCAGGACCCGCCGGAAGTCATCCCGGAGCTGGTGGCACGCTGGCGTGAGGGCTATGAGGTGGTCTATGCCGTCCGCACCCAGCGGGAGGGGGAGACCTGGTTCAAGCTCTTTACCGCCGATCTTTTCTACAAGCTGATCCAGCGCCTGACGAGCGTTGAGATCCCCATGGAGGCAGGGGATTTCCGCCTGCTAGACCATAAGGCGGTGGCCTACCTGCGTCAGATGCGCGAGCATCACCGCTTTGTGCGGGCCATGACCTCGTGGGTGGGCTTCCGCCAGACCGGTGTACCCTATCGGCGGCATGCCCGCCAGGCTGGTCAGACCAAGTACACGCTGCGCAAGATGGTGCGCCTGGCGTTGGACGCCATCACTGGCTATTCCTTCCTGCCCCTCAAGCTAGCGACCTGGGCCGGCGTTCTGGCGGTAGCGGTGGGCATAGTGCTGGCCCTCGTGTTGTTGGTGCTACGCCTGAGCGGGACGGCGCCCTTGGCCGGGCAGGGCCTCACGGCGAGTCTGGTGCTCTTCATCGGTGGCGTGCAGTTGCTGACGGTGGGAATCCTGGGCGAGTACGTCGGGCGCATCTACGATGAGGTCCGGCGGCGGCCCCTCTATACCATCCGCGAGGTACGGCGCAGGGACAAGGTCGAGGCCTGAAAGGAAGGGAACATGAGACTGTGGGATGTCTATTACATCGCGACCTCGTTGGACGACGTGGTCGCGTTGCTGGCCCGTTACGGGGCACAAGCTCGCATCATAGCGGGGGGAACCGATCTCATCGTGGAGATCAGGAACGGCGTACGGGCCCCTCAAGCGGTGATCGACATCACACGGCTGGGCGGACTGGACACTCTTGACCTGGGCGACGACGGGAACATCCATCTGGGCCCCATGGTCACCCATGCCCAGGCAGCGGCCTCGCCGTTGCTGCAGGAGCGGGCGCTGCCGCTGGCACAGGCCTGCTGGGGCGTAGGCGCCCCAGCGCTGCGCAACCGCGGGACGATCGCCGGCAACCTGGTGACCGCCTCGCCCGCCAATGACACTATCACGGCGTTGACGGCGCTGGACGCGAAGCTGACACTGCGCAGCTTCCGTGGGGAACGGGTGGTGCCCATCCGCGAGTTCTATACCGGCGTGCGGCGCACTGCGCTGACCCCAGACGAGTTGGTGGTGGATATCGCTTTCGCGCCGCTGCGCGAGGGCGAGCATGGCGTCTACCTTAAGCTGGGGCTGCGGCGGGTGCTGACGATCGCTGTCACCAACGTGGCGGTCACCGTGGCGCGAGATGCACAGGGTGTGGTGACCGAGGCACGCATCGCACTGGGGAGCGTGGCGCCCACCATCGTCCGCGCCCCCGAGGCCGAGGCGGCGCTAGTCGGGGGACCGTTGAACGACATACACATCGCGCAGGCTGCCGAGCTCGCCACCCGTGCGGCCCATCCCATCGATGATGTGCGGGGTTCCGCATGGTATCGTACCGAGGAGGTACGGGTCCTGGTGCAGCGAGCGCTGGAGGCGGTGCAGCACAATGTGCCCCGCATGGGATTACCCGCACCTGACGCCATGGTGCGGCTATGGGGACGGACGAGGCGGGTACCGCATCTGACAGGGGAAACCATCGCGCTCCATGCCGACGGCGACGAGCCAATCCAGACGGTGGTTAACGGGGAGAACGTGACCGTGCATGGCGCCAACGGCACAACGCTGCTTCACATGTTGCGGGAGGAACTAGGACTCACAGGTCCCAAAGTGGGCTGCGAGGAAGGAGAGTGCGGCGCCTGTACAGTGTGGCTGGACGGGATGGCGACCCTGGCCTGCCTGACACCCGCGCCGAGGGCACACGGGGCCCGCGTCACCACCATCGAAGGCCTACGCACGGAGGCCTCACTTCACCCGGTGCAGGAGGCCTTTGTGGCCGAGGATGCGGTCCAGTGTGGTTATTGTAGTCCAGGCTTTATCATGAGCGCAGCCAAGCTGTTGGAGGAGTTCCCCCACCCAAGCCGGGCACAGATCAAGGATGCCCTGAGTGGCAACCTCTGTCGCTGCACCGGTTATTACAAGATCATCAGGGCAGTGGAGAGAGCAGCGGAATCATGAGACGGACGGTGCCCAGGGGGATCGCAGATCCCATCACGCTCTATATGCGCACCTACTACTCGCTCCTGCGGACTACCGACGCGGTTCAGGTGCGGACGTTGGAGGAAACCCACGCGGCAATGAATCCCGCGCTGCACCCCAAAGCCGGGGCCGTGGAACCCGATATGTCCGCGCTGGTCTATTCCAGCCTACGCCTGCCGCACTGTGTGGTGGACGTCCAACAGGTGATTCTAGGCCAGAGCCAGGAGGTCTTCAAGCGGCGCGGCTACCTTGACGTTGAGAGCTGGGCGTTGGTGACAGCACCAGCACGGCGACGCCGCATGTTCTACGACGGACAGGGTCGGCTGGCGGCCTACATCGCCAGCATCTCCGATATCGACGATCTGGTGCCGCTGTTGACGGCGTTCCAGATCGAGTGGAACAAGATGCACACGCTGCTGGGCCTGGAAGCGGATCTGGGCCAACGGCTGAGCCAGGCAGCGCAGGTGGGGCACTGGGAGGCGGGCCTGCGTGAGACGGTACGCAGGGTACTGCGTCTGTCGGAGGACGATTGGCGACGGCTGGAAGCGATCTGGGGGGACGCCCTGCTGCCCTTCCTAGCACGGGTAGCAGAGGCGCGGAAGCGCATGTCAGTGACCCTGCTGGCGGGCTCCTATGTGGAGTACCTGCGGGCCACCCAACGCTGGTGGGAACGTGTGAACCGGCGGGCGCCCTTCGACCTGACGGGGCGGCCCACTTACTTCGTCTCCAGCAACACCCACAGCCTGATCAACATGCTGACCGGCTTTGCCCAGCGACACCAGGACCGTCTGATGACCTATGTCGCCTCGGGGGCAGACCCGGACCTGCAGCGGGAGGCTGCACGCATCCGGCGTCGTGAGGTGCCCAGCAATTGGGCTAACTTCCTCTACTATGTGCTCAAAAAATACCTGGAGACGGGCGAGGGGCAGGCCCTACTGCGGGAGCGGGAGGCCTATGAGGCCGAGCGGGGCGTGACCCGCATCCCCAGTCAGCACACCTTTGATCTCGAGGTCCAGCTTATCGAGCTATCCAAGGTACGACCCGAGGACCTGGATGCACGGCTGGTCGACACCTTACCGCTCGAGCGGCTGCGCAAGAGCCGGGCCGTGATCCTTAACATCGATTACCCATTGGGCTTTGCCGCCTACCATCTTCTGTCGCGCATTGCCGTGAACGTAGGGGAGCTGCGTGGGGCCTACATCATGGGCAAGGCAGCCACCCTGAACGGTCGCATTGGTGACGTGTTGATCCCCAACGTAGTGTACGACGAACACTCCAGGAACATCTACCTGTTCAACAATGTACTCACCGCGCGGGACGTAGCCCCTTACCTGGTCTACGGCGACGTGCTGGACAACCAGCGAGCGCTGACGGTGCATGGGACGTTCCTGCAGAATCGGCCTTACATGGAGGCTTTCCTGCGGCTGGGCTACACCGATGTGGAGATGGAGTCGGGGCCGTACCTCTCAGCGCTCTACGAGTTTATCCGGCCGCGACGCTATCCGCGCGATGAGATCGTGAACCTCTACCCGGTGCCCTTTGAGATCGGGATCCTCCATTACGCATCAGACACCCCCATCAGTAAGGGCCGCAACCTGGGCACACACCGGCTTTCGTATTACGGCATGGACCCAACCTACGCCGCGACGGTGGCGGTACTGCGCCGCATCCTGCGGTTGGAGATCCAGGCCGGGCGGTAGGACGAGGAGTGAGGCATGAAGACCAACTACGTGGGACGGCCGCTGCCGCGGTATGAGGCGCGGGAGAAGGTGACGGGCGAGGCGCTCTATCCAGGTGACTTCCAACTGGATGGCGGCCTGGTGATGAAGATCCTGTTCGCCGGACGACCCCACGCCCGCGTGGTGGCCATTGACACCGGCCCGGCCGAGGCGCTGCCGGGCGTGGTGGCGGTCTTCACCGCCCGCGATGTGCCGGTCAACGAGTACGGCCTGCAGTACCCCGATCAGCCAGTGCTGTGCGGCCCGGGCAGCGGCAAGGAAGGCGCCGACGTGGTGCGCTTTGTGGGTGACCAGGTGGCGGTGGTGGTGGCGGAGGATGAGGAGACCGCCGAGCGGGCCCGCAATTTGATCGAGGTGACGTACCAGGACCTGCCGCTGGTCCTGGACCCGCGCCAGGCGTTGCAGCCCGATGCGCCGCGCCTGCACCCGCCCTATCCCGGCGTGCCCGCCCATCCCGAACTGGTCTTCGAAGGCAATCTGGTCTCGCGTCACCGCATCCGTCGTGGCGACGTAGCGGCCGCCTTCGCCCAGGCCGACGTAGTGGTAGAAGCGGACTACGAGCTACCCGCTCAAGAGCATGTCTACCTGCAACCCGAGGCAGGCGTGGCCTATCTGGACGACGCCGGGCGGGTGACGGTGGTGGTAGCAGGGCAGTGGGCACATGAGGACCGGGCGCAGATCGCGCACGCCCTGGCGCTGCCTGAGGATCAGGTGAGGGTGATCTACCCCGCCATCGGCGGGGCCTTTGGCGGACGTGAGGATATGTCGGTGCAGATCGTGTTGGCATTGGCGGCGCTGCGATTGCGCCGTCCAGTCAAGGTGGTGTGGAGCCGCGAGGAGTCGATCCTGGGCCACCACAAGCGCCATCGTCTCTTTGCCCACGCCCGTTGGGCAGCCACGCGCGACGGTGACCTGCTGGCGGCGGAGACGGAGGTGATCGCCGACGCAGGGGCCTATATCTACACCACCAACAAGGTGATGGGCAACGTGTTGCTCACGGTCAATGGCCCCTACCGCATTTCCAATGTCAAGACAGACGTGCTGGCGGCGTATACCAACAACATCCCCGGCGGGGCCTTCCGTGGCTTCGGTGCTCCGCAGGGCAACTTCATCGCCGAGTCGCAGATGAACAAACTGGCCGAGGCCCTGGGCATGGACCCGGTGGCGTTGCGGCTACGCAACCTGGTGGGCGAGG
>CAZHBB010000114.1:5701-9184 GCA_964530185.1 uncultured Anaerolineales bacterium
TTCGGCTATCAGGAGAACGCCTGGGCAGCGGTAGAGCTGCACGGTGACGCAGAGATCGAGCGTGTGATCGCCTATGCCGCCAGCGCCGACGTGGGGCAGGGGACACGCACGGTGGTGCGCCAGATGTTCGCCGAGGCGTTGGACGTACCCATCGAGCGAGTGGAGTTGCGGCCGGTGGACACCGCAATCACCCAGAGCGCTGGTTCGGTCTCGGCCTCACGCATGACGTTCATGATCGGCAACGCGATCCGCCAGGCGGCGAAGGCGGCACTCACCAAATGGCGTGAGGAGGAGCGCCCGGCCTACGCCGAGGCCACTTACCTGGCACCCAAGACCACCCCCCTTGACCCGGAGACCGGCCACGGCCATCCCAACTTCGCCTACGGTTACGTGGCGGTGGGGTTGGAGGTGGCGGTGGACGTGCAGACGGGTGTCTGCACCATCCCGCGGTTGGTGTGCGCCAACGATGTGGGCCAGGCCGTCAACCCCCGCCTGGTGGAGGGCCAGATCGAGGGCGGTGTGGTCCAGGCGCTGGGCTGGGCCATGACGGAGCACTTCGTCGTGGAGCAGGGAATGCCGCTCACCCGCACGCTGAGCACCTATCTGATGCCCACCATCGCCGATATCCCCGAAGAGGTAGAGGCGATCATCCTGGAGAACCCCGACCCGCGCGGTCCCTGGGGCGCGCGGGGGATGGGCGAGATGCCTTTCCTGGCCGTGGCCTCGGCGTTCCATCACGCGCTGCGCCAGGCGACGGGCATCTGGTACAATCGTCTGCCGTTCACGCCGGAGCGCGTCGTGCGCGGACTCCATGGCCTCGGCGACGGGAATGAACCACAGGTGAACCGCGAAGAGCGATGAGAGCGCAGAGGGTATATCTAGTCTTCCCGCGGGCTCTCCGTCCTCCGTGCTGGGGATAAACCGCCAAGGGCGCTAAAAGCGCGAAGGTTTCTTGGCCGTTTCCCTGCGTCCTTTGCGCCCTCCGCGGTAGAAAGAACCATCACCCTGGCTTTGTGGTATAGTTGAGGGACGAACCCCTGTCTGGAGGACGAAGGTTGAGATATCGTAATCTGAGCCTGCTGCTGTTGCTGGTGCTTCTGGTCGGATGCGATGAGATATCCGGGTTATTCCTGTCGACCGAGGAGGCGCCGATCCCCGGCGCGTTCGTGCAGCCGACCCCTGAACCGACCTTCCCGGCGGAGATGACCACCGCGGCCCGCATCGAGGCGCGGGGCGAGTTGGTGGTGGGGGTGCGCTATGACCTGGAGCCCTTCTCCTACGTCACGCCCGACAGCCAACTGGAAGGTCTGGAGATCGACCTGGCCCATCAACTGGTCGAGCGCTGGCTGGGCTCGCCCGACGCGGTGCGCTTCCGGCAGGTGCGTTCGGATACGGCGCTGGCCCATCTGGCCGATGGCACGGTGGACGTGGTGTTGGCCGGGGTGGTGCACACACAGGAGGCTGAGGCCCAGGTGGACTTCGGCCCGCCCTATTTCGACGACGGGATGGCGCTGCTCACCTTCCCCGATACCGGCGTGCAGAGTCTGGCCGACCTGGAGGGCAAGCGGGTGGGGGTACTGGGCTGGACCGACAGCCGGCGGCAGCTCGAGAGCTCGGTCACGGTCTCGATCACCACCGTGACCTTCGACCACTTCTTCGATGTGGTGGCGGCGCTGCAGGGGCGCGAGATTGACGTCTATGCCGATCACCGTCACCGTCTGGAGCGCGCCCGCCGCACGGTGGGTGGGACGCAGATCGTGGGCGGCTGGACCTACGAGCCCTACGCCGTGGCCTTCCGCCAGGATGACCCCTTCTTCGCTGACCTGGTGCGCCTGACCTTCGAGGACATGGTGCGCGACGGCACGCGGGACGCGCTCTACGCCCGTTGGCTGCCCGATACCTCGCCGCCTGCCGTGGCCGTGTTGCCCGGGGCGGCCACGGTGCCGCCGCTCGACGCCTCTCCGGTGCAGCTCAGCACGCTGGATGTAGTCGCTCGCATCCGGGAGCGGGGCACAGTGGCGCTGGGGTATTTTCAGGACCGCTGGCCCTACAGCGCCGACCGCGCCGATGGTGTCCCCACAGGGTTTGAGGTGCGCCTGTTGCAGCGGCTGGCGGAGCTCTGGCTGGGCAGCCGCGAGGCCGTCACCTTTGTGCCGCTGGCCGATGAGGCCGACGGCCTGGCGCGTCTGGCGCGTGGCGAGGTGGACCTGTTGGCCGGCGATTGGGTGCAGTCGCGCGAGCGGGAGCTGCGGGTTGACCACTCGCTGCCCATCCTCGACGACGGGGTGAGTCTCTTCTCATTGGCGGAGGCACCAGCTACGGACCTGGCGGCGCTGGACGGTCAGCCGATTGGCGTGGTGGTGGGCAGCAGCGCCGAGGCGGCGGTACCAGAGCTGGCCCGGCGGTATGGCCTGACGACACAGGGCTATCCCACGTTCCAGGCCGCGGTAGAGGCGCTGCATGCCGGGGAGATCGTGGCCATCCTCAGCGAACGGCGGCCGGCGCTCTTCGTTCACTTCCAGCAGACGGGCTATGCGGTGACCGACCAGCGCTACACCTACCGCCCGGTGGGCTATGTGCTGCCGCAGGGCGATTCGGCGTTCCGCGACCTGGTGAACCTGTCGCTGATGGCGCTGGAGCAGGCTGGTGTCTACCAGGAGCTATACGGCGTCTGGTTCGACGACCCGGTACCCGAGCTGGAGCACTGGCCCGGTGGGCCGGCCGTGCCGCTGGTCATTGTGCAGTAGGCCGCGCAACCGGGCTCTTCGACACGTTCAGGGTTCGGCGGATGTAGCTGTCACCTGGTGCACGGTACCCTCGTAGACCAGGGGCCAGAAGAGCGGCGGTTCCCCCTCGGGGTAGACATCGCGGATGACCCAGTCGCGGGATGGGTAACCCTCGGCGGCGCCCCAGTAGGGCTGGCGCCGGGTGAAGACGTCGAAGGTGTAGAGCAGCGGCTTCCCCTCCCCGTCGAGGAACTGGACGCGCAGGCGTGCGCCGCCAGCGTTGCGGGGATCACAGGTGACCCCCGGCTCGCAGCAGGTCCTCCACCATTCTACGTGCAGCACCATGTTGCGGGGGGCGATACCCGCGGCATGCAGGGCCTCAATGACCTGGCGACGTCGCTCGGCCAGGTCATCGCGCTCGGACGGCACCTCCCAGAGTGCGATGGCAGCGGCCTCATCGCCCCGGATGATCGCTTCCACAAACGCCTCCACGGGTCGCTGAGGCCCATGCGCCATGGGCAGCGTCAGTAGATAGGCCCGCAGCGCATCGCTCCGCGTCAGCGCCAGCGCCAGGCCCGCTGCACCAAGCGCCAGCCCCAGCAGCAGGGCGAGGGCCAGAGCCACGGCCGTGCGGACTCGCTTGTGGGATGTGCGAAGCGCCATCGTCTGCCTCCTGTGTGACGTTGGGCTGACCTGTCGTGGCATGGAGGATAGGAGAGGAGACGGGCGTGTCAAACGTTGGTCGGCAGGATCCTTC
>CAZHBB010000115.1:0-9183 GCA_964530185.1 uncultured Anaerolineales bacterium
ACAGCCGAGGGCTGCTCCCACCTTGTGCGAACCGGTCGGGAACCACTTGCCGACCAGGGCGAAGATGCGTGCCTCCACGCCTGTCAGCTCTGGCGGGATCTCCACGTAGTTGACGCCGTCGAAGTCCCCGCCATGGGCCACCGGCTCGTTCTTCCAGGTGATGCGGAAAAGGTTGCGCGGGTGCACGTCCCACAGCCCAATGTGATGCAGCTCCTCACGGATCGCCTCCGGGATCAACGCAGGGTCCTTCTGCTGGGCCAGCGTGGGAATGATGATGTTTCGTTCCCGCGCACGCGCCACGGCCCGCGCCAGGCCTGTGCGGTCAATCGTCAGGTCGATCATAGTTTTCGTCTCCCCCTATCCTTGTTCAAAGCTCATGGTCGCGCAGCGCTTCGCGCACAGCCTCCACCGTCGGACGGATCACCGGCGGCTGAGGGAGGGTGCGCATGGCGCTGTCGATGTCTTTGAGGCCCGAGCCTGTTAGCAACAGGACGATACGCGCCTCGGAATCCACTATCCCTTGTGCCACGGCCCGTGCCAGGCCCGCATAGGCCGCTGCCGCGGCTGGTTCACAGAAGACGCCCGTCGCCCGCGCGATGGTTGGGATCGCCGCCAGGATCTCCTCATCGGACACGGCGAGGAAGACACCCTCGGTCTCACGCACCGCCGCCAGCGCCTTGGCACGGTCGCGCGGCAGGTTGGCCGAGAGGCTATCAGCCACCGTACGGGCGGTCACCGGCTGCATCTCTGTGGCACTGAGCCCGCGCCGAAAGGCGTCCACCAGGGCTGAGGCGCCCTGGGCCTGAATCCCGGCCAGCCGGGGCATTCGATCGATCCAGCCCAGTGCCAGCAGGTCCTTGAATCCTTTGTGGATGCCACCCAGGATGCACCCATCCCCCACTGGCACGAAGATCCAGTCGGGGACCTGGCCGCCAAGCTGTTCCCAGATCTCATAAGCGGCGGTCTTCTTGCCCTCTGTCATGTAAGGGTTGTAAGCCGTGTTGCGATTATACCAGCCGAATGCCTCCGCGACCCGCAGTGTCAGGTCAACGGCACCGCCATGGCTGCCATCTACCCGCAGCACCGTTGCCCCACCGCCTAGACGCTGAGCGATCCTCGCGCGGGGCGCGTCCTGGGGCACAAAGACGATGGCGCGCAGTCCTACGCGCGCTGCCAATCCGGCCAGAGCCGCCGCCGCGTTGCCGGTGCTGGCCGTGGTCACCACCCGGGCCCCGGCCTCCTGCGCCTTGACCACTGCCAGAGCCGAGGCCCGATCCTTGAAGGATGCGGTGGGGTTCATCCCATCATCTTTCACCCACAGCCGTCGCAGGCCCAGCGGAGCGCCCAGCCGTGGTGCCGCGTAGAGCGGGGTCCAGCCCACCCGCAGTGGGGGAACCGATGCGTCAGGCCGCACGGGCAGCAGCGGTTTGTAGCGCCACAGGCTCATCTCGCGGCTGGCGCGCAGCGCCTCAGGACTCAGGCGCGCCCGCAGGCGCTCGTAGTCGTAGCGCACATCGAGGATGCCTGCATGCCCATGCCTGGGGCAGACGTAGGCCACCTCCTCCACTTGATAGAGCGCGCCACAGAGCATGCATTGCAGGCCGATGACGTGATCCATACCCTCTTCTTTAGGGCGCACTATTCTCTCCATCTCGGGCGCGCCCCTGACTAGCCGGGCACAATGCGAGTGCCTGTCTCACCGTGCAGCGCAGCCGTGATATGCGCCGGGTCGGTGATGATCGCCAGCTTGCCCCCAGCCTCCAGGAAGCGTATGCAGGCCCGGATCTTGGGCTCCATGCTTCCCTTCAGGAAGTGCCCTTGGGCCAGGTACTGCTTGGCCTGCAGGGCGGTCATCTCGTGGATCGGGCGCTGGTTGGGCTGACGGAAGTTGAGGTAGACCTGCTCCACGGCGGTGGAGATCAGGAAAAGCTCTGCCCCCAGGAGCTGGGCCAACAGCGAGGAAGCATAGTCCTTGTCGATGACTGCCGCTACCCCCCGCAGGTCGCCGTTGGCATGGCGCACAACAGGGATCCCTCCGCCTCCTACGGCGATGGTGATGATGCCGGTCGAAAGGAGGGCACGGATGGCGTCTAGCTCGATGATCTCCTGCGGCTCGGGGGAGGGTACCACCCGGCGCCAGCCACGGCCCGCGTCCTCCACCACCGCCCAGCCGTCCTGCTCGGCCCGCCGGCGCGCCTCCTCCTCGTCCATGAAGCTGCCGATGGGTTTGGTGGGGTTGGTGAAGGCGGGGTCGTCGGGGTCCACGCGCACCTGCGTCACCACCGTAGCGGCACTCTTGGCGATGCCGCGCCGCCGAAACTCGTTCTGCAGGTTCTGCTGCAGCGCGTAGCCCAGAGCGCCCTGCGTGTCGGCTCCGCAGGCATCCAACGGTACCTCATGCATACCCGCCACCTTAGCGGCGATCTCCGAACGCCGTAGGATGAAGCCCACCTGTGGTCCGTTGCCATGCCCGATGGCAACGTCCCAACCCTCCTCGATCATATCCACGATATGATAGCAGGTCTCCTTGGCTGCCTGGTATTGATCCTCTACCGTCTGATGCTGTTTGTCTTTGATCAGCGAGTTCCCCCCGATCGCGATCACAGCCCATCGTGCTTGTGTCACAGGTCTACTCCTTGGAAGTTCAGGTATGGATCACAGGCATCCTGGGGGGTAAGGTCTACCCCAGTCTACCACATCGTCAACGCCATCGTCGCCTTCTGGACGTGCAGGCGATTCTCGGCCTGGTCGAAGACCACCGATTGCGGCCCGTCCATCACCTCGCTGGTCACCTCGATGTCACGGTCAGCCGGCAGCGGATGCATGTAAATGGCGTCGGGCTTGGCCAGCCGCATCTTCTCGCTGTCGGTGATCCAGTCCTGGTACTTGTCCTGCAGGCGCTTGCCCTCCTCCGGGTCGTCGGTGGTCAGCAGCGGCCCCCATGACTTGGCATAGACGACATCGGCGTCCTTGAAGCCCTCGCGCATATCGTGCACGATCTCGAAAGCTGTGCCGTACTTACGGGCCAGGCCGCGCGCTTCATCTACGATTTCCGGCATGAGCATGAACTCCTCGGGGTAGGCCAGTGTCACATCCATCCCGAAACGCGGCATCTGCAGGATCAACGACTGCGGCACGGAGATGGGCTTGAGGTACGAGGACGCATAGGCCCACGAGACCACGATCTTCTTGCGACGCAGGTCACGCCCCTTCTTCTCCATGATCGTCATCAGGTCGGCCAGGCACTGGAAGGGGTGGTAGATATCATCCTGCATGCTCAGCACCGGCACACGCGAGGCCTCGGCCACCGCGTTGATGTAGGCGTTGCCTACCTTCCAGTCACACTGGCGGATCGCGATGCCGTCGAAGTAGCGTCCCAAGATCTCGCCGATCTCGCGAGCTGTGTCGCCATGGGAGATCTGCGTGGTTCGCCAATCGATGAATGCCGCATGTCCGCCAAGCTGTGCCATCCCGGCCTCGAACGAGGAGCGGGTGCGGGTACTGGTGAAGAAGAAGAGCATGGCCAGGGTCTTGTCGCGCAGCAGAGGATGTGGCTCACCGATTGCCCGCTTACGCTTGAGGTCCCAGGCTACCTCCAGCACTGTCTCGACCTCTTCCTTCGAGAAATCCAAATCCGAAATCAAATCTCGACCCCTCAGAAACGTCTTCATTGCTACCTCCTCAATAAGGTGTAAGTATGGCTAGGCCTCGACCGCAGAGACCGCAGAGCCTTATCTTTTATTCTGCGCCCTCCGCGGCTAAATCCTCGTCAGGGTATCACTTATCCAAGCTGCGATGCGAGCACCCCCGGCAGCAGCGCGTAGAACGCTGTTGACTTGACCACGTCGGCAATGGGGACGCTGTCCAGTACTGTGTGGGCCGTCTTCTCGTCGCCCGGCGCGAACCCCACCGTGGGGATGCCGGCATAGCCTGCCCAATAGATACCGTTGGTGCTGAAGTCCCACTTGCCTGGCCGATGATCCGGTAGCCCGATGGCACGACAGGTCGTCAGTGCTGCTTGCACTAACGGGTGCTCCTCCTCTAACGCCCAGGCGGGGAAAATCTTGTCCACCACCTTGACGAAACCGGTGTAGCTTGGGGTGTCGTAGCGCAGCAACTCGACCACGATATCGCCGGCCTCCCGGTTGGCGGACGGGATCAGTGAACGTATCCGTTCGATCTCGGCCATTGGGTCTTCCCCAAAGGTCAACCGCCGGTCGATATAGGCGACACAGCGGTTGGGCACCGCATTGATGCTAGGCGTATCCACCTCCATGTCGGTGACCGTGATCTTGCCATGGCCCAGGAAGGGGTCGTCGCCCAACTCGGGCTCCAGCTTGCTGATGGCCTCGATGACAGGCAGAATCTTGTAGATGGCGTTGTCGCCCATCTCGTTGCTGGCAGCGTGGGCGCTGCGGCCTCTAGCTACCACCCGCATCTCCACCCGGCCCTTGTGCCCGCGGTAGACCTGCATCTTGGTGGGCTCTCCCACCACTACGAAGTCCGGACGGATACCTTCGTCCTCTACCAACACGCGCGGTGCCAGGCCATCGCACCACTCCTCCATGTTTCCGAAGTAATAGGCCGTCCAGCCCTCCAGCAGGCCCAGTTTCTTGGCGATGGCCAGGCCGTAGACCATGCCGGGCGTGCTTCCCTTCTCGTCGCAAGCCCCCCTCCCGTAGAATACTCCGTCTTCCACCTTGCCCTGGAAGGGGTCCCACTCCCATTCGTCGGGGTCGCCGATGCCCACCGTGTCGATGTGGCTGTCGAACAGGATCACGCGTGGGCCGTTTCCCACCCGGCCCACGATATTGCCCATGCGATCGAACCAGGTCTCGTCGAAGCCCAGGCGGTCCATCTCAGCCTGTACACGACGCCCCACAGCCTCGATCTGAGCATCCATCGAGGGAATCGCCACGATCTCCCGTAGGAAGGTGACGATAGCTCCACTGACACGCTCCACCTCCTGGGCCACAGCAGCCTCAGTAGCCGCAAAATCCTTAGGGTCCATGTTTAGCCTCCTTGACTCTCAGATTCAGGATCCTCTCTGCACCGTCAGGTCCGCACTTGGCGGATAACGTGGAAACGGAGATAGCCGGGCACGAATACACTCATGGAGTAATCCACAATCTGCTCGTCATAGGTGTAAAGCTGTGCGACGAACTTGAGCAGGGGGGTACCAGGCTTCAGGTTCAGCCGTCGGGCATGCGCGGCTGTCGCCCCGATGGCCGTGAGTTCCGTGCGTGAGATCCCCAACAGCGGATCCCCCCGTTGCAACAGGATGTCCAGCACTGACCCTTGGAAGTCGACTCCCAGGTCTTTTACCGACAGGTAGGTCACCGGCACCACATCCCGAAGGTCGGCCACCGGCCTGTCCTCGATGGAGATCACGCGGTCCACCACCAATACCGGCACTGGCGTCCCCACCAGGCCCAGATGGAGGGCTTCATCCTCCGTGGGTTGGCGCTCCACCACCGTCAGGTGTGAGACCTGTGTCGTGAGACCGCGGTGCTGCGCCATCCGGTTTAGGCTCTCCAGCACCTCCAGCCCCGCCTCCAACAACGGTAGCCGGGAGGCCACGAAGGTCCCGATACCCTGACGGCGGATGAGGATACCGCGTTCGGTGAAGGTGCGCAGGACCTCGCGCAGCGTGGCGCGCGAGACCCCAAGTTGACGTGCAAGCTCTGGCTCAGAGGGGAACTGGTCGCCGGGCTTTAGATGCTCGACCAACCTGGAAAGAGCCTGTTCCACCTGCTCATATGTAGAAAGCACCCGAGGGAGATCTTCGATTACCATGTGCAGATTCACCTCCACCCTGATTATAATGTCAGACAACAGACAACACAACTGACAGACCTCATCCCAGGGTAAGCCGGTTGACGTCAAAACAGCTAGCTCGCGCCCGTGGTCGGTCATAACTCTTCTGAAGCAACGATCGTGCCATAGTGGTGATGCTGGACCTCTGGGAAAAGGATGTGCACCAGCTTCTATTGGATGCTCCTTGGGTCTCCTGACCGAATGGTAAGCCGTCACGTTGCTCTAGCTTTGGTTGACAACTGACGAATCTTGGCGCATAGTCTACCCAAACCAACATAGTGGGAGGTGGTTCTATGGCTAAAATAGAAGCAATTGAGGGGATCGGTGCAATCTACGCGGCCAAGCTGGCCGAAGTGGGGATTGAGACGACGGAGGCGCTCCTCGCCAAGGGCGCGACGCCCGCCGGCCGTCGCGGGCTGGCCGAGGCGACGGGCATTAGCCCTGACTTGATCCTCAAGTGGGTGAACCGTGCCGATCTGTTCCGCATCAAGGGGATTGGCGAGGAATACTCCGACCTGCTGGAGGCCGCTGGAGTGGACACCGTCCCCGAACTGGCGCAGCGCAACCCCGACAACCTGTACGCTAAGCTGCGCGAGGTGAACGCTGAGAAGAAGCTGGTGCGTCGCATGCCAGGACGCGATGAGGTGGGGCGCTGGGTGGCGGCAGCCAAGCAACTCGAGCGTGTGATCACGTACTGAACTCATAGAGAGGGGACAGGGGCTTTTGCCCTGTGCCCTCTGTTGTGAAGCTATTAACCGATTCACAGGAGGAAGGATGATGGCAGCGAGCTACGTGCATCGACGCGTGGCATTGGCGGACGTGACGCAGGACGTGGTGGCGACGGCGATGGGACGCGAGCCGGCCGATCTGATCATCAAGAACGGCCGGCTGGTCAATGTCAACATCGCGCGCATCCAGGAAGGAGTGGACGTGGCGGTGCGCCACGGGCTGATCGCCTATGTGGGCGATACCAGCCACATCCCCGTCGGGCCCGACACCAAGGTGGTGGACGCTGGCGGACGCTATCTGGTCCCGGGGTTCATCGACACCCATGACCATGTGGAAAGCGCCATGGTGGACGTGCGCCACTTCGCGGCTGCGGTGCTGCCCCATGGCACCACGACCATCGCCTGCGATAACCACGAGCTGACCAACGTCTTCGGCCTGGAGGCGGTGCGGCTCTTCCACGACGCGGCGGAGGGGCTGCCGCTCAAGGTGCTGGTGGCGATGCCGGTATGCGTGCCCTCCATCCCCGGCTTTGAGGACGCCGGGGCGGTGATCACCGATAAGGAGGTGGCACGTGCCTACGCCGAGGGGTGGGCCGCGCTGCAGGGCGAGCAGATGAACTTCCCCGGCCTGATCTACGGCGACCCGGCAGTCCACGCTATCACCCGCGCATCGCTGGAGGCGGGCAAGGTGCTGACGGGCCACTACGCCAGCCTGGCGTTCGACCCCGGCCTGAACGCCTTCGTCGCGGCGGGGATCACGGCCGATCACGAGGGCACGACGGCCGAGGGAGCCCTGCGGCGGGCGCAGCTCGGTTGCTATGTGCAGCAACGCTACGGCTCGGCATGGCTCGACATGCCCAATCTGATCCGCGCGGTGACCGATAACCCGGGTCTGGATACCCGGCTTTTCACCCTGGTCACCGATGACGTGACGTCCGCTACGGTGGTTAGCGAGGGGCACATAGACCGGGTGGTGCGGAAGGCGATCCAGCAGGGCGTGCTGCCGATCCTGGCGATTCAGATGGCGACGATCAACGCGGCGCAGCTCCTGGAGCGGGCGCGCTGGATCGGTAGCATCTCCCCCGGGCGGGCTGCGGACATTCTGATCGTCAGCGATCTGGTGAACCTGACCATCGACGAGGTCTACTGCGACGGGGTGCGGGTGGCCGCCGGGGGCAAGCTGACGGTGGAGCTGGCGCCCTATGAGTATCCGTCTTGGGCGGTCCACTCGGTGCACCTGGCACCGCTGACGGCGGCAGACCTGCGCATACCGGCGCCCCAGGCGGGACCGGTAAAGGTGCGCGCAATGCGTGTGGTGCCGGGCATGGTGCACACCGAAGAGGAGATCGTGACCATGACGGCGGTGGACCGTGGGGCCGGACCGGAGTTGGTGGCCGACCCGGCAGCCGATCTGGTGAAGGCACTCGTCTTCTACCGTCACGCGCCGCGCGAGGGTGCGACGGGCACGCACGGTGCGGGGTTTGTGCGCGGGCTGGGGTTCGCACCCGGTGCAGCCTTTGCCTCCACGGTGTCGCATGACTGCCACAACCTGCTGGTGCTGGGCACCGATGACGCAGCCATGGTTGCCGCAGCCAACGCGGTGATCGAGATGGACGGCGGGATGGCGGTGGTGGTGAACGGCGAGGTGGCGGCGCGGCTGCCGTTGCCGCTGGGTGGGCTGATGGCGCTCGATCCGGCGGCGGTGGTGGCGGAGCGGGTAGAGGCCATCGAGGCCGGGCTGAAGGCGGCCGGATGCCCGCACCCGTCGGTGGAGATGACCATCAGCCTGCTGGCACTGATCGTGCTGGAGACGCTGCACCTGTCGAACCGCGGCCTGGTGGCGCTACGGCCCGGCCAGCCACCGACCTTCGTCGACCTGGTGGTGCCCGTAGGGGAAGGGTAAGCTCGACTCTGGATTGCGGTGACATGTCACCGTTTTGAAAGCGGCATCGTGGGCCCGGCCCGCCCTCGACTAGAGCGGCACCCTTTGGACTACGACGTATCACCGCTTTGGATTGCGGCGACGTGTCGCCGCTTTGATAGCGGCATCACGATGCCGCAGTCCAAATTTAGAAGGCATCGTAAACGTTTACCCTGTCAGTCGGAAACCGCCTGACAGTCGCCACAAACGATGCTGGCGCGTTCTGGCTGAACCATGCCGCCGAACACCAACGGTAATTCTCCGCGTTAGTCGCCAGCCCGTGCTTAACAGGATTGTTGTTGACGTAGTTCAGCCGCGCCAGATAGGATCTCTGGTAAGTGATACGCGTGTCCCAGTACTGAAACCACACTCTGCGGCCGGGTCGCTGGTCTTGCAGGTTGAATGCCTTAGCAGTGGTCATGTGTAGTTTGCCGATGAGACGACGGAGGGTGCCGGGGTCTTCGGGGGAGACGGCGATGAAGTGGTAATGGTTGTTGAGGATGGCCCAGGCCCGCAGGTGCCAGTCGAACTCGGCGGCAATCGCGAAGAGCGATTGCTGGAAGAAGTCCTTGCGGGCGGGCGGGCTCAGGCGGGGTACCTTCCTGTAAGTGCTGGCTGTGACGATGTAAATACCCGGTCCAAACAGCCAGTGGGACGGCGCGTGTGGCCACTGCATCACAACCTCCTTTTGGAACCGTGTCTTTGGATTGCGGCGAC